>NZ_JBJQJA010000003.1:0-367868 GCF_046487665.1 Escherichia sp. WS1152 | reverse complement strand
GCACGGCTGGGACGGAAGTCGCTGTCGTTCTCAAAATCGGTGGAGCTGCATGACAAAGTCATCGGGCATTATCTGAACATAAAACACTATCAATAAGTTGGAGTCATTACCACCAACATCATATTCTGGTAGGTTCTGGCGAGGTGATTAAAAACGGTGCTCAGCACCGTTCGTTTTTAAATTAGCGAGGAGTATCGTAAGATGCTCTTCCCCCTACTTCAGAAAATCCTTCACATCCAGTAGAATAAACTCGTTGTCATCCGCCATATTAGGCCAGCGGCTGGAGGAAAACGGGAAGTTATTATCGTTGCCTACGATGATGTGGTTAGTGTCAACCACATCCACGTTCTCGATGGTGAAGAACGGGAAGGTCAGCACACCGTCGTTCAGCGGCTTGCGTGCCAGCTTGTTCGGATCCTGAATCTTCATCAGGTCAATATAGCCCAGTTTTTCGACAGGTTTTCCGACGTTAGTGTCCGAGAAAGCAATTTTATACACCCGTTTGAACCTGGCTACTTGACTGAAGCAGTTGTTGGTCGGCGCGCCGGCGACGCAGGCTTTATCCGCCGTGCCTTCGCCGTTATCACGCTCGATCACCAGTCCGTGGGTATCATCTATCATATTGAAGTCGCCGATGGCGTTCTGGTTGTCTTCCAGCACGTACTGCCAGCTGCGACCAGTCCAGGCCTGCTGTTTGGTATCGAACTCCAGCACACGCAGGTAGCGTTTTCCGTCAACGTTCTCGAACTGCTCACCGTCCCACAATGCCCCTTCCAGCAGCGGATACAGCTTACTGCCGTCCGGCGAGATGGCCATGCCTTCAAAGCCTTTGGAACGCGCCACCTGGAAGTTCAGCTTACCGTCCGGAGCGCTAGGTAGAGTCAGCGTCGGGTTGTCCGGCGATTTAACCACCTTACCGTCCACTTCTGTGTCGAACACCGCCAGCACCTTGCCGTTCAGGTCGGTCTTGATCAGGTAAGGACCGAACTCATCACCGATCCATAAGGCATCGTCGGAAAACTGGAAGCTTTCCGGATCAAAATCGCTGCCGGTCAGATAGCGTAGTTCGGTGCTCTCGTTGATGATGTGGAACGGCACCTTTTTATCCGGATCATGCAGGAACAGCGTCTTCAGCGGTACTACCGAGCCGTCTTTGAAATCTATCTTGTATTGGTTGAGGTACAGCATGGCATCCGGGGAGTTGGCTTTGCTGCCGAAGCCATTGTCAGTCAGCACCCAATAGGTACCGTCGGGCATGTGTTTGATACCTGAGTGGCCCTGCAACGGCTGACCATTGATCGGCAGGCTGAGTCCTGTCAGGCGTTCTGCGGATTTGCCCGCCACGCTGCCCAGCTCGGTGACGCGTTTGCCGCTGGTGTATTTGCCGCTCTGTTGCAAATCGCCCGGCGCATCCTTCGGTGTTGAAACAGCGGATTTTGCCGGCAGAATTGCATGCCCGGCCAGCGTTGCCTGCACCGGCTGCGCTTTGGCCCACAGGTTGGCGCTCAGAGCCATGCAGCCAACCAGTATAGCCAGCCGGATTTTGGAGTTGTGCATGTCATACTCTCCTTTCGTTGTTATCGCCCAGAAGTAAAACTAACGTCATTGTAGGGAGCAGAAATGACAGAAATATTATGATTACGGTAGGGATAGCCGTTGCCGGCTTCCCCGCCATGTCAACGCCGGTATTTATGGTTTCTGTTTGCTTTTCTGTAAAAATAAAGGGGAGAGACGACGGTACTATAAACAACCATGATGAATCTCATCTATTCGGCCCAGATGAAAGACGCGCGTGAGGCTCTTGTTCGTTAAGCGGATACGTATATCCTGTACAATAATCAGATATACCTCACAGGGTCTAACACTTTATCATCAACGAGTTGCAGATCAGATAGTCATACGGTTGCTGCGTGCTTTAGCTGGCTGAATACAGCCTGAAATCATCACCGTAATGACATGATGCCCAGCACAGCCTTACCTTTCTGGCGGCGATGGCCACAACAGCGCGTCAGTATTCTCTGCGTTCAACCAGTGAACAGACCCAACGACTGAATGAGTCAGTCCTTTTCTCAGCACCAATCAGTACTGAACGAGCCCCCTGAACCAGAAGCATTCGCAGATACGAATCACCGGCTTTTGTTATCCTGCCCAGCTTCGACATTCAGCCGCTGCTGTATTGTGATAGCGTCAGCCCAGCCAGGCTGCCAGTTGCCGTCCCTTTTTAAAATCATGTGCATTACCGATACAGGCAACCAGCGCACAGGCTGTTGTGGGACCAACTCCTTTTAGCTCCATCAGCTGTTTAATACGGATATCATCCCTTGCAGCCTCATGAAGACGGTGGTCATGAGACGATATGAGTTCATTTTACTCTGACAGTTCGCACAACAAACGGATGAAGGGTCATTCCACTGCCCCTGGGCAGTATTCCCTGCTGGATTTTACGCACGTGCCTTATCCCCACAGGCAGCAGCAGACCAAATTCACTCAACAGCCCCCGGATTTCATTACGCAACGCCGTTCGCTCGCGGATGATTCTGGCCCGGACCCGGTATTCTTCCTGTAACGTCTGCTGGGATTCCGATATGAAAACAACAAATCGCATGCCGGGCCTGCTGACGGCCTCACAGATGGCAGCTGCATTATTAGCGTCGTTTTTGTTACCTTTGAGATAAGATTTGACAAGTTTCTACGGAATAATGCGCACGGTAGGCCCCATACGGAATGAGTTCCCGTGCCCAGAATGGGAAGAGCCACAGACTTCGATGCTGATGAGGCAGGGAGAAAGCCCGGAGAAAAACGTCATCATGTGGGGAGGGCTCAGCGTTTTTCTCCGTACCACTATTCATTGTGATCAACGCCGTGGATTTGAAAAACATTTTTCGGCAAGATCGAAACCAATACGATTAATATTCATGACTGACTTCTCCACCAGGGAACTGGGTACATCTCAGTCTGGAACGTTGATGCCGTAAGGAGGAAGATGTCAATCACATCGGCCTACACGCGATGTTAGCTCAGATAGGCGAAACGTATCCGACATTACACTGGTTAAGACTTCGTCGATTTCTCAAAGCGGCGTAGTAACTGATTCCCACGCTCAACGGCGGTATCCAGCGCCTGCTGTGGCGTCTTCTTACCGGTCCACACGCTCTCAAGCTCTTCATCCACAATCGCTCTGATCTGCGGCATGTTGCCCAGACGTAGTCCTTTGGTGAACGGTAACGACGGTTTGTTCAGCATCTGACGTGTCGCGATATCCGCCCCTGGGTTTTTCTCGTAAAAGCCCTGCTCACGGGTCAGGTCATACGCCGCTTTGGTGATTGGCAGATAACCGGTTTTCTGGTGCCACTCGGCAGCATTTTCTGGCTTCGCGAGGAAGTCGAGGAACTTCGCCACGCCGGTATACGTTTCTTTATCTTTGCCCTGCATCACCCACAGGCTGGCTCCGCCGATAATGGCGTTTTGTGGTGCATCTTTCGCGTCAGCGTCGTAAGGCATCATGCCTACGCCGTAGTTGAATTTGGCGTACTCGCGAATGCTGGCAAGAGAACCAGAAGAGGCAGTCGTCATTGCGCAATCACCGTTATAGAACTTCTCGGTGGATTCATCCTTACGCCCGACGTAGCTGAAATCGCCTTTCTTGTTCATCTCTTCGAGCATGGCGATGTGTTTCACCTGCTCCGGCTTGTTGAACTCCAGCACCGCATCTGTGCCGTCAAAGCCGTTGTTTTTGCTGGCAAACGGCAGACCGTTCCAGGCGCTAAAGTTTTCCAGTTGGATCCAGCCCTGCCAGCCGCTGGAGTAGCCGCACTTCATACCGGAGGCTTTCAGTTTCGCGGCATAGTCCGCCAGATCCTGCCAGGTTTTCGGCGGCTGTTCCGGGTCTAATCCTGCTTTCTTGAAAGCATCTTTGTTGTAATAGAGAACAGGAGTCGAGCTGTTGAACGGCTGGGAGAGTAAGTGTCCGGTTTTACTGTCGGAGTAGTAGCCTGAAACCGTCGGCACAAACTGCGACTCATCAAAGTTAATCCCCGCCTCTTTAAACACGTCATACACCGGTTTAATGGCTTTCGACGCCATCATGGTGGCGGTGCCAACTTCATAAACCTGCAAAATAGCCGGAGCGTTACCGGTACGAAATGCTGCGATCCCCGCACTTAAACTCTCTTCGTAGTTGCCTTTATAAGTCGGTATAATTTTGTAATCCGGGTTTTCGGCGTTAAAACGTTGGACCAGAGAATTCACCTCTTTACCCAGTTCCCCTTCCATAGAGTGCCAGAACGGAATGGTCGTCACTGCCTGTGCATTCCCCATTAACGTCAGTCCGAGCACCAGTGCTGAAGCTGTATAATGTAACGGTTTCATCGTTTATCTCTCTTGCTTGTTGTACCTGATGAGCGAATTCACACGTTTCATGCTCGTGGGATTAAATATCATGCCCGAATTGCAGAAAAATAACTTTTTTATTACATGTGTTAGACAGTAAAGTGTTAGAAAGATGACAGAGCAGTGACGGCACAGGTGAGACGTGGTGGATTGAATTTGATCCTGCTGTTGACAGTGAAATCCGCAAGACATGTCCGGCAGTGATCGTGAGCAATGACGCAGCAAACAGGAACCTCGCTCGAGTAGTCGTCGTTCCTCTGACCAGTAACACAGAGCGAGTGTATCCAAGTGAGGCTGTTGTGACCGTAGGTGTCAGAGCAGCAAAGCGATTGTAGAGCAGATTATGGCGGCGGATAAGTCCTGTCTCAAAACACATATTGGCTCGTTGTCCAAAGCAGATATGTTGTCTGTTGAGGACGCAATCAAGATCCATCTTGGTTTACTGCGGTGACGCCATGTGAATCTGTCGGCTACCGCCATTAGTGACGGAATTTTCTGTGGGGCAGCGTACCAATGGCATTCGGTTAAGTTCTTGCTGGAGCATCAAAAGAGTTCCAGCGCGTTCTGGGCCGTACATATTTTCGTGGGTAACACCTCCCTGGCCTTACTCGCTGAGTCATACAACTGCGATCGATTCAGATGCCATTTTGCAATCAGCCTCTCAGAAAGAGCGCAACAGAATGATTTTAAATGTTTTCCTGTTATCCGAATCAGTAAAGACAAGTACCTCACTACGAGAAACAAGCAGTTTTTGAAATTAAAATTTTGTTTATTTCTACTACTACCGATGAAAACGTTATTATCTTAATAATTAATGTCATTTCAGGATATCCATGTAAGGTTAAGTAATAATATATGAGCCTGTATTTTTATTTTACATCTTTCTCACTCTGTGAATGAAAATCTTCAATAGAAAATTTGATTTGAATAATTTATATAACTCTTCTATATTACATCAATGCCGATAGAAATCGTAAAAAGCTTCGTTTTCATAAAAATCTCTTTCAATAATATTTGTAGCTGGACCAGCCCCTTGAAACGCCAGATAGTGGATGTATCTTAAAATAAGAGACAGGCTTGGATATATGTCTGACACTGGTTCTAATTTTGAGATGACTGGAACTTTGCCGGGGCTGGAGCTTCGTAAACGTAAAACTCCTCAGGAAAAAATTGGCATTATTCAGCAGACAATGGAGCCTGGCATGGCGGTGTCACATGTGGCGCGTTTGCGTTGTATTCAGCCCTGCCTGTTGTTTAAGTGGAAAAACAATCTCTGGAAGGAAGTCTCACTGCTGTTGCTTCAGGAGAGGGTGTCGTTCCTGCCTCAGAACTGCCTGCCGCTATAAAACAAATAAAAGAGTTACAGCTCTTGCTGGGTAAAAAACCATGGAAGTTTAGATCCTCAAAGAAGTGGTGGAGTATGCGCAATCGCGAAAATGGATAGCGCATGTGCCCTTGTTACCTTCGGACAAGGAATAGCCCCGGTAAGCCGTGTTCTGGGCGATACTCAGGCGGCAGTCCCTAAATGAAGGACTACCGTTAGTGAATGCCAAACGTGTTTACCGGATCATGCGCCAGAATGCGCTGTTGCTTGAGCGAAAACCTACTGTACCGCCATCGAAACGGGCACATACAGGCAGAGTGGCCGTGAAAGAAAGCAATCAGCGATGGTGCTCTGACGGGTTCGAGTTCTGCTGTGATAACGGAGAGAGACTGCGTGTCACGTTCGCGCTGGACTGCTGTGATCGTGAGGCACTGCACTGGGCGGTGACTACCGGCGGCTTCAACAGTGAAACAGTACAGGACGTCATGCTGGGAGCGGTGGAACGCCGCTTCGGCAACGATCTTCCGTCGTCTCCAGTGGAGTGGCTGACGGATAATGGTTCATGCTACCGGGCTAATGAAACACGCCAGTTCGCCCGGATGTTGGGACTTGAACCGAAGAACACGGCGGTGCGGAGTCCGGAGAGTAACGGAATAGCAGAGAGCTTCGTGAAAACGATAAAGCGTGACTACATCAGTATCATGCCCAAACCAGACGGGTTAACGGCAGCAAAGAACCTTGCAGAGGCGTTCGAGCATTATAACGAATGGCATCCGCATAGTGCACTGGGTTATCGCTCGCCACGGGAATATCTACGGCAGCAAGCCAGTAATGGGTTAAGTGATAACAGGTGTCTGGAAATATAGGGGCAAATCCAAACACCGTGGCGACATGACAAAACGCCAGAGCAAAAACCGTAAGCGCATTATTCGTCTTGTGGAACTCTGGCCTGAGTCATTCAACCGGGAAAAAAACAAAACCACTTAAAGTGGGGATACCTGACGACCTGATACAGGATATCGCCATCCGAGAACTGGCGTTTGGCGCTGGTACATTACATGCAGCAGTGGCGTCTTATGTGCAGTCTCCGCGCTATTACCGTGCGTTAATAGCAGGTGGCGCCCGTTACAACCTGAACGGTCAGCCGTGCGGGGAAGTGACACCACAGGAACAGAAAGAGGCAGAGACCCGTTTAATGATGCTGAATGACCGACGAAAAGCCAGAAAATATCGTTGACTGCACAACTGCGCTGATTCACTGAGCTGTAATCAATGTACAGCGCTGTACCGGACGATAGATAATGGCGGTCACAACCGGTAACCCCAGAGACAATGCGACTGTTTTTAACGCAACATACTGGCCAGATGTATCACCCCGGGCGACCTGAAAACGCTTTTCCACCCGGCATTGTCCGCCAGCACTTATCACCTGCCAGCTCTGTTGCAGTAAATCCACCACTTGCGAACATTCTTCATCAACTGTCACACTGGCTCGCGGATGGCAGAAAAGCTCCTGGCTGAACAGCAACAGGCATCGTATTGTTGCTCCTCCATGTTGTTCCCGCAACCAGCGTAATACCACCGGCGAGGATGGACTGGCCGTGTGATTACGCTCAGTAATACGTTCGTGCACCTGTCGGTAAAAGGAAGTACAGAATGCATGAATCTGTTGCCCGTTGATATTTCCTTCTGCCGAATGGAGTGTGAAGTAAAATGCCAGCAAATGCGGCCAGTGGTCCACCGCCTGCTGAATAAAACGCCGGATGTCTCCCGGCTCTGAAATTAATGCTTCGGTTATTTGCACGAAATGTTCCTTTTCAAACCCTGTTGAATTTTGTTCAGCCGGTGCAGACACACGGAAAGCGCACATCGACACCGGCACGATACGATACAAACACCAGTGACTGGCGGGACGAAGGGAATGACGAATCAGTCAGGAAATGATGACAAACAGTTGGCTGGCCAGAGGGTGCCAGCAGAAAGATGAGCGGGAGTTGTCAGCGCCAGCACCAGGGACAGGGCTGATTTCCACAATACCAGCGCCGGCATTTCGCACATTGCCAGCGTACTGGCATTACAACACGTTTCATGCTGCTGCTCCTCGTGATTCCTCAATTCGCTGCTGCATCCACTGCTCCACTTCACTTTTGTACCAGCGGCTGCTACGCCCCAGTTTGATGGGTTTAGGGAAATGACCTTCACTGATCAGCTTGTAAAACCATTTATCGGTCATACCGGTGAAACTGGTGATGTAGTTCATGTCGATCAGGGGATCGTCGGCACGCAGCAATACGCTGTCGTGGCTTGTTGTGGTCAACATGGTCAGAATGTCCTTTGTGAGATTTATGAATGTTGGGCAAATGCGGGTGAATCTGCTGAACTGAGCTTTCAGAACTGGCCTGCTACGGGATACCAGGGGTTACCGGCGAGGTAACGGGCTTCCGGATCGCGCACACCACGACGATCGCGGGCGAAATCACTGAACGCCCATATCAACTCTTTGAGGATGTCTTCGCAGTCCGGTGAACGACTGTCCAGCACCACATCCCGTGTTATCTGTTTCTGGTACGGTGCCGCTTCACCCGGTGACGCGAAGCCCAGTACGTTGCTCCAGGCATCCAGAATCAGCCGGTCCAGTTCAGGGCCATCGAAATACTCCTGTCTGACGCACAGCACCACGTGGTATTCCGGCTTTTCAGGATGACGGGTTAGGATCCAGCAAAGGTCGCGTCCGGGGGTTGCATTCATCAGCGCACTGACGGTTTCGATAAAATCCATGCCTAACCAGGTCTTTCTGCAACTGAAGGCGTTGTCATGTTCCCACGGCAGACGAAGCAGGATCCGCCGTACCCGGGAGCAGGACTGTTCACGCAGCGCACGCTCAAGGACGCCGATGACTTTGTTCTGATAAGATGGCCAGAAGGGGGCCAGGCTATAGTCGAAATAAGGAATAGCATTCATAAGATATGTTCCGTTATGCGCAGCCCACAATGCGTCCTGCCCGTGAATGAGCTGACGTGTTATGGCTTGCGGATGAGATTGATGGAATAAGTGAAGAACTGAAGCAGAACGGGAAGATAAGGGACAGAACACCGGATGCAGGTTCAGGGTGAATGATCTCCGTTGACTTCAGTTCACATCATTAATCATCGAGGTAAGTTTTTACCGACTAAGTGTTTCCGGGCCAGGAAACTCATGATTCAAACTTTCAGAAGTGAGGCTTACGAGGACGCCCTGCAGCAGGACGTTCAGGAACTTCATTGCAGCCGTAGGCACACAGCCCGTCTTTTTGTTCTTCTTTCGCCAGATAATGCAGGGCACCGCGAATATTATCGATGCTTTCAGGATCGTTGTGGCGCACAGGAATGTTGATGTTGTATGTATAATGCGGCTGATATGTACAGCGGTGTGCCGAACCACTGTTATGCGTAATAGACCGCCAGCATTCCGTAATCCGCTCCGCAAAGGGATATATTTTTTTAACCCTCTGACGATCGATCCAGAAAACCGCATGCGCATGAAAACCATGATCAGCCGTCCATTCAATCACCCAGAAGAAGCCAACGATATTTTCAAATTGTTCCACCTGCTCCAGCAGCATACGCAACTGCAATTCAAGCCAGCGATGATCAGGTTGTAAGAAATCAGGCGTATCTTTCCTGTAGAAGAAATCCATGCGTAAGGCCCGCAGGCAGGAATAGCGTGCCATCATTTGATTGATGTGATTGTCAAGTAAAGCGGTAAAAAACCAGTTTGGTGTGTAAGATTTAGGCATGCTGATGACTCCTGAAAGTTAATGACGTTTTAAGTGCTGTAAACGAATTAATGCTTTCGCTCATAATCAGATCTAAAACGGTAATAACTTACAGACGGTATTTATCAGGCATGCTGTAACAGAATGGATACGTCGGTTATTAACGACACGTAGCGTTGTGCAGAAATAAATGGATTATCTGATGGTATTAGCTAAAGAGATGAGATAAACGAGGAGCGAATAAAATACAGAATCAATAAACATCACGAAATACTGCAAAACACGCGATAAAAACCCACAACCAGAAGGTTAAGAAATATATTTCGACCAATCAATCATAAACTACAAACTTGCTCTCAGTGGTTCTAAAAAAACGTGAACAAGGCCAACGCAATAAACTTATACGCCCTCATCCAATCTGTTCTTAAGGACATGAACGTTAACCGCACACATTACCAGAGTAAAAAATACCACTGGCATGATTTTTACTCTGCATCTTAAACAATACAACCCGAAACAAACATAATCAGGAATTCACTCTGTTAATTTCATTGTTTATTCTGCGCTGTTAAACATGACGGAATCATGGATACCTTATCAAAGCGTAAGCATTCAGTTAATCAGTGATGACAGAGAATTGATGTTCACCAGAATAGTTAAAACATATCAGGCAAACAATCATTGTTAAGCAAATACAGCTCATGATGGATAAAATTAAAATAAATTATTATTTCACTGAAAACAGGAACAGAGAGTGAGTAAAGACAGGAAGTAAATAACAATAGAGATTATATCAAAAAGGGAGTGAGTATAATAATAGTAATAAACCTAAATTAAAAATATCCATGTTTTATGTAAATACAAATCTGTTTCATAATTATGTACAGAGGTTCGTTATAACGAATCTGTAAGTAATTCAGTGTAATTGCTACCATATTAAAGGTGATCGCTCAGGTGTCAGCGCCAGCGATAATAAGACGGTCACCATTTGGATTTTCCGCTCCACCCAACATGTTGTTTCCTTAAGGTTCTCACACCAGAAATGACATCAACATGCTGAGCAGAGAGGACTTTTACATGATAAAGCAAATGCGCCAGCAGGGCGCGTACATTGTCGATATTGCGACTCAGATTGGTTGCTCTGAACGAACGGTCAGGCAATGGGTTATACGGGCGGACGTTCCATGCTGCGTTACTACATCCAGCCCAAACGTAAAATGCGTCCGTCAAAAAGAACAGTTCGCTTCGAAACTCAGCCTGGATACCAGCTCCAGCACGACTAGGGCGAAGTTGAGGTGGAGGTTGCCGGGCAACGGTGCAAAGTTAACTTTGCGGTTAATACGCTGGGGTTCTCCCGCCGCTTCCATGTCTTCGCCGCACCAAAACAGGATGCTGAGCATACACCAGAGCAGGAACATCTGCAGCCGTTACCGAGTTCCGCATTAAGCGCCGTTTCGACAGTTAATTTCGTCAGCATACGGGAAAACTGATTGAGATCGGCCCCGGTTTTGAGGCCTTTAGCCAGTTCAGCCGCAAGGACTTTAAGCGTCTTTTCGTCCACAATCTACTTGTCTACGTTGTTGGAGTGAACATATCAAAAACCGGCAATTACACAATTTAAATTACAGTCTCTATGAGAACAGTTCAATTTTTTAACTCTCGTTTTCCTCCCTGGCGTTATATGCATAAGCAACTTGAAAGACCCGATGATAGTTATAATTTCAGGTTATGTCCATGACGACCAATTTGTAACTAAAACAATAAACGGTAACGCTGCCATATAAGCATCAAAAGCGAGCATTACAGCAACATTCAACCGATTAGATGTATCACTCATAATCAGAACAAGATGATGATGTGCCCTGAGATATAAGAAAATCATCAAGAGAACCTCCGGCTTTTATTGCTTCTGCAATAACAGAAGGCCGACGACCTTGTCCACTCCAGTACATTATTTGACCGTTATACTCATACCTGTACTTATTAGACTCTCCTGAATCGTTTTTTCTGCCCGTCTGTAATTTTTTGCCAAATTCACGATACACATCTTCCGCCGTTACACCTGCGTCATCCATGTACTTTTTGATAATTGCCAAAGAATCCTTCAACTCATTACGCTGCTCAATGGCCTTTTCAAGGTTATCCTTAACTTGATTGAAGTCTTCATCAGACATTTCCATGATCAACTTCCGGACAAGGTTGGAATTAAGAAGTGATGTACGAACAGTAGAGAGATCTTCATTCTCAACAGAAAACTTCTTCTTGCTCATCTATCAATACTCTGCTTATCATTAACTTATGATAAATCCTATCAGGTGATTTTTTATAAAAATAATGGCTACATCACAAAATGTGATACTTAATATTTACTTCATTCAAAGTGAGTGAACTTTCCCGGATAGGCTAGCCCCCTGAATCTCCAGTCAACCAATATCACTTAAATAAGTGATAATCTTAATATTAGTTTTTAGACTGGTCATTGGAAAACAGATGATTGATGCCTCAGGACCGGAGAAACTCAGACGGCATACTGCACAGGAAAAGATCGCTAATGTTCAGAAGAGCTTTGAACCAGGAATGACGGTCTCCCTCGTTGCCCGGCAACATGGTGTAGCAGCCAGTTACTTCTCTGGCGCAAGCAATACCAGGAGGGAAGTCTTACTGCGGTGACTGCTGGGGAACAGATCGTTCCTGCCTCTGAACTTGCTGCTGCCATAAGGCAGATTAAAGAACGCCAGCGCCTGCCCGGAACAAAACGATGGAAAATGAACTCATTAAAGAAGCCGTTGAATATGGACGTGCAAAAAGTGGATAGCGCACGCTCCCTTATTGCCGGGGTGATGCACTGGGCGGTCACTACCGGCGGCTTCAACAGTGAAACAGTACAGGACGTCATGCCAGGAGCGGTGGAACGCCGCTTCGGCAACGAGCTTCCGGCGTCTCCAGTGGAGTGGCTGACAGATAATGGTTCATGCTACCGGGCTAATGAAACACGCCAGTTCGCTCGGATGTTGGGACTTGAATCGAAGAACACGGCGGTGCGGAGTCCGGAGAGTAACAGAATAGCAGAGAGCTTCGTGAAAACGATAAAGCGTGACTACATCGTGTTCATGCCCAAGCCAGATGTTAATGACGGCATTGCATAACCATGCAGTAGCAATCGAACATTACAATGCAGCATAGTTCTAAGTTATCGCTCGCCGCAGGTATATATGCGGCAGCGGATCAGTAATGGGTTAAATGATAACAGATGTCTGGAAGTATAGGGAGAAATTCCCTGAGGGATTCCCAAAAAATTTAGTAAACCAATATCATATTGGTATACCGTTGTTGTAAAATGTTCAGCCCTGCGTCAAGTGACAAGGTGTTTAGTATGAGTGGGGAATGTCGGAACCTGTTTAGGATTCTGTGTAAATGCCTTTTTTCAGAAGTGACAGGCAGTCACCGAACTCGATAATAAAGCGGCTCATTGCCATACACCTGTCCTTCAACGACACCGTCCATTTCTGGGACGCAGACTGGATTGCCAGCCACACCACTTTTTTCACCGAGTCGTCTGTCGGGAACACTTTACGCTTTTTGATCGCATGGCGGATCACACTGTTTAGTGACTCGATGGCATTCGTCGTATAGCGCACTTTGCGAATGTCCGTCAGATAAGCGAAGAACGTGGTAAGATTCGGTCAGTTAGCCTGCCAGCTCCGACTTATCTAGTGCTTGCTAGCCTGTCTCTTCCGTGGGTGCCTGATTAAATCTCTTTCAGGTCGCGAGTGACGGCTTTGTAGTCCTTCCATGACACGAAGCGCAGGCTGTTGCGCACCATATGCACGATGCATAACTGGATGCTGGCCTCCGGATATACTGTGTTGATGGCATCTGGAAAGCCTTTCAGGCTATCTACACAGGTGATGAGGATATCGTTCAGACCGCGGTTTTTCAGTTCAGTCAGCACATTGAGCCAGAACTTCGACCCTGTACACGATTCTGTGTGAAACAACGGGGAGCAGGTCATCGCTTCCCAACCCGTTATTTCAGCGTGCCGAACTGTTTGTCTTTCAGTGCATATAGTCGGTCGAACTCAGCATAGGGCTCTCCCGTTTCAGCCGCGTGCCGGGTTTTAGCATCCAGAAGGTCGGGTAAAGGGATCCTATGATTCAGTGAGTGGTAAAGATCATAACCACTGACACAGATAACCCGCTTCCCTTTACCAAAAGCCGTCAGGCCTTCAGGCGTAAAGCCCATCCAACTGATAAAAACACCGCGTGTCCAGGTTGCCTTGGTACTGAGCTTTCCTTCAAATACATGGAGGTCGGCAGCCGACGTTCTTTTCTGATGCCACTTTGCCTCCATCAGGTAAAATTCATCATTCAGTCGGAAACTTCCGTCAATCTGTTCGCCTGTATTTCGGAAAGACGAACGGGGAGCAAGCTTAAAGATACTGAACAGTTCAGCAAGCCAGGCTTCAAACCGAAAACCACGTGGATGTGGCGGCAGAGATTTCATCTCGTTCATTTCAGCGATAAGTGAATGCCAGTCAACACCATGCCATGCCTGGACAGGCTTAACGCCTTTGGCTTCATCGGTGTCAGCGTTTTCTAAGCGGGAAATCAGTGCAAGATAGTCATTACGGCTTTGTTCAGCCTGTTCAGGCATGGATTCCGTTTTATACTGCCAGAGCGCACCAAGAACCCGCAGAGCGGTCTCACGATCAACCTGTTTCAGCAAGCATCTAACTCGTTTGGCTTTTGACGTCCCCTCTTTCTGATAACGTTCATCATCAATATCAATGTTCAATTCTTCATCGAAAAAAGCAGACAAGGTGCGGTTAGAGAAATCCAGTATCCAGCCAGGATCGCTCTCGAACACAATATTAAACAGCCTCAAATCCTGCATTTTCAGTTTCACGCCTACCTCCTTTTTTCACAGTATAACGGGATGAAAGTGGGGGAGGAAATGAGTCAGAACCTGTACACCAGCATTAGGGGATTCCGCGTCTGGTACAAAGCAGACTATGAGAAGAGAGACGCTATAACATTTGAGTCCTACCAATCGATCTGTTCATTTCTATGAATGGCAGTAAATGCAAATAACCAGAACAACCAAAGGTTTTTCGACTTATGTGTCACGAACGGAAGTAGATGGCAATCCATTGCATTACTTCAGGACGACTTTTCAGAAAGCGAGCTAAGGGCGTTGGCATAAACTCAGGCATCGGATGCTGTTTTACAGGGTTCACCTGCCATCCAGTAGACGCCCCAGCCCACGACTGCAACCATAATTACGTTGACCAGAACCGTCATGCTGCTTCGTCTCATACTTCACGAGATAACGGGCTCTCTCCATGGCTTTCTGCATCGCTTCCACATCACCACGCTTGACCCAGAGAACAGCGGATCCACCAGATTTTTTGTCAGAATCCTTCCGGGTATCAGAACATCCACCAGGCACAGGCGTATCATCGGAAGAAGGGCGAGCATCAGATGATGTCGGTTTACGGAAAGGCGTCCGCCTGGAAAAGTGAACCAGTCCATTACCCTGCCAGGGCTCAAGATGCAGAGCACTGCACCATGCCAGTTGGATCAGCGTCGCCAGCGAAGAAGGAACGGTGAAATCCCCTGGCGAGCACCAGGTATCTTTGTTGAGCAGTAATATCACGTGATAATGTTTCCTGCCTTTTTCCTTGCCAAACTCCCGACACCAGAAATAACGCAGAGTGGTTGCACGCACACGCTTGTTGGCACGTCGTTTTTTCCGCTGGTAAGCCTGAATTTTTGCTTTCAGGGATGCAAAAAAACGAGAAATCACCGCTGAATCTAAATCGGTATCCATGATGGTGGCAGGCATATACTCAGGGAAACGTAAATCCACCCGGATTAACGAGACGGCACGGTGTTGCGCCAGGGCACCGTTGAGAATACTTTCAAAACGGGATAACCAGTAAGCATTGTGTATTGGTTGATTCATGATGAGAGATCTCCGTTGATTTGGATTGACTTCACATCATTAATCACCGCGGTAAAACTTTACGGCATCCGGCATTGAGCAATGCTACAACTTTCTGATTAAGAGTGATTGAAACGGAACAAAAAGATAATCCTACACACAGGGTAAAAACACTCAAGAACAGCGAATGGATTTAAAAACGACATGGACAACGAGAAAAGTCAGAAGGGAAAAGGATCCACAGAACATTCAAACAAAACACCAGAAACGCAACCAGAACGCTTCCTGGTAATGCAAATCAACAACAACGCCAAAACCTACAGCTTAATCACACAACTTAATCACGGATGCGAATGACATGTTTAAAACCTGTTTACAGATAACGCCGTTACACGATCATCCCCATCAGAATCGATTTTCCCTTCCTGAAAGCGTTACGTTTCACTACGCACCATAAAAACGATTAACCATCGATAACGTAAACTTCATCTGAATCAAAACACCAAAACCGTTCATCACACTTTCGCAATGCAAGAAGAGTCACATCATGACGAAAACAATGACCTTACACGGAAAAGAAAAACGTCAGGAATCGTTAATGCCTAAATCTGATTGTTATCAAAACATCCAGAAAGTCGTTTAACAGAATCGTCGTAAGCACATCGAAAAGAACGTCAGATTACTTCAGGAAAGTTCGGGTTGATTTAGCGTAAAGATACTTTTCTCATGCTAACGTCGAAACTCGAAATATCAGGAAAGGTTAAACGTAACATCAGTAAAATCGAATAGCAGATTGATTGCTGAAGCAGAAAGGTTTTACAGCAGCATTAAACTGATTTAGTTAACGTAAAGATTTACTAAACTGGATGTGTATAGCAATGCTTAACGAAAACACTTGTAGAAGTGTTTATGAAAATACGTGTATAACACTTACTGAAATGCTTAGTAAAAATACGTGTATAACACTTACTGAAATGCTTAGTAAAAATACGTGTATATAGTATCATACCGACATTCTCAACTCTTCCAAACATCCATGCAGACTGAATGTTGATTACCCGTTTTCACATCAGGCATGGTTCTTTACTGACCAAAAAACAAACTGGTTTACTCTTGAATTATTTTCTCTACCTCAGAAAACATGGTCTCAGGAATCTGTTATGGCTTCGTAGTTTCTGTTGTTCTTTTCATAAAAGTTATAAGTTATTGTCATAATCATACGATAATCACTTTATGTTAGTTTTTACTGTTACACGCTACTGACTTTTTCAGTCATTGCCAGAAAGGGGCTCTTTTTACTTCCATTTCACCACTCAACAAATGCAAAACTCGTCCAGTAAAGCGGACCACCACTTGCTCACAAGCAACGAATCGTCTCCAGGAACAGCCCTCAAACATTGCAGAAACAAAAACAACAAAACCCTCATTATCACTGATGTTCGGAAAATTTCCATGACCCAAAAAACGAAATTTAAATGAGACGCATTATCATGCGTGTGATCAAAAAGACGTTATGGTAGCTTTCAGTTAAATGGTGCTATTTCTCATAAATCCACTTAACTTTTTTTACTGATTCATCCCAGAGAACCACTTTATCAGTAAAAAATGAATTATATAGATTGACGAGTTTTTCTGTTTCAGTTATTCCCAATGCATTATGTATCAGTTGTAGATATGCTTTTATCCAGATTTCTTTACCCTCCCTCCACTTATCTATAAAAATTTCCAACTTACTTAATCGTTGATTTATAAAAAATGAATCAATATCATGAAAAAACTCAACAAGAAAACAGCACGAGATAATCTCAACAAAAAACAAATTCTCCTTAAAAGCATTATAAAACTTTATCAACACATAACGAAAAACACCTCCTGTTAACCTTTCCTGTTCATAAAACAACAAGCCAAAAATAGGCGGAAATCTTTTAACCACACCACTTTTAATCCAGTAAGGATGATGATTAGTCTTTACTGGCAGTGAATAAAAGAACAATTCGGTTTCTCTTTTCCCACCACAAACAGACAAAACAGTCTTATAAAGACTTTTTGAATCACTATATCCTGACACTCCAGACGAATTAGCAGGGTATTTTCTTTTTACTTTTTGCCTTAATGGAGCTGGAAGAATAATAAAACGGGATGGTAGATAACAATCGCTTTCAGAAGACCTGCATTCGCACACATGAAGATTTATATTTACATCCGGACAATTCAAAAACCACACAGAATAATTATCGCTCCGTTTGCAATATGAAACCCATGAATAAATTGCATAAAGTTCAGAAAGTACATCTAACTCTGCTTTTGATTTAAATGTGATACCGTTTCTTCGAATTCTCGTTTCCAGCGTTCTCCATGCCGGAGTTTTCAGTATCTCACGAACTTTTTTATTAAGTTCAACCAGCGATGGTCCCTGCTCCTGTTTATGTTTCTTCCTGCTGTTAATGATTTCTCTTTCTTTTACTAATTTTTTCTTACTTTTGGGTCCTTTTATCTTTCTTGGCAATGCTTCATTTAATCTGTGAACAGGATTTTGCTCTCTTCTTTTTTTGAGCTCACAAAACCTCTCATAATGTTTTCTGCACAGTCTTTTCTCCACTGCCATTTTTACTGAGAAAACCTGATTGTTACAATTTTTTCTGACGCATTTGTTTTTACGTCCGGTCATCCTCTCATCTCCTGAAACCGCAGTATGTCATTAGTTCCCGTTCTGAAAAACTCACTTCATACTCCATTACACTTTAACAATAATATCCGTAATTCAGACATTCCATCATTTTTCACGTCCATATTACCTGAATGATAAACCGGATTAGTGTGATCCGGTTCAGTGAAATCAACAGGATACCGGTATGTCATTCAGCCATTCTTCCCTCTCCGCACAAGTGAAATCATATCTGACGTTTCTTCCTGAAGAAATTCGTCAGAAAATTCTTGAACATCTCCACAGCGTTATTCATTACGAACCCGTGATTGGCATTATGGGTAAATCCGGCACCGGCAAAAGTAGCCTGTGTAATGCTATTTTTCAGTCCCATATCTGTGCCACACATCCCCTGAACGGCTGCACCCGCCAGGCTCATCGTCTTACCCTGCAGATCGGTGAACGCAGAATGACGCTGGTCGATCTGCCCGGCATTGGAGAGACGCCGCAACATGATCAGGAATACCGGGCGCTTTACCGTCAGTTACTGCCGGAAGTGGATTTGATTATCTGGATCCTGCGGGCAGATGAACGCGCGTATGCCGCCGACATTACCATGCATCAGTTTTTACTGAATGAAGGCGCAGATCCCTCGCGTTTTCTGTTTGTTCTCAGCCATGCCGATCGCGTGTTTCCTGCTGAAGAATGGAATGCCACAGAAAAATGCCCGTCCCGTCAGCAGGCGCTCTCACTGGCGACGGTGACAGCCCGGGTGGCAACCCTGTTCCCTTCATCATTTCCGGTACTCTCCGTTGCTGCACCTGTCGGCTGGAACCTTCCGGCGTTTGTGTCGCTGATGATCCACGCACTGCCACCACAGGCAACCAGCGCGGTGTATTCACATATCCGGGGAGAAAACCGCTCTGAACAGGCCCAGAAACACGCACAACAGACTTTTGGTGAAACCATCGGGAAAAGTTTTGACGTCGCCGTTGCCCGTTTCAGTTTTCCGGCCTGGATGTTACAGCTTCTGCGTAAAGCCCGGGACCGCATTATCCACCTGCTGATCACACTGTGGGAGCGTCTGTTCTGACACACTCACGCCGACAGGATGTGTCGCTGGATTAACGAGCATTCTTCTTTTTATGAAATCATGCTTAAAAATCAGATAATTAAAAGAATATTTTTTCTGCTGCATTTTATTCCTGATTATCCGGATGCGACACATCCTTTCAACATCATGATGCATAATAACATCATGAAATAAAAGATGTTTTCTTACGGAGTGCACATCTATGTCTGATAATCGTTCCCGGCATGATCGCCTGGCGGTTCGCTTATCACTCATTATCAGCCGACTGATGGCCGGAGAATCTCTGTCACTAAAAACACTGTCAGATGAATTTGGCGTTACAGAACGTACTTTACAGCGCGATTTTCATCAGCGTCTGGTTCACCTGGATTTAGAGTACAGAAATGGCAGGTACAGCCTCAGACGACAGAGCAGCCCAGGTGCGATCCCTGAAATGCTTTCTTTTATACAGAATACCGGGATCGCACGGATACTTCCGCTCCGGAACGGACGACTGATAACCTGTCTTACCGACAACCAGGAGCCCTCTCCCTGCCTTATCTGGCTACCGGCGCCGGATATCACTGCAACGTTCCCCGAGTGTTTCTCGCAACTCATCCTGGCAATAAGACAGTGTATCCACATCTCTCTGATGACTGAGCGATGGTATCCGTCACTGGAGCCCTGCCGGCTCATTTATTACAGCGGTAGCTGGTATCTGATCGCGTTACAGAAGGGAAAACTGCAGGTCTTTCCTCTGGCAGATATCAAATCAGTCAGCCTGACATCAGAACGGTTTGAACGGAGAGGCCACATCCACAGTCTGGTCGCTGAAGAGCGTTTTATCTCCGCCCTGCCACATTTCTCTTTCATCCATAAACTTATCAACACCTTTAACCTGTGATTGCCGGCCTGCCAAAGCCGTCCCGACAGGTATGGAGACAATATGTTGAACAGAAAACTAAATATACGGCTACGTCATTCCCTGAACAGTCACTGCATACCTTCCATCATTATCAATAACACCGTACGTTCATTTCAGAGGTCAGTCATGAATACCAGAGCTCTTTTTCCCCTGCTGTTCACTGTGGCATCATTCTCCGCCTCCGCCGGCAACTGGGCTGTCAAAAACGGCTGGTGTCAGACCATGACGGAAGATGGTCAGGCGCTGGTAATGCTGAAAAATGGCACGATTGGTATTACCGGCCTGATGCAGGGATGCCCGAATGGTGTACAGACGCTCCTGGGCAGCCGTATCAGTATTAACGGTAACCTGATCCCCACATCACAAATGTGTAATCAGCAGACGGGATTCAGGGCTGTTGAGGTGGAAATCGGACAGGCGCCGGAAATGGTCAAAAAAGCCGTTCACTCCATAGCAGAGCGTGATGTGTCCGTTTTACAGGCATTTGGTGTACGAATGGAATTCACCCGCGGTGATATGCTGAAGGTCTGTCCGAAATTTGTCACATCACTTGCCGGTTTTTCCCCGAAACAGACGACCACTATTGATAAAGATTCCGTCCTGCAGGCTGCCCGGCAGGCATACGCCCGGGAATATGACGAGGAAACAACAGAAACCGCTGATTTTGGCTCTTACGAAGTAAAAGGCAATAAGGTTGAGTTTGAAGTATTCAATCCTGAAGACCGTGCGTACGACAAAGTGACCGTCACGGTTGGTGCTGACGGTAATGCCACCGGCGCCAGCGTTGAATTTATCGGAAAATAGCCGGTATGTAGGACTGCCACCCTGTTTTATTGCCCGAAGGCCCTTTCTCACGCGAACAGGCGGTTGCCGTCACAACAGCTTACCGCAATGTGCTTATTGAAGATGACCAGGGAACGCATTTCCGGCTGGTTATCCGCAATGCCGAAGGGCAGCTACGCTGGCGGTGCTGGAATTTTGAACCTGATGCCGGAAAACAGCTAAATTCGTATCTCGCCAGTGAGGGAATTCTCAGGCAATAAACGTCTTCATTTCATCCATCAGGCCGCGTCTTCTCCGGGAGACGCGGCCTTTTCGTTTATACCGCTAATTCATTCATAAGGAGCAAAGTATGCAATTAGCCAGTCGTTTTGGTTATGCGAATCAGATACGCCGTGACCGTCCGCTGACACACGAAGAACTGATGCACTATGTACCCGGTATTTTTGGGGAAGACCGGCATACCTCCCGCAGTGAACGCTATACGTATATCCCCACCATCACCGTGCTGGAAAGTCTGCAGCGGGAAGGCTTTCAGCCGTTCTTCGCCTGCCAGACCCGTGTGCGCGACCCGGGCCGCCGGGGATACACCAAACATATGCTGCGTCTGCGGCGGGCCGGAGAGATAAACGGAGAACATGTCCCTGAAATTATTCTGCTCAACTCTCATGACGGTACCTCCAGCTACCAGATGCTGCCGGGTTACTTCAGGTTCGTCTGCCAGAACGGATGCGTCTGTGGTCAGTCTCTGGGGGAAGTGCGTGTTCCGCACCGGGGAAATGTGGTGGAGAAAGTTATTGAAGGGGC
Source organism: Escherichia sp. WS1152 (assembly GCF_046487665.1). NCBI lineage: Bacteria > Pseudomonadati > Pseudomonadota > Gammaproteobacteria > Enterobacterales > Enterobacteriaceae > Escherichia > Escherichia sp. WS1152. Next base: position 346,230 of record NZ_JBJQJA010000003.1, on the reverse strand, counting down.
TTACGAGGTGGTGGGGGTTTTTGACCGGATAGAGGAGAAGCGTGATGCCATGCAGTCGCTGGTCCTGCCGCCACCGGCACGCCAGGCGCTGGCACAGGCGGCACTGACTTACCGTTATGGTGACAAACATCAGCCAGTCACCACTGCCGACATTCTGACACCACGACGCCGGGAGGATTACGGTAAGGACCTGTGGAGTGCTTATCAGACCATCCAGGAGAATATGCTGAAAGGCGGAATTTCCGGTCGCAGTGCCAGAGGAAAACGTATCCACACCCGTGCCATTCACAGCATCGACACCGATATTAAGCTCAACCGCGCATTGTGGGTGATGGCAGAAACGCTGCTGGAGAGCATGCGCTGATGCTGTTTCCCTGAAAGTGCAGCCCTGACTCACGTCTGTACCAGTCCCCAGGCATTCTTCCATTCATTTGCTTTTTATAAGGAATAATCTCATGACAACCTCTTCGCATAATTCCACCACACCTTCTGTTTCCGTAACTACTGCATCAGGGAATAACCAGTCTCAACTGGTTGCCACTCCCGTCCCTGATGAACAGCGCATCAGCTTCTGGCCGCAGCACTTTGGCCTCATTCCACAGTGGGTGACCCTGGAGCCCCGTGTCTTCGGCTGGATGGACCGTCTGTGTGAAGACTACTGCGGTGGTATCTGGAATCTGTACACCCTGAATAACGGCGGCGCATTTATGGCGCCCGAACCGGATGAAGATGATGGAGAAACCTGGGTACTGTTCAATGCCATGAACGGTAACCGCGCTGAAATGAGCCCGGAAGCCGCCGGCATTGCTGCCTGTCTGATGACGTACAGTCATCATGCCTGTCGTACGGAGTGTTATGCCATGACGGTCCATTATTATCGGTTGCGGGATTACGCCCTGCAACATCCGGAATGCAACGCCATTATGCGCATCATTGACTGAAAGGGGCCGGAACAATGCAACAGCTTTCCTTTCTGCCCGGAGAGATGACGCCCGGCGAGCGCAGCCTCATTCAGCGGGCCCTGAAAACCCTGGACCGCCATCTTCATGAACCCGGCGTGGCCTTCACCTCCACGCATGCGGCACGGGAATGGCTGATTCTGAACATGGCAGGACTGGAGCGGGAAGAGTTCCGGGTGCTGTATCTGAACAACCAGAATCAGCTGATTGCGGGTGAAACCCTCTTCACAGGCACCATCAACCGCACAGAAGTCCATCCCCGGGAGGTGATTAAACGTGCCCTGTACCACAATGCCGCTGCCGTGGTGCTGGCGCACAATCACCCGTCCGGTGAAGTCACCCCCAGTAAGGCAGACCGGCTTATCACTGAACGTCTGGTACAGGCGCTGGCCCTGGTGGATATCCGGGTGCCGGACCATCTGATAGTCGGTGGCAGCCAGGTATTCTCCTTTGCCGAACACGGTCTGCTTTAACCCGTCACCGTCACAATCACCTTCATATCACTTCAGTTTCTCTTTCTCAGCTGTTTCTTACTTTCACATTCAGGAGGACTATTCTCATGAAAATCATCACCCGTGGTGAAGCCATGCGTATTCACCGTCAGCATCCTGCATCCCGTCTTTTTCCGTTCTGTACCGGTAAATACCGCTGGCACGGTAGCACGGATACATATACCGGCCGTGAAGTACAGGATATTCCCGGTGTGCTGGCTGTGTTTGCAGAACGCCGTAAGGACAGTTTTGGTCCGTATGTCCGGCTGATGAGCGTCACCCTGAACTGAGTCTGGAAGGGCATTCAGAAGAGCAGAATTATCGCCACCACCGGACCATTCTTAACCAATTTTCTGTGAGGATTTTATCGTGTCAGACACACTCCCCGGGACAACGCTTCCCGACGACAATAACGACCGCACCTGGTGGGGACTGCCCTGCACCGTGACGCCCTGTTTTGGGGCACGTCTGGTGCAGGAGGGTAACCGGTTGCATTACCTTGCAGACCGCGCCGGTATCAGAGGCCGGTTCAGCGACGCGGATGCGTACCATCTGGACCAGGCCTTTCCGCTGCTGATGAAACAACTGGAACTCATGCTCACCAGCGGTGAACTGAATCCCCGCCATCAGCATACCGTCACGCTGTATGCAAAAAGGCTGACCTGCGAAGCCGACACCCTCGGCAGTTGTGGCTACGTTTATATGGCTGTTTATCCGACGCCCGAAACGAAAAAGTAACTCTCCAGAATAACCTTCTTCTCCGGCCTGGTGCTTTCACCACGCCACTTTTCCATTTTTCATCTCTGCATATCAGGAAAATCTTCAGTATGAACACATTACCCGATACACACGTACGGGAGGCATCGCATTGCCAGTCTCCCGTCACCATCTGGCAGACACTGCTCACCCGACTGCTGGACCAGCATTACGGCCTCACACTGAATGACACACCGTTCGCTGATGAACGTGTGATTGAGCAGCATATTGAGGCAGGCATTTCACTGTGTGATGCGGTGAACTTTCTCGTTGAAAAATACGCACTGGTGCGTACCGACCAGCCGGGATTCAGCGTCTGTACTCGTTCTCAGTTAATAAACAGTATTGATATCCTCCGGGCCCGCCGGGCAACCGGCCTGATGGCCCGCGACAATTACAGAACGGTAAATAACATTACCCTGGGTAAACATCCGTGGGCGAAACAATGAAACTGGCCCTGACGCTGGAAGCCGACAGCATTAACGTGCAGGCACTGAACATGGGGCGCATTGTCGTTGACGTCGATGGTGTTACTCTCGCTGAACTGATTAACGTGGTCTGCGATAACGGTTACTCCCTTCGTGTTGTTGATGAATCTGACCGGACATCAGCAGAGCGCACGCCACCATCTGCGGCCCTTACCGGCATACGCTGCAGTACCGCACATATCACGGAAACGGACAATGCCTGGTTGTACTCGCTGTCAAATCAGACGAATGACACCGGCGAATCAGAATGGATTCATTTCACAGGTAGCGGATATCTGTTACGTACCGATGCGTGGTCATACCCGGTTCTGCGGCTTAAACGCCTGGGGCTGTCCAGAACGTTCCGCCGTCTGGTTGTCACACTCATCCGGCGTTATGGCGTCAGTCTCATTCATCTGGATGCCGGTGCTGAATGTCTGCAGGATTTACCCACTTTCAACTGGTAACCAGGACAAAAGACACAGGATGAAATCATTAACCACAGAAACGGCGCTGGATATTCTGATTGTGTGGCTGCAGGACAATATCGACTGCGAATCGGGAATTATCTTTGACAACGATGAGGATAAAACGGATTCGGCAGCACTGTTGCCCTGTATCGAACAGGCCAGGGAGGGTATCCGTACCCTGCGCCAACTGCAGCTTCTGCACCAGAACCGATAAATATTACTCACCATACTTCATTCCACTGACGCCAGCCTGAACAGGGCTGGCGTTTTCATTTATCTGCAAAAAGGAATATCAATTATGTCTGAAATCACAGCCTCCCGTCCGGAAGTGGTCAACGGGGACATTATCTGCTCCACCTCAGTCAGCCACATTCTGGCTGTACAAAAGAGTACACAGCTGCAAATCGACACACTTATCCGGCATCAAGTGAGCGATATCAGTTAACAGATATAGATGGAGAAGATGCTTTTATCCGGATTGGTTCTATCGCGATGGTGCGAGTACTACTTGATGCAATGAAGCCTGTCGAGGAAGATGACGAGTAACAGAGCTCGGTATCTCAATCAGGAGCTGATTGTCCTGGTTCGATGCCGAAAACCAGTGATTTTTCGTGTTGGTATCTGTGTTGGTATAAGATGATATTGTTTATTATTAACAATTTTAAATCATGAGGTTAAGTCACATGTTCGAGTCCGGCCTTCGCACCACATCGTATGCAAATCGAGTCGCTCAAGGGCGGCTTTTTTTGTGCCTGTGTTTTCACTACTTTGTTTGTATGTAACGCTGATAATCTAAGAACTTCGGAAGCCCCATTCCCATCAATGATGTTCATTCATCATCCTGAAAATTAAGTAGATATAAAACTTCATTGCCTTGGTCTAATGGCTCAGGAAATAGATTGCATTTAGCGAGTGGCATTCTTAATGTGCCATTGTTTAGCCATGAAACGATGCGTAAAATTGCTGATTTTATGTGTCAAAGGCCCGCAACCGGAGATGTCCTTACTTCAAGGATCAACCACTATTGGCGTATCCTTTTACTATCTTGATTCAATTCAGCAGGTTATCGTCAAAAGTACAGCGAAGAGAGAGAAAAGATGATTGGTACAACACCTTATCATGCGAAATATTTTGCGCATGAACTTTCCATTCTCCATTCAAACAATGGGGTGGACCGTCTGTCTCAATCGCTGTTTGATGCAAGCGTAGATCTAAATCCTCATCAAATTGAGGCGGCTCTTTTTGCTATTGAAAATCCGCTAAGCAAAGGTGTTGTGCTTGCCGATGAAGTTGGTTTAGGTAAAACCATTGAAGCGGGGTTAGTGCTTTGCCAGTTGTGGGCTGAAAGAAAACGTAAACTGTTGATCATTTGTCCTGCTTCACTGCGTCGCCAATGGGCGAGCGAGTTACAGGAAAAGTTCAATCTACCTTCTCAGGTGTTGGACGCGAAAACGTATAGCCAGCTTCAAAAAGAAGGGATCCATAATCCCTTAAATAATAAATCGATCACTATCATGTCATACCACTATGCTGCTCGGTTAGAAGAAAAATTGGTGGCTGAAATGTGGGATCTGGTTGTTATCGACGAAGCCCATAAACTGCGTAATGCTCATCGAGAAAGTAACAAAATGGGGCAAGCGTTAAAGCGTGCGCTTGATGGGCGGAAAAAATTACTACTGACCGCAACGCCTTTACAGAATTCGTTAATGGAACTGTATGGCATGTCGACGCTTATAGATGAACATACCTTCGGCGAAGTTAAAGCGTTCAGAAAGCAATATATGCAGGCAGATAGCGATATTGCGGAGTTGAAGGGGCGATTGTCGCGTTTTATCAAACGAACTTTACGCAAGAATGTGCTGGAGTACATCAAGTATACAGAACGTAAAGCGATCACTATTCCTTTCTATCCGAGCGAACAGGAGCAGGATCTTTATGAACGCGTACAAAAATTGCTTGAACGTGAGGATAGCTATGCCTTACCAAAACGACACCGGCATCTGACGGGGCTTATTCTCAGAAAGCTACTTTCCTCAAGTACGAAAGCTGTATTGAATAACTTGCAGATCCTTAAGAGTCGTTTAGAAAGGTTAAAGCTGGAAGGTATCGTTGAAGATGATATGAACATCATCCAACAGATCATAATGGATGACGATCTTGAAGATGACATCGTGGAAGATGCCGAATCAGTGGCTTTAGATACCGAGTGCAAAGTTGTCGATTCAGACGCGCTTCAGGCAGAAATCAATGAGCTGGAATCACTCATTGTCAAAGCAGAACAGATTGGCACTGATACCAAATCAAAAGAGTTGCTTTCTGGCCTGGAGCAAGGTTTTGCACAGCTTGCCGAAATGGGGGCTGCAAAAAAAGTCATCATCTTCACGGAGTCAATGCGAACTCAACAGTATCTTGCACATTTTCTGGAAAACAATGGCTACCAGGGGAAAGTAGTAACCTTTAGTGGCACAAACAATACACCGCAGGCAAACAAGATCTACCAGCAATGGCGCGAGGAATATCAGGGATCTTCTCGTATTACCGGGTCGGCGCAAATTGATAAACGCTCGGCTTTGATCGACCACTTCAAAGATCATGCTGAAATCATGATAGCTACAGAAGCTGCAGCTGAAGGGGTGAACCTGCAATTTTGTTCGCTACTGATCAATTACGATTTACCCTGGAATCCACAACGCATTGAACAGCGTATTGGGCGTTGTCACCGATACGGGCAAAAGTTTGATGTGGTTGTTATTAACTTCCTCAATCAGCGAAACCAGGCCGATCAACGAGTTCTTGAACTCTTAACTGAAAAGTTCAGCCTGTTTGATGGCGTGTTTGGTGCATCGGATAGTGTGCTTGGCAGCATAGAAAATGGAGTGGATTTTGAAAAAAGGATCCAGTCAATTTATGAGTCATGCCGTACCCCCGAGGAGATAGAGCTGGCTTTTGAAAGGTTGCAGAAAGAGCTGGAAGATGAAATCAATCTCAAGATGCAGAAGACGCAGGAACAGTTGCTTGAGCATTTTGATGAAGATATTCACGATATCCTTAAAATAAGGCTTGATGAAGCTCGGGAGCGTCTGGATAAAGTCGGTCGTTGGTTTTGGGCCGTTACCTGTCAGCAGCTCAAACAATATGCTGATTTTGATCATGAGCATCATCGTTTTACTTTACGTGAGTCAGTCAATGAACTGCCTGTGGGGCAGTATCAGCTGTTGCGCAAAGATGGCAGGCAAAATAGTGCGTTACAAATGCAGGATCACCACAGTTTTGCATATCGGATCAATCATCCGCTGGGTGAGTACGTCATTGAGGGAGCCAAAGCCCAGGAGACGAAAACAGCTGAAGTCATCTTCGATTACAGTAACCACACAACGAAAGTCTCGGTGGCTGAGCAGCTGAAAGGGCTATCAGGGTGGTTAACACTAAATTTGCTTACTGTTGATGCGTTTAACCGGCAGCAATTTTTAGTCTTTACCGCGAAAACTGACAGCGGCCGTGTGGTAGATGGTGAGGCTTGTAAACGTCTGTTCAACTTGTCTGCAATAACCAACGAAAAGCTGGATAATTCGGCAAGTTTAGATGCATTACCTGATGACTTGATCTTACTCAAGAACAGGCAAATTGACGCCAGGCTTGCGGAAGTTTTGGAGCAGAACAATGTCCTTTTTGAAGCGGAAAGAGATAAGCTGGAAAAATGGGCTGAAGACATGATCTTTGCGGCGGAAGAAGCATTACGCGATACCAAAATGCAAATCAAGTCGTTGAAGCGAGAAGCCAGACTGGCACAATCGATCGAAGAACAAAAGCAAAACCAGGAAAAGCTGAAGCTACTGGAGCGGCAGCAGAAGCGCCAACGTATGGAAATTTTTGACATTGAAGATGAGATCGCCGACAAGCGGGATGAACTCATCAGTGCCCTTGAAGAGCGGATGAAGCAAAAAACGGATATCACCGAGCTTTTTTCCATCCGCTGGAAAGTTATTTAATTGATTTGAAAGAGAAAATAATGAGTAAGTACAACGAATTAGTTAAGAAGCTAAAAGAAATTTTTCAGATTGATCGACCAGAACTGGATTTCGGTATTTATCGTATTTTAAATGCACGTGCTGATGAAATTAACGACTATCTGGATAATAAGCTGAAGGCCAAAATCCAGTCTGCGCTGGCGGATGCAGGAAATGCCAATAAATCAGAATTAGAACATCAGTTGCAACTGACAATAAAAGCGGCAACTGATGCGGGTGTGGACCCTGCTGATAGCCCGAAAGTACAGGAGCTTAAAAAGCAACTGGCGGCTATGGCATCCGGAGCAAATGAGCATGAAAATGCAGTATTTTCCCATCTGCTCACTTTCTTTTCTCGTTATTATGACAACGGCGATTTTATCAGCAAACGCCGTTATAAAGGTAATACCTACGCCATCCCTTATTCTGGCGAAGAAGTGATGTTGCACTGGGCAAATAAGGACCAGTACTACATTAAAAGTGGCGAAAACTTTGCTAATTATTCATTTAAATTAGATGATGGTCGTAAAGTTAGCTTTAAATTGCTCGCAGCGGACACAGCAAAAGATAACCGTAAGGATAATGAATTAGATCGCTGCTTTGTACTTATTGAGCCACATGTTCGTACCAAAATTGATGAAGAAGGTGATGAGTATGAACAAGAATATAAGCCAGTAGAAGTGGTGAAAAACTCATCTGTGGTGGACGGTAAACTCGTTGAAACAGAAGAGTTAGTTATTCACTTCGAATATAAGGCAATGAAAAAGGGCACTAAGCAGGATGCTTTAGTACAGTCCGCTATTTCAACAATTCTGGCAGATAAAACAGTTCAACAGCATTGGGTTGATCTTGCTAAACGTGCGCCAACAGAAAAAAATCCGTCACGTACAGAGTTGGAGCGTCACCTTACAACTTATACCCAGCGTAATACAGCAGACTACTTTATCCATAAAGATCTCGGTGGTTTTTTAACGAACGAACTGGATTTTTATATTAAAAATGAAGTAATGAATCTCGATAATGTGCAAAATGCAGAAGTGTTTGCCAATATTGAGAAACAATTGCGCATGATTCAATGTTTGCGTACTGTTGCACTGGAACTCATTACATTTTTGGCACAAATTGAGAATTTCCAGAAAAAACTTTGGACTAAGAAGAAGTTTGTTGTTTCTACGGAATACTGTATTACTTTAGATAGAATTCCAGATGCTCTTTATCAAACTATATTAGTAAATGATAAACAATTTAAACATTGGAGTACGCTAGGTCTATTTCAACAGCATAACTCTCGGGATATGAAATTTCTCAAGAGTTCACCATATCTGATGGTTGATACTACTTTTTTTGATTCTAAATTTAAATGTGAACTGATTCGATCAATTGATAATATTGATAATGAGATTAATGGGCTATTGGTCAACTCTGAAAATTATCAAGCCCTAAAAATCCTTGAGACTAAGTTTGATAAAAGTACAAGCATAATATATCTTGATCCACCATATAATACTGATGCAACTCCTATCTTATATAAAAATGGATATAAGGATTCTTCATGGGCTACATTAATGGCTGATAGAATCATTTTATCTAAAAAACTATTAAATAATAACGGTGTTTTTTGTTATGCTATTGATGATACAGAAATGTCTCTTTTAAAAGAATTGGAAAAAAGTATCAATCCAGAAAGAGAGGTTTTACAATGTATCGTTGAGCACTATCCTGGGTCTGGGACAGGTAGAACAAATGTTTCGAGAACACATGAATATTGTCTGTTTTCTATACCAGAAGGAATGGATATTCTCAAAGGGGATAGTGTGGAGGATGGAATTCGAACTAGAGGTTTTAGAAGAGCTGGTACCGGAGATAATAATTTTAGGATTGGTAATCCTGGTCGTCCAGAAAGCTTTTTTGCAGTTTTGGTTGACCCTGATACATTTGAAGTTAAAGGAGTCGAACCACCACCTGTTCCTTTAGAAAAAGGTAATTATCCGGTAGGTGAAACCAAAGAAGGTTTAAAAAGAGTCTATCCCATTGGTGAGAATGGGGAAGAAAGAGTTTGGTCGCTTTCTTATGAAGGGGCTAAAAAAGCAATTGAAGTAGGTGAATTGGTAAGTTCAAACAAATTTGTCATAAACAGATTATATCATGATAGCGCAAGAAGGTTACTGCTTCCTAGTATTTGGCAAGGATCACAATATAATGCTACCATAGGTGGCACAAATTTATTAACGTCCATGTTTGGCTCTGCAGGTTTGTTTTCTTATCCAAAATCCTTAGGTACTATGGAACGCGTTATTGATTCAGTATGGCATAGTGCTAATAATGAAACCATAGTCGATCTTTTTGGCGGCAGTGGAACCACCGCACATGCTGTTATTAATAGAAATAGAGAAAAATCTGAAGATCATAAATATATATTAGTTGAAATGGGAGAACATTCTGATTCAGTTATAAAAGCTAGAATTGTAAAAGCCGTTTATAGCGATAAGTGGAATAAAGGTTATCCACAGGATAAAAACGGTATATCACATATTCTTAAAACAATTAAACTAGAAAGCTATGAAGATTGCTTAAATAATATAGTACTGAAAAAATCTCCCATAGATCTTTTCGAAACATTGCCTTCAGATGTGAGGAATGATTATCTATTAAATTATCTCATTAAAAATGAGAGTAAAGATTCTTTTCTCGGAATCGATAATTTCAAAAAACCATTTAACTACGAAATGGATATTGCGACGGATTCCGCCGGTGCCACTGAGCGTAAAAACATCGATTTAGTTGAAACTTTCAACTATCTCATTGGATTACATGTGAAATCCATCGAATCCAATATCGAACGTGGCTATGTGCGTGTTGAAGGTACGCTGCCAACAGGCGAGCGTACCCTTATTCTGTGGCGCGATTGCGACAAGATCGGTTATGAAGAATTGAATAAATATGCTAACCGATTTGATTTGTATGCAAAAGAAAACACGTATGACGTTATCTATATCAATGGCGATCATAACTTGCCTACCGCCTTTACCGTTGATGAAGAAGACGGCGAGATTGTTCGTAGCCTGAAAATCCGCCAGATCGAACCTGAATTCTTGAACCTGATGTTTGCGGAGGAGGTTTAAGAATGGCTAAAAAACCGACCACCGGTAAAGCTGTTAAAAAAGAGACAAACAGCAAACTGAGCTTTCATAAGCAACTGGTTTTGAACCGCTTTATGTTCCATTTTTTTAAAGATGGCACATTGCAAGGTCTGAAGAATCGGTTAGGTGAAGATCGCTTTGAAGGCATCCATGAGGATGGCCAAAGTTTGTTCTTCCATGAGCTGAGTAACTATTTATTCGAGGTCGATCTTATCGATCTCGATGAACTGCGTCGTTACGATCTCAATATCGTGCAGCACTGGCAGCAGATAACTGAGCACCGTAATCGCAAAGAAGACACTGTGCTGAACATGAAATATTTTCAGTACTTGTCGCTTTTGTTTACCGAGATCTACCTGGACTGGTACTTCAATCGTAAACAGCAATTACTCGATGGGCTAAATAACGAGCTGGCAGCATACAATGCTGAAAATGATAAAACAGCAAAAGACCGGGCTAATCAGTTCAAATCATATATTCTGGATGATTTGAATAAACTGGCATACTGGAATGCTACTGGTTCTGGTAAGACACTGCTATTGCATGTCAATATTTTGCAATACTTACATTATTTCCAGAACGGTAATACCCACCATTACCCCGACAAAATCATCCTGCTTACTCCGGATGAACGCCTGTCGAAGCAACATTTAGATGAGCTGGAAAACTCAGGATTTACCCAATACCAGTTATTCGATAAGAGTAAATCTGCGCCCTTCAAAGGCACGATTGAAGTTATTGATATCAATAAACTTGCCGATGAAATGGGTGACAAAACTGTTGCCGTTGAGGCATTTGAAGGCAACAATCTGGTTCTGATTGATGAAGGGCATAAAGGCACCGGAAGTGCTGCTGGTGCCTGGATGCGCCGTCGTGACAAATTAACACGTGACGGATTTGCGTTTGAATATTCAGCAACTTTTGGCCAGGCAGTAGCCGGTGGCAATAATGTTGAGGCAGTTGAAACAGAAATTCAGAAGAAAAAAGCAAAGCTGCTTTTTGAAACAACGGCCTTAGGTAAACTGAACGAAGAAGAGTTAGCGCAAATAGCATTAACCAGCGAAGAAAAACGAGATGCGCGTATTCAGGCGACGCGAGAGGTCTATGGAAAATCGATTCTGTTCGATTACTCCTATAAATTCTTCTATGAGGATGGTTATGGTAAAGAATCACTGATTCTTAACCTTAATCCTGAAGAGGATAAAAAAGATGAGCGTCGGTATGAGTATTTTACCGCGTGTTTGCTCAGCTTTTATCAGCAACAATATTTATTCAATAAGAATAAAGAAAAATTAAGTGAATTTAATATCGAAAAACCGCTGTGGGTTTTTGTCGGTAATACGGTAAGTGGTGAAGATTCAGACATTCACGCAGTATTGCGTTTTTTAGCATGGTTTTTAAACCACGAAACGCAGGCAAAAGCGTGGATTAACGATCTCATTAAAAATAAAGCGCGAATCCTCGATACCAAAGAGCGTAACATTTTTGAAAATCGCTTTACTGCACTAATGAACGCTCCGGAAGATATCTACGCAGATATTCTTTCTCGCTTGTTTAACACCACTCACTCTGGTCAGCGACTGCGAGTTCTGAATTTAATAGGCAGTAAAGGTGAACTGGCATTACAGGTTGGTGAGGCCGAACCGTTTGGCCTTATCAATATTGGTGATGCACCGTCTCTTTACAAAATGTGTGAAGAGGATACGACATTTGATTATCAGAGAGATGATTTTGCAAAGTCACTCTTTCATACGTTAAATGACAAAGACTCGCGACTACATATTTTGATCGGCTCGCGAAAATTTACTGAAGGCTGGAGCAGTTGGCGCGTCTCAACGATGGGATTGCTCAATATGGGCCGTGGAGAAGGTTCACAGATCATTCAGTTATTTGGTCGTGGCGTACGCCTTAAAGGTCGCAATTATTCTTTGAAACGCAGTACACCCGGTGAGCGTCCGAAAGGGTTGCATCTGGAAAAATTAGAGACACTGAATGTATTCGGTGTACGTGCCGATTACATGGCAACCTTTAAACAATACCTGGAAGATGAAGGGATTACGCCAAGTGACGAGATCCTTGAGCTGAATTTTGAAACTCGGCCAAATATGCCAGCAACCAGGCTTAAAACACTTAAGCTTAAAGATGGTTATAAAGATAATCAAAGACTCGGCTTTAAACGTGTCTATTTTCCTGAATTGTATGAAGTTCCTGCTGATTTTCAGGGGAAAATTAAGCAGCCGCATATTAAGCTGGACTTATACCCGAAACTTGAGTCGATTGATACCAGCAGAAAAGGGGACAATACTCCGGTTAACGTGCGCAATGAAGCGAAGTTAGATTATAAAATCATTAGTGCATTTGATTTTGATCGGCTTTATCTCGCCATTCAGAATTATAAACTACAACGCGGCTGGTCAAATTTACGTGTGGATAAACAACGTTTGATCGACTTTTGTACCGGTAAGACAAAGATCGGAAATAGTTGGTATACCCTTTTGATTCCAGCTTCAGAGCTTGAGATTAAGCAATATGCAGATATTGCTAAGCAGGAAGATATTATGCTTCGTCTGCTGACTGATTATACTGATCGCTTTTACAACACCTTGAAAAATGCTTATGAAGGTCAGTTTTATGAAGTCACGCAGGTGAAAGAAGATGATCCTGGTATGATCAAAATGTACCATTTCGAGATCGAAGAAACTGATGATGGGTTGGCTTATGCCAGTCGGCTGGAACAATTACAACAATTGGTCATCGACGGCGAAATCGGTAAAGCAAAATCCTGGAGTGCATCCGGGATGGTTGCTATTACCTTTGATAAACATCTCTATTACCCGCTTCTTTCGATTGAAAAAAATGCCAATATACCGCTAAAAATGCGACCGGCAGCACTTGGTGCGCCAAGCGAGATTACTTTTGTTCAGGATCTTCAGTCTTTTGTTGATTCGACAAAAGGGCAGAAAATTATTGGTGATAAAAGTTTATATCTGCTAAGAAATGCGGATTCTAAAAATAAAGGCCTGGGCTTTGCTACTGCGGGTAATTTTTATCCGGATTTCTTATTGTGGTTAGTCGATGATAAAAGTGGTAAACAATGGCTAAGTCTTATTGATCCAAAAGGCATTCGCAATCTTAATCTTGATGATCCGAAGTTCGGATTATATAAAGAAATTAAGAATCTTGAACATAAATTATCGGATGATAACTTATCATTAAGTGCATTTATTGTTTCTGAAACTTGTTATGTTGACTTAGTAAACGTACCTGACTCAAAAGAAAATCTGGAAGCCAGAAATGTGCTTTTTATTGAGGATACAGGCCCCGTTTATCTGGAGAAGTTATTCAGTAAGATGGTTAGCGAGTAAATAATTATGATTCTGTTCCATATCTCTGTGAGATATGGAACAGATATTATCGCCAATGTGCAGGAATAATTAGGTCAAACGATTTTGCTGCATATTCAAGCATTTTTATTATTTCCCTGTGTCGTTCCTGGTCGAACGGCTGTCCATTTTTTCTACACTCTATAATCCCTTGTAACTCTTTTAGGTTAAACATATCAAGAAGATAAAAGTTTTTCCATGTTGGTTGCCCGAAGAGGTTATAGACTGTTTCTGTAGCATCTCTCTCACTTGCTAATCTTTTCTCTCCGTCTATTTTTTCAAAAAATATTTCAGCTGTTTCTTTATCATCATAAGTATTTAACAATTCCATTATGATTTTCCTGATTAATGAATTGATATCACGATAATTATATCATGAATAGATGTAAATTTACTATGTATATAAATTAGTGTACAATTCAACATGCCAATTGTTTTTTAATTTGTAATTTCGATTGGTTAATAATTGGATTCTCTTATAATGAATATATATTTACTCTGACTAGAATATTTGTAAACGTATTTTATATTGAGATTTTAAAATTGATTTGTGGCTATGTACTCATAAATACTACTTTCGGTGTCAGAAAATACTTTATCTATTACATTTAAAATCCTAGGTGAAAGATATATAATGGCTACCTCACCCCCTAAAAACCTCTTTCCGATGCCACTCTACAAACACCTCATAAGGGTAATTTTTACGCACCTGCGGCAACGCAATAGTTTTCCCGTCAAAATCCCAGAATAATCTCTCAACGATCCCTCCGCCGTTTACCGCATCTGATACCAGTACCCGCATATTTTCGTCCAGGCCAATCGATCCTTTATCAAAGGCTTTATGGTGAATTGCGCAAAGCGCCAGGCCATTAGGAATTTCACAAGGACCGCCGTGCTGTTTCCATTTTATATGCGCCGCTTCCAGCGCGACGGTGGTGTCGTCGTGGCGCATATTAAAGCCACATATCGCGCACTGGTATTTATAAGCGCGTAATACATTTTTGCGAAATAACGGGTCGCACTGTTTACGGATTTGCTGGAGATCAAAACCCAGCTCGTCAGCAATTTCTTCCTGAATACTCTCGGTGAAGTGCGCTTCGAGTATCTGTTGCGCCAGAGTATTGATGAGTTTTTTATTGCCGGTTACCAAGGCGTAGTGCTGTTCATCGAAACCGCCTGCAACGTGGTATTCGTTCAGTTCCTTCACTGGCGGTTGTCGGCTGCTCCCTGCTGTTGAGCAAAGCTCGGCATTGTGTAATTGCCAGAATCCGTCGCCTTGTAATCGCCAGAACGGCATATCAGGTCGGTACTGTGAACGCTGTGGCCCAAAACGTTCCAGTAAACTGTGCAGAGGTTCGTAGATTTCCGATCCATAATCGAAAAGGCGTGGATGTCCATTCAGGTATCCCGCTAATACGTATAGCAATAACAATGGTTTATGCGGTGCGCGCTGTTCACCCTTATGCCAGATTTTTATATTGGCAATTGCCTGCTGTAGCGATTTACTGGAAGCCATTGATATCCCTGGCAGTGAAATAATTGCGATCATGCTCGCAAATTTTCTGCTGTTCAAGCCTGCAAGTGAAGATATATTACTTTGATCTCATTTGTTTTTTTGCTGCCTGTGTGCCCTAATTGCCATGCGATGTTGCACCTACGCAAACCACCGTTTACGCCGGAGGAGTTAAAAGCGCTGATGGATGCGAATAAATCAAATTAATGAACGCTCACCTTTCGCGCCAAAACTGCAAAATTGCTTCTACAAACTTGTCAGAAATAATCCCCCGACGGGCTGCCGCGCTGAAATGACTGCTTCGCAGTGCCGTCGTCCAGTTCTCCGGTGACCGGTACGCTGAACCGTAATATCCCGTGCTTAAATCGTCCGGATCTTCATCAGGCGCGTTCGTCAGTCCTCTTGCACCTTGTTGCTGGAAGTCGACGAAAATAATATTAGCTAAAATATTATTTTGATAATTGCCATAAATAGCTTCATACGCATGAGGGAAATTTTCTTTCCAGTACCAGGTGGTATCGCCGCAGAACCAGGGCGCATCAGTAATATTATTAAGCTGAGAATGGTATTGTTTTAGATCCCTACGAAAGGCTTCAACCATATGATTAAAGTGTTGAGGGTGTGACGCGTAGTCACTGGTCATTAAGTCAAATTCGCCTTGCATCCAGCATACGCCGAGGAATTTGTTCTGCGGATTTTTTGCCAATGCGGCTCGCGTTCTGCTGACTAAATCCTGGTATAGCGGAGTATCCGTTCCCCAACGACAAGCATCATGGCTGGCTCCGTGCCGTTCTGAATATGTCCCCTCGCTGCCCGCGGTAAAAGCCGATCCGCCACGGCAACATGGAACGATGAGAACCCCTGCGTTATCAGGAATAAAGGGCAGTAATTTCCGTGCAATATGCAGTGCCTGGCCAATGGTGCCGTACTGTGTTTGATGATTCGTTGCCAGAGGATGGTGATAACCCTGCATATCCTGAACATCGTGTGGGCAGTGAGTCAGTGGAATAATGTCGTTAAAGTGACATGACGGGCCTCCGGGATGCGTATGCGCAAATCTCGCTAATTGTTTAATTCTGGGATGAGGCGCATCTTCCCTGTCCGGTAATGGCAGTCCTTCGCCATACGCCATGGCATTAGACTGACCAGCAACGGTAAGAACATAGTAATAATCGGGCGATATTATTGCGTCCATATAATTTTCGCGTAATTGAAATGATAAATTGATAGCAGGGCCCTTTACTGGGGCCCTGAAGCGTTAGTTTTGTACTGTAACTTTATTATCCTTCACAGAGATCAAAACTGAATCCGTCACCGCTTTGCCGCCTGCAGATTCACCGCCAATAATCAATAGACTATTATTCCAGGGCAATGATACTCCGTAGGCCCGACCTTGCGATAATTCACCAGATTTATCCCATTTCCCGTTATGCCAAAGATGAATATCAGTGCTATATGATTTTTTCAGGCCTTCATGCGCATAGTTCTTACCGTTCTGGTAATTTTCTCGTGAACCTTTGAATCCGGCCCCTCCGGCAAATATAAGAGAATCATTGCTTATCCCCGCAAAACCGCCAGCGACGCCATCTGGTGATGAGACGGGAGCAAGCTTATTCCATTTTAAATTATTACCGGTGAAATCAAGTTCAAATACGGCATCCGTTCGCAATCCGGGTTTGGCTTCGCCATTAATAAGCCAGGTTTTATCACCTTTATTCACAACCGCCGCACCAGCCGTTCCGTACCAGGGCGATTCGCCAGCGTAACTCCATTGCTGTGTTGAGGGATCAAAAGACAACAGAAACTTATTGAAGAAATAATCTTCTGCTTTTTTGTCAAAATAGTAGGCATTGATTTTATCTATAGCGGTTGAATCTTTTCCAGTTTCGTTGAGATCTTCAAAATAGCCATTGAAGATATTCTGGTTAACACCGCCAGTAACATAAGCCTTGCCGTTGTGTACAAAAGTCACATGGCCCGCCATGCCCATCGGCGCGTGCGACATCAATTTAACCCAGCTATTGGTTTTGGGGTTGTATTTGTGTACGTCATTAAATACCTGAGTCAAGCCCTCGCTGTTTTTGCCAATGCCGCCAAACACATACAGATTGCCATCAATAAATGCAGAGGTTGCTTGATCTCTTGGTCCACCAGGGAATGCAGCTAACGCTGTCCATTTTTTATCTTTGGCCTGTGTATCCAGCTTGTACCATGCCGTACCTGCGCTACCTAAACCAATGTAGACAGTGTCGTTATCAATTGCTCCGGTACCACTTTTAAATGGCACAGGAGTTTCCGGTAATACAGACGCGTTTGCGGCAAATGAAGCCATCATGATAGCAAGCGCCGTTATTGTTTTATTCATTGTGACTGTCTCCTGTCTACTACAGTTTAAATGACACACCAATGCGATAACTGTTTTCCGATAAATTATCTCTGCCGTTGTAAACACCCTGACGGTCCAGGTAGTCATATTCTATGTATGGCGTAATATCGGGCGTCATATGGTATTGTAGAACAAATGCATTTTCCGTAGCCCATTTCTTATGGTTTGCATAGCGATAATCGTTCTGTTTGCTGTATAGCGTCGTTTGCCATGCGAAGGTGAAATCACTATTAATATGGTAAGTGACATATCCATCCCAACGATGAACGTTATCACGAGACATATCACCGGATAAGTCTTGTTGTCGGTAAGCTTTCCAGTCGTAACGATAGCGAATGCCAAAATTAAGATCTTTTGTCGCGTCCCAGGACAGTTTTACGTAGGGTCCGTAGCGTGTGCCGTTGCTGCTAAAATGCGTTAACATTCCCGGGCGCACCGTCCATTGATCATCAAGTTTAATCGCGTAATTAACTTCAACCTGAACATCATTGAGTGCGGCATTTTCCTTTTTATTATCATGAATGGTATTCCAGGTATTACTTTCCATACTTGCCCACCATCCATTTTGCCATCCCTCACTGACTTTGAGTCGAGTCTCATAGGCGTGGCTTCCACTACGATATCCACCACGCACGTCAAGTGTCGCAGCCTGAGAAATTAATGGTGACGAAAAGCACAGTAATAATACGCCAGAAAGTATTTTAGCCTTTTTCATAAATTTCACTCATTTGTAGGATACAGAAAGCAATACAAAGCCCGCATAAACAATTAGCATTTATGTTGTGTAATATTTTTTTGCCAGGCTTATAGTGTCTTTGGCAACCGGTAGCTGTATTTTATATTTTTTGTATAAGGTCTCCTGTGAAAAATCTCTTTTCACATTATTTAAATAAACAGAGAGCCAGATTAAATACCTGAGTATAAAATCTCTGCTGATGTTTAATTGATTTGAATTTTCGTAAGCTATATCACTTACTCAATCCATTTTACCCAGAGTCATAAAATAGAGTGTCTGTTGATCTCATTTTCATATTCCTTTCAGACTGAAGTGCGTTTTCATCACCCGATGAGAAAGAACTGAAGTGATGTTTGCCATAGATTGCGAGATGCCCTGTCTCATTGACTATCTTGGTGCACCTTTATACCTGTTATACCAGATCAAAAATCACGCAATCCATACAACAAAACCAGATTTGCAATTCGTGTCACAAAATATGTCGATCTTTTTCTAAGAGGAAGATGCCATGTGAAGCCAGACGAACACTTGCAGTGGTCTTCAAAAACTAAAGATTTTTGTTTAACTATTTGTTTTATAAATAATTTATTTAGAGTCTAAACAAGGGAAGCTTTGCAAGCTAACTCAGTGAGCTTGGTGAAAATCAGTGTTTACCCGCCATCAGGCTGAGCATAATTCTCATCATGAAATATGTTTCCTGGTTTGTGGCTTGTAACTGGTCACTTCTGAAGTCGATCTGGAGAGGCTTGTTGATGTTGGTGTTTTCAGGATGATGTTTCACTTAGTTTGTTTGCCGTATCGCCCGGCGAATGGCTGTGATTGAGGAAGGTTTAAGTCGTAGTGACCAAAGCTATATTTACCAACGAATGTAGATGAAAAAATCATCTCCTGCGTTCCCCCATATCTCCAGGATAAAAAGGAATGTAACAATCTCATGGCGTAAGCTGACGAACCAGCCAGGAATAATCGCTAGGGACCTAAGAATTAGCATGATAATAGCCACTAAGAAATTACTGCGCTCCATGAAATAGCCATTTTGTGGCAAATGGAGTTGACTAATAATGTCATATGTGAGACGGCTAGTTGAACGAATATTAAATTTTGCTGAATTTTTTATGTTGATTTTACTTGTTACAGAACATATCACATGATATATAGATAAGATTAGTTGCATTAATGATGAGGGTTATTATTAGATTCGTATCCGATTGATAAATATATAAAGGTACATAGCATGCAAGAGCATAGCGTTTGTATGGCAACGTTATTATAATTAACTGTTGCTACTCCATTTAAGTTCACTTAGAAGAACTGGTCCACTTACGTTAGTTATTAAGCAAACGTTCGCTTTTATAAACATAATCAGGATAAAAATGTTGGATTATTACTAACCCAGCACAGCTAGTGCGCGTCTGTAATTATAAGGGAAAAACGATGAAGAATAAGGCTGATAACAAAAAAAGGAACTTCCTGACCCATAGTGAAATCGAATCACTCCTTAAAGCAGCAAATACCGGGCCTCATGCAGCACGTAATTATTGTCTGACTTTGCTTTGTTTTATTCATGGTTTCCGGGCGAGTGAAATTTGTCGATTGAGGATTTCGGATATTGATCTTAAGGCAAAGTGTATATATATCCATCGATTAAAAAAAGGCTTTTCAACAACGCACCCGCTATTGAACAAAGAAGTTCAGGCTTTAAAAAACTGGTTGAGTATCCGTACTTCTTATCCGCATGCTGAGAGCGAGTGGGTATTTTTGTCGCGTAAGGGGAATCCGCTTTCTCGGCAACAATTTTACCATATTATCTCGACTTCCGGTGGTAATGCTGGGTTGTCACTGGAGATTCATCCGCACATGTTACGCCATTCGTGTGGTTTTGCTTTGGCGAATATGGGAATAGATACGCGACTTATCCAGGATTATCTTGGGCATCGCAATATTCGTCATACTGTCTGGTATACCGCCAGCAATGCAGGGCGTTTTTACGGCATCTGGGATAGAGCCAGAGGACGACAGCGTCACGCTGTTTTATAGAGATAGTTGAGATACCAGGGATGGTGTTAAAAACTACATTATTCTTACGATATATCAAAAATGATTAACCATTTATTAATTGATGTTATTGTAAGTATAATTCTTAATTATTATAATAAACATTAAGTTAACCATATCCATACAAAATACAATGGTTTATGTTCTTCAAAATAAATAAACAAAATCATTCATAAATTTACACATCACTTAAATTCTCCTGTTTTCGCACTTTTTTCTTTATTTTTTAAGCAACTGGAAGTTAATCCACTGCAATCTATTGTTATATTGAATCAAATCAATGAAAATAGATGTTGTCACGTCAGTGATATTTTATTTTTGTATGATATTTAATGTAATTGACTGATAGCCACATCACTTCGTGTGTGGTTATCTTTTTATCTATTGGGCTAATTTTGACCGATTGAGGTTTCCTATAGGTATTCATTCAAATATATCTCAGTTAGGAGTAGTACTATTGTGAGTAAACGTCGTTATCTTACCGGTAAAGAAGTTCAGGCCATGATGCAGGCGGTTTGTTACGGGGCAACGGGAGCCAGAGATTATTGTCTTATTCTGTTGGCATATCGGCATGGGATGCGTATTAGTGAACTGCTTGATCTGCATTATCAGGATCTTGACCTTAATGAAGGTCGAATAAATATTCGCCGACTGAAGAACGGATTTTCTACCGTTCACCCGTTACGTTTTGATGAGCGTGAAGCTGTGGAACGCTGGACCCAGGAACGTGCTAACTGGAAAGGCGCTGACCGGACCGACGCTATATTTATTTCTCGCCGCGGGAGTCGGCTTTCTCGCCAGCAGGCCTATCGCATTATTCGCGATGCCGGTATTGAAGCTGGAACCGTAACGCAGACTCATCCTCATATGTTAAGGCATGCTTGCGGTTATGAACTGGCGGAGCGTGGTGCAGATACCCGTTTAATTCAGGATTATCTCGGGCATCGAAATATTCGCCATACTGTGCGTTATACCGCCAGTAATGCTGCTCGTTTTGCCGGATTATGGGAAAGAAATAATCTCATAAACGAAAAATTAAAAAGAGAAGAGGTTTGATTTAACTTATTGATAATAAAGTTAAAAAATAAATAAATACAAGACAATTGGGGCCAAACTGTCCATATCATAAATAAGTTACGTATTTTTTCTCAAGCATAAAAATATTAAAAAACGACAAAAAGCACCTAACTGTTTGATATGTAAATTATTTCTCTTGTAAATTAATTTCACATCACCTCCACTATATGTAAAGCTAACGTTTCTGTGACTCGACGCATCGTCCTCATTCTTCTCTCCAAAAACCACCTCATGCAATATAAAAATCTATAAATAAAGATAACAATAGAATATTAAGCCAACAAATAAACTGAAAAAGTTTGTGCGCGATGCTTTCCTCTATGAGTCAAAATGGCCCCAAATGTTTCATCTTTTGGGGGAAAACTGTGCAGTGTTGGCAGTCAAACTCGTTGACAAAACAAAGTGTACAGAACGACTGCCCATGTCGATTTAGAAATAGTTTTTTGAAAGGAAAGCAGCATGAAAATTAAAACTCTGGCAATCGTTGTTCTGTCGGCTCTGTCCCTCAGTTCTACAGCGGCTCTGGCCGCTGCCACGACGGTTAATGGTGGGACCGTTCACTTTAAAGGGGAAGTTGTTAACGCCGCTTGCGCAGTTGATGCAGGCTCTGTTGATCAAACCGTTCAGTTAGGACAGGTTCGTACCGCATCGCTGGCACAGGAAGGAGCAACCAGTTCTGCTGTCGGTTTTAACATTCAGCTGAATGATTGCGATACCAATGTTGCATCTAAAGCCGCTGTTGCCTTTTTAGGTACGGCGATTGATGCGGGTCATACCAACGTTCTGGCTCTGCAGAGTTCAGCTGCGGGTAGCGCAACAAACGTTGGTGTGCAGATCCTGGACAGAACGGGTGCTGCGCTGACGCTGGATGGTGCGACATTCAGTGAGCAAACAACCCTGAATAACGGTACTAACACCATTCCGTTCCAGGCGCGTTATTATGCAACCGGTGTCGCAACCCCTGGCGCAGCTAATGCGGATGCGACCTTCAAGGTTCAGTATCAATAACCTACCCAGGTTCAGGGACGTTATTACGGGCAGGGATGCCCACCCTTGTGCGATAAAAATAACGATGAAAAGGAAGAGATTATTTCTATTAGCGTCGTTGCTGCCAATGTTTGCTCTGGCCGGAAATAAATGGAATACCACGTTGCCCGGCGGAAATATGCAATTTCAGGGCGTCATTATTGCGGAAACTTGCCGGATTGAAGCCGGTGATAAACAAATGACGGTCAATATGGGGCAAATCAGCAGTAACCGGTTTCATGCGGTAGGGGAAGATAGCGCACCGGTGCCTTTTGTTATTCATTTACGGGAATGTAGCACGGTGGTGAGTGAACGTGTAGGTGTGGCGTTTCACGGTGTCGCGGATGGTAAAAATCCGGATGTGCTTTCCGTGGGAGAGGGGCCAGGGATAGCCACCAATATTGGCGTAGCGTTGTTTGATGATGAAGGAAACCTCGTACCGATTAATCGTCCTCCAGTAAACTGGAAACGGCTTTACTCAGGCTCTACTTCGCTACATTTCATCGCCAAATATCGTGCTACCGGGCGTCGGGTTACTGGCGGCATCGCCAATGCACAGGCCTGGTTCTCTTTAACCTATCAGTAATTGTTCAGCAGATAATGTGATAACAGGAACAGGACAGTGAGTAATAAAAACGTCAATGTAAGGAAATCGCAGGAAATAACATTCTGCTTGCTGGCAGGTATCCTGATGTTCATGGCAATGATGGTTGCCGGACGCGCTGAAGCGGGAGTGGCCTTAGGTGCGACTCGCGTAATTTATCCGGCAGGGCAAAAACAAGTGCAACTTGCCGTGACAAATAATGATGAAAATAGTACCTATTTAATTCAATCATGGGTGGAAAATGCCGATGGTGTAAAGGATGGTCGTTTTATCGTGACGCCTCCTCTGTTTGCGATGAAGGGAAAAAAAGAGAATACCTTACGTATTCTTGATGCAACAAATAACCACTTGCCACAGGACCGGGAAAGTTTATTCTGGATGAACGTTAAAGCGATTCCGTCAATGGATAAATCAAAATTGACTGAGAATACGCTACAGCTCGCAATTATCAGCCGCATTAAACTGTACTATCGTCCGGCTAAATTAGCGTTGCCACCCGATCAGGCCGCAGAAAAATTAAGATTTCGTCGTAGCGCGAATTCTCTGACGCTGATTAACCCGACACCCTATTACCTGACGGTAACAGAGTTGAATGCCGGAACCCGGGTTCTTGAAAATGCATTGGTGCCTCCAATGGGCGAAAGCACGGTTAAATTGCCTTCTGATGCAGGAAGCAATATTACTTACCGAACAATAAATGATTATGGTGCACTTACCCCAAAAATGACGGGCGTAATGGAATAACGCAGGGGGAATTTTTCGCCTGAATAAAAAGAATTGACTGCCGGGTGATTTTAAACCGGAGGAATAATGTCATATCTGAATTTAAGACTTTACCAGCGAAACACACAATGCTTGCATATTCGTAAGCATCGTTTGGCTGGTTTTTTTGTCCGGCTCGTTGTCGCCTGTGCTTTTGCCGCACAGGCACCTTTGTCATCTGCCGAACTCTATTTTAATCCGCGCTTTTTAGCGGATGATCCCCAGGCTGTGGCCGATTTATCGCGTTTTGAAAATGGGCAAGAATTACCGCCAGGGACGTATCGCGTCGATATCTATTTGAATAATGGTTATATGGCAACGCGTGATGTCACATTTAATACGGGCGACAGCGAACAAGGGATTGTTCCCTGCCTGACACGCGCGCAACTTGCCAGTATGGGGCTGAATGCGGCTTCTGTCTCCGGTATGAATCTGCTGGCAGATGATGCCTGCGTGCCATTAACCTCAATGATCCATGACGCTACTGCGCATCTGGATGTTGGTCAGCAGCGACTGAACCTGACGATCCCTCAGGCATTTATGAGTAATCGCGCGCGTGGTTATATTCCTCCTGAGCTATGGGATCCCGGTATTAATGCCGGATTGCTCAATTATAATTTCAGCGGAAATAGTGTACAGAATCGGATTGGGGGTAACAGCCATTATGCATATTTAAACCTACAGAGTGGGTTAAATATTGGTGCGTGGCGTTTACGCGACAATACCACCTGGAGTTATAACAGTAGCGACAGTTCATCAGGTAGCAAAAATAAATGGCAGCATATCAATACCTGGCTTGAGCGAGACATAATACCGTTACGTTCCCGGCTGACGCTGGGTGATGGTTATACTCAGGGCGATATTTTCGATGGTATTAACTTTCGCGGCGCACAATTGGCCTCAGATGACAATATGTTACCCGATAGCCAAAGAGGATTTGCCCCGGTGATCCACGGTATTGCTCGTGGTACTGCACAGGTCACTATTAAACAAAATGGGTATGACATTTATAATAGTACGGTGCCACCGGGGCCTTTTACCATCAACGATATCTATGCCGCAGGTAATAGTGGTGACTTGCAGGTAACGATTAAAGAGGCTGACGGCAGCACGCAGATTTTTACCGTACCCTATTCGTCAGTCCCGCTTTTGCAACGTGAAGGGCATACTCGTTATTCCATTACGGCAGGAGAATACCGTAGTGGAAATGCGCAACAGGAAAAACCCCGCTTTTTCCAGAGTACATTACTCCACGGCCTTCCGGCTGGCTGGACAATATATGGTGGAACGCAACTGGCAGATCGTTATCGTGCTTTTAATTTTGGTATCGGGAAAAATATGGGGGCACTAGGCGCTCTGTCTGTGGATATGACTCAGGCTAATTCCACACTTCCCGATGACAGTCAGCATGACGGACAATCGGTGCGTTTTCTCTATAACAAATCGCTCAATGAGTCAGGCACGAATATTCAGTTAGTGGGTTACCGTTATTCGACCAGCGGATATTTTAATTTCGCTGATACAACATACAGTCGAATGAATGGCTACAACATCGAAACACAGGATGGAGTTATTCAGGTTAAGCCGAAATTCACCGACTATTACAACCTCGCTTATAACAAACGCGGGAAATTACAGCTCACCGTTACTCAGCAACTCGGGCGCACATCAACACTGTATTTGAGTGGTAGCCATCAAACTTATTGGGGAACGAGTAATGTCGATGAGCAATTCCAGGCTGGATTAAATACTGCGTTCGAAGATATCAACTGGACGCTCAGCTATAGCCTGACGAAAAACGCCTGGCAAAAAGGACGGGATCAGATGTTAGCGCTTAACGTCAATATTCCTTTCAGCCACTGGCTGCGTTCTGACAGTAAATCTCAGTGGCGACATGCCAGTGCCAGCTACAGCATGTCACACGATCTCAACGGTCGGATGACCAATCTGGCTGGTGTATACGGTACGTTGCTAGAAGACAACAACCTCAGTTATAGCGTGCAAACCGGCTATGCCGGGGGAGGCGATGGTAATAGCGGAAGCACAGGCTACGCCACGCTGAATTATCGCGGTGGTTACGGCAATGCCAATATCGGTTACAGCCATAGCGATGATATTAAGCAGCTCTATTACGGAGTCAGCGGTGGGGTACTGGCTCATGCCAATGGCGTAACGCTGGGGCAGCCGTTAAACGATACGGTGGTGCTTGTTAAAGCGCCTGGCGCAAAAGATGCAAAAGTCGAAAACCAGACGGGGGTGCGTACCGACTGGCGTGGTTATGCCGTGCTGCCTTATGCCACTGAATATCGGGAAAACAGAGTGGCGCTGGATACCAATACCCTGGCTGATAACGTCGATTTAGATAACGCGGTCGCTAACGTTGTTCCCACTCGTGGGGCGATCGTGCGAGCAGAGTTTAAAGCGCGCGTTGGGATAAAACTGCTCATGACGCTAACCCACAATAATAAGCCGCTGCCGTTTGGGGCGATGGTGACATCAGAGAGTAGCCAGAGTAGCGGCATTGTTGCGGATAATGGTCAGGTTTACCTCAGCGGAATGCCTCTAGCGGGAAAAGTTCAGGTGAAATGGGGAGAAGAGGAAAATGCTCACTGTGTCGCCAATTATCAACTGCCACCAGAGAGTCAGCAGCAGTTATTAACCCAGCTATCAGCTGAATGTCGTTAAGGGGGCGTGATGAGAAACAAACCTTTTTATCTTCTGTGCGCTTTTTTGTGGCTGGCGGTGAGTCACGCTTTGGCTGCGGATAGCACGATTACTATCCGCGGCTATGTCAGAGATAACGGCTGTAGTGTGGCCGCTGAATCAACCAATTTTACTGTTGATTTGATGGAAAACGCGGCGAAGCAATTTAACAACATTGGCGCGACGACTCCTGTCGTTCCATTTCGTATTTTGCTGTCACCCTGTGGTAACGCCGTTTCTGCCGTAAAGGTTGGGTTTACCGGCGTTGCAGATAGCCACAATACCAACCTGCTTGCACTTGAAAATACGGTGTCAGCGGCTTCGGGATTGGGAATACAGCTTCTGAATGAGCAGCAAAATCAAATACCCCTTAATGCTCCATCGTCCGCGATTTCGTGGACGACCCTGACGCCGGGTAAACCAAATACGTTGAATTTTTACGCCCGGCTAATGGCGACACAGGTGCCTGTCACTGCGGGGCATATCAATGCCACGGCTACCTTCACTCTTGAATATCAGTAACTGGAGATGCTCATGAAATGGCGCAAACGTGGGTATTTATTGGCGGCAATATTGGCGCTCGCAAGTGCGACGATACAGGCAGCCGATGTCACCATCACGGTGAACGGTAAGGTCGTCGCCAAACCGTGCACAGTTTCCACCACCAATGCCACGGTTGATCTCGGCGATCTTTATTCTTTCAGTCTGATGTCTGCCGGGGCGGCATCGGCCTGGCATGATGTTGCGCTTGAGTTGACTAATTGTCCGGTGGGAACGTCGAGGGTCACTGCCAGCTTCAGCGGGGCAGCCGACAGTACCGGATATTATAAAAACCAGGGGACCGCGCAAAACATCCAGTTAGAGCTACAGGATGACAGTGGCAACACATTGAATACTGGCGCAACCAAAACAGTTCAGGTGGATGATTCCTCACAATCAGCGCACTTCCCGTTACAGGTCAGAGCATTGACGGTAAATGGCGGAGCCACTCAGGGAACCATTCAGGCAGTGATTAGCATCACCTATACCTACAGCTGAACCCGAAGAGATGATTGTAATGAAACGAGTTATTACCCTGTTTGCTGTACTGCTGATGGGCTGGTCGGTAAATGCCTGGTCATTCGCCTGTAAAACCGCCAATGGTACCGCTATCCCTATTGGCGGTGGCAGCGCTAATGTTTATGTAAACCTTGCGCCTGCCGTGAATGTGGGGCAAAACCTGGTCGTAGATCTTTCGACGCAAATCTTTTGCCATAACGATTATCCGGAAACCATTACAGACTATGTCACACTGCAACGAGGCTCGGCTTATGGCGGCGTGTTATCTAATTTTTCCGGGACCGTAAAATATAGTGGCAGTAGCTATCCATTTCCGACCACCAGCGAAACGCCGCGGGTTGTTTATAATTCGAGAACGGATAAGCCGTGGCCGGTGGCGCTTTATTTGACGCCTGTGAGCAGTGCGGGCGGGGTGGCGATTAAAGCTGGCTCATTAATTGCCGTGCTTATTTTGCGACAGACCAACAACTATAACAGCGATGATTTCCAGTTTGTGTGGAATATTTACGCCAATAATGATGTGGTGGTGCCTACTGGCGGCTGCGATGTTTCTGCCCGTGATGTCACCGTTACTCTGCCGGACTACCCTGGTTCAGTGCCAATTCCTCTTACCGTTTATTGTGCGAAAAGCCAAAACCTGGGGTATTACCTCTCCGGCACAACCGCAGATGCGGGCAACTCGATTTTCACCAATACAGCGTCGTTTTCACCAGCGCAGGGCGTCGGCGTACAGTTGACGCGCAACGGTACGATTATTCCAGCGAATAACACGGTATCGTTAGGAGCAGTAGGAACTTCGGCGGTAAGTCTGGGATTAACGGCAAATTACGCACGTACCGGAGGGCAGGTGACTGCAGGGAATGTGCAATCGATTATTGGCGTGACTTTTGTTTATCAATAAAGAAATCACAGGGCATTGCTAATGCAGGTACGCAAATATTACCTGAAGCTAAAAACCTGCACGTTAGCCCTTTGTAGGCCAGATAAGACGCGTCAGCGTCGCATCTGGCATAAACAAAGCGCACTTTGCCGACAATCCGAACAGAGCCTGCCATTGGCAGGCTCTGGTGTTCTTTTACGCTACCATGCTAATAATCAACACAATAATCAGCCCAACCACGGAGTTGACCAGCTCCAGCAGTCCCCAGGTTTTCAACGTGTCTTTTACCGACAGGTCAAAGTAACCTTTGAACAACCAGAAAGATGCATCGTTAATGTGCGTGAGGGTGTTGGAACCCGCAGCCGTCGCCAGCACCAGCAACGCCGGATTCACGCCAACCAGCTGACCAGTTGCTGGATCAAGGATTGCAGCACTGATAATCCCGGCGGCGGTCATCGCCGAAACGACACCCTGACCCGTCGCCAGACGAATTAGCACAGTGATCAGCCATGCCATAATGTAGGGCGAGATATTGCCGTGGGACATCAACATGCCGATGGTGTCGCCAATGCCGGTGTCGATGATAGTTTGCTTCAGCACGCCACCCGCACCGATGATCAGAATCACCATTGCAATGCTTTTCACCGCACTTTCAAAAGCGTTCATCACCCACTGCATGTCATGACCACGTGCGGTGCCAAAGAGTACGAATGCAACCACCATCGCAATAAACATCGCAATCGGCGAGGAACCAATAAAGTTAACCACTTCCCAGGCAGGGGTATCTTTTACCAGCCAGATATTGGCGATGGTGGTAGAGATCATAATGATCGCCGGGATCAGCGGCACCAGAATCGAAACGCCGAAAGAGGGCAGATTGTTCATATCTACCGGTTGATCTGCTTTCAGGAATGATGGCGTTGGGCGCTCAAGATTGCCGAGGAACTTCGGCAGGATCAGACCTGCGCAGATTACACTTGGGATCGTCACCAGTACGCCATAGATATAAACCATCCCCATATCTGCGCCATAAGCATTCACCAGCGCCACCGGACCCGGCTGCGGTGGGAACAGTGAATGTGCGGTAGTGGCAGCTGCTACTGCCGGGATCGCCAGTTTCAGGAACGGAATTTTAGCTTCGGCGGCAATGACAATAACCAGCGGCGCTAACATGATAAAGGCCACTTCATAGAACATCGCCAGACCAAAAATCAGGCCGATGATAATCACTGACAGCTGTACATAGCGCAGACCGAGACGCGCCAGCAGCGTATGCGCTATCTGGTGAGCCGCGCCGGAGTCGACCATCAATTTACCGATGACCGCACCGAACACCACGATGATAGCCAGTTCCCCCAGCGTGTTGCCGAAGCCCGCTTTCATGGTGTGCAGCAGCGACATCAAATCCATGCCCGCC
This sequence comes from Escherichia sp. WS1152, assembly GCF_046487665.1. Classification (NCBI taxonomy): domain Bacteria; kingdom Pseudomonadati; phylum Pseudomonadota; class Gammaproteobacteria; order Enterobacterales; family Enterobacteriaceae; genus Escherichia; species Escherichia sp. WS1152. The sequence goes on along the minus strand of NZ_JBJQJA010000003.1, from coordinate 316,339 downwards.
AGCATCCCGACGGACAGCGCCGCCACCAACAAAGCCACCATTGAATTGATTTTGAACTTCAAATTCAGTACCAGCATCAGACCAATGCCGAATACCACCCAGAGAATGTTAAGCACATGCATAACGTTTTACCTTACCTGGTTGAACCGTTGTTATTTTGGGCGACATGTTATGTAAATTGGTCAACCATTGTTGCGATGAATGTCACATCCTCTGATCAATAACCATCGATTACCCTTTGCTGCAATTTGCAGCAACAACCATGAGAGTGAAATTCTTGTGATGTGGTTAACCAATTTTAGAATTCGGGTTGACATGTCTTACCAAAAGGTAGAACTTATACGCCATCTCATCCGATGCAACGCCACGGCTGCGGTCTGGTTGTTCATCCGGATACCTAAACAACTCCAGGGTTCCGCGTCTCTTTGCTGTGGAACCCACTATGTGAAAGAGGAAAAATCATGGAACAGACCTGGCGCTGGTACGGCCCAAACGATCCGGTTTCTTTAGCTGATGTCCGTCAGGCGGGCGCAACTGGCGTGGTTACCGCGCTGCACCATATCCCGAACGGCGAAGTATGGTCCGTAGAAGAGATCCTCAAACGCAAGGCGATCGTTGAAGACGCAGGCCTGGTGTGGTCTGTCGTAGAAAGCGTACCAATTCACGAAGATATCAAAACCCACACTGGCAACTATGAGCAGTGGATCGCTAACTATCAGCAGACTCTGCGCAACCTGGCGCAGTGCGGCATTCGCACCGTGTGCTACAACTTCATGCCGGTGCTCGACTGGACCCGTACTGACCTCGAATACGTGCTGCCAGACGGCTCCAAAGCTCTGCGCTTCGACCAGATCGAATTCGCTGCATTCGAAATGCATATCCTGAAACGTCCAGGCGCGGAAGCGGATTACACCGAAGAAGAAATTGCTCAGGCAGCTGAACGCTTCGCCACTATGAGCGACGAAGACAAAGCGCGTCTGACGCGTAACATCATTGCCGGTCTGCCGGGCGCGGAAGAAGGGTATACCCTCGACCAGTTCCGTAAGCACCTGGAGCTGTACAAAGATATCGACAAAGCCAAACTGCGCGAAAACTTTGCTGTCTTCCTGAAAGCGATTATTCCAGTTGCTGAAGAAGTTGGCGTGCGTATGGCGGTTCACCCGGACGATCCGCCGCGCCCGATCCTCGGCCTGCCGCGCATTGTTTCCACCATTGAAGATATGCAGTGGATGGTTGATACCGTAAACAGCATGGCGAACGGTTTCACCATGTGCACCGGTTCCTACGGCGTGCGTGCTGACAACGATCTGGTTGATATGATCAAGCAGTTCGGTCCGCGTATTTATTTCACCCATCTGCGCTCCACCATGCGTGAAGATAACCCGAAAACCTTCCACGAAGCGGCGCACCTGAACGGTGACGTTGATATGTACGAAGTGGTGAAAGCGATTGTTGAAGAAGAACACCGTCGTAAAGCGGAAGGCAAAGAAGACCTGATCCCGATGCGTCCGGACCACGGTCATCAGATGCTGGACGACCTGAAGAAGAAAACCAACCCTGGTTACTCCGCAATTGGTCGTCTGAAAGGCCTGGCCGAAGTTCGCGGTGTCGAACTGGCGATCCAGCGCGCTTTCTTTAGCCGTTAATACCCACCGGCATGGCTGCGCGCCGTGCCGGTTCCTTCTTCCTTGCCGTCACTCTCTGAAGACGGATTCTGGAGTTTACGATGACTACTATTGTTGACAGCAATCTGCCGGTTGCCCGCCCGTCATGGGATCATTCTCGTCTGGAATCACGCATTGTGCATCTCGGTTGCGGGGCGTTTCACCGCGCGCACCAGGCGCTGTATACCCATCATCTGCTGGAAAGCACCGACAGCGACTGGGGCATCTGCGAAGTTAACCTGATGCCAGGCAACGACCGCGTGCTGATCGAAAACCTGAAAAAACAGCAACTGCTGTACACCGTGGCGGAAAAAGGCGCGGAAAGCACCGAGCTGAAAATTATCGGTTCGATGAAAGAAGCGCTGCATCCGGAAATCGACGGCTGCGAAGGTATTCTCAACGCGATGGCGCGTCCGCAAACGGCGATTGTCTCTCTAACGGTCACGGAAAAAGGCTACTGCGCTGATGCGGCAAGCGGTCAACTGGATCTCAATAACCCGCTGATCAAGCACGATCTGGAAAACCCGACTGCGCCGAAGTCCGCGATTGGTTACATCGTCGAAGCCTTGCGTCTGCGTCGTGAAAAAGGGCTGAAAGCGTTTACTGTCATGTCCTGCGACAACGTGCGTGAGAACGGTCATGTGGCAAAGGTCGCGGTTCTGGGGCTGGCTCAGGCGCGTGATCCGCAGCTGGCGGCATGGATTGAAGAGAACGTCACCTTCCCGTGCACCATGGTTGACCGCATCGTTCCGGCGGCGACGCCAGAAACCTTACAGGAAATTGCTGACCAGCTGGGTGTTTACGACCCGTGCGCCATTGCCTGCGAACCGTTCCGTCAGTGGGTGATTGAAGATAACTTCGTTAATGGTCGTCCGGACTGGGATAAAGTGGGCGCACAGTTCGTTGCAGACGTTGTGCCGTTCGAAATGATGAAACTGCGTATGCTGAACGGCAGCCACTCTTTCCTGGCATACCTCGGTTACCTCGGCGGCTATGAAACTATTGCCGACACCATGACTAACCCGGATTATCGCAAAGCGGCCTTTGCCCTGATGATGCAGGAACAAGCGCCAACGCTGTCGATGCCGGAAGGTACGGACCTGAACGCCTATGCGACGCTGCTGATCGAGCGTTTCAGCAACCCGTCTCTGCGTCACCGTACCTGGCAGATTGCGATGGACGGCAGCCAGAAGTTACCGCAGCGTCTGTTGGATCCGGTGCGTCTGCACCTGCAAAACGGCGGCAGCTGGCGTCACCTGGCGCTGGGCGTGGCTGGCTGGATGCGTTACACCCAGGGCGTGGATGAGCAGGGTAATGCCATTGACGTGGTCGACCCGATGCTGGCCGAGTTCCAGAAGATTAACGCGCAGTATCAGGGCGCAGACCGCGTGAAAGCGCTGCTGGGCCTGAGCGGTATTTTTGCCGATGATCTGCCGCAGAATGCCGACTTTGTTGGCGCGGTGACTGCGGCATATCAGCAGCTGTGCGAACGCGGTGCGCGCGAGTGTGTGGCTGCGCTGTAACTAACTGATTACCCTACAGACTTACTGGTCAATCAAACTGATATTTGGTTGACCAGTTTTCGTTTTTTTGCCCACCTGTACGTGCCAACTTCCAGTGCTAATGGTATAGTTTGAGATTAATGGGGGCCGTAAAATTGCCCGTTGTAGGCCGGATAAGGCGTTCACGCCGCATCCGGCAAAAATTTGATTAACCGCACCTAACGGACACAACACCATGAAATCTGCCACCTCTGCGCAAAGACCTTACCAGGAAGTCGGGGCGATGATCCGCGATCTGATCATAAAGACGCCGTACAATCCTGGCGAACGGCTGCCGCCGGAGCGTGAAATTGCAGAAATGCTTGATGTCACGCGGACGGTGGTACGTGAAGCGCTGATCATGCTGGAGATCAAAGGGCTGGTGGAAGTGCGCCGGGGTGCCGGTATCTATGTTCTTGATAGCTCAGGCAGCCACAACACAGACAGTCCGGATGCCAACGTCTGCAATGATGCGGGTCCTTTTGAGCTGTTACAGGCGCGTCAGTTACTGGAAAGTAACATCGCCGAGTTTGCCGCCCTGCAGGCTACCCGCGAAGATATCGTCAAAATGCGTCAGGCATTGCAACTGGAAGAGCGTGAACTGGCTTCCAGCGCGCCGGGTAGCAGCGAAAGCGGTGATATGCAGTTCCATCTCGCCATTGCCGAAGCAACGCATAACAGCATGCTGGTGGAGTTATTCCGTCAGTCCTGGCAGTGGCGGGAAAACAATCCAATGTGGATCCAGTTGCACAGCCATCTGGATGACAGCCTGTATCGCAAAGAGTGGTTGGGCGATCACAAACAGATCCTCGCCGCGTTAATCAAAAAAGATGCCCGAGCGGCGAAGCTGGCAATGTGGCAGCATCTGGAAAACGTTAAGCAACGTCTGCTGGAATTCTCGAACGTTGACGATATTTATTTTGACGGCTATCTGTTTGATTCATGGCCGCTGGATAAAGTCGACGCCTGACTTATTATAATAAGCGCAAGGGTAAACGTTCCTTGCGCTTTCTTAAATTAAGAAGTCGCAATGAGTATTACTTTGTAAATTGCAGGGTATTGTTTAAATATCTATATAACCTGAATATTAGTACTCATTCTTCTCAGTGGCTATTTACCAATATAATTCCATTCACCATTTTTTAATTCAAACAGTTCTGGAAGAGATGACGGTTGCAGAGTCATGCGTTTGAGTGGCGCATCTTCATCACCGGGGATAACTTTATATCCCATTTTTGCATGGATCTCCGCGGTACCAGGATAGGCTTCTATACCAATGATTGGGTCATTTCCCATCTCAATATTAGCATTAAGTAATGCGGCAAGGGCGAATCCGGAAGAATTTGCTACCCCTGAGACAGTTATTATCTGATCAATATAGATATCAATTCTTGGCTGCTCATTGGTCCATCTTTTTGCCTGAGAAACTGGAAGGGTTGAAATATATCCTATCGTGGTTCCGGCGTAACCAGGAACATTGCAACCAGGGCCTAATGTTATTTCATGAACTGTATAGTCCTCAACAGGATCGAAAGGGCTCTTCATAAATAAATTTAGCCGTAAACCTTCTGCTAACTCTGTAGCAGCATGCGCCTTTTTACATATACCACCATATATTTCGTCTAAAGCTGAGGTGATTTTCAAGTTTCGATAGAGCATACGTCCTGTTGTTGTAATACCATTGAATTCTCTGCATGTATCTGTCACATAATTAAATGGCCAGGACTGTTTGCCAATATTAAGTTTTCTAATTTCGACAACGCTTTTTCCATCGTAATTATGGTTATTGCCACGAGCAAGAGGCAGAAGATAGATATTTTCCGTATCCAGGCGTGCATATTCATATCGACGTGTTAACTCATTGTCGACTTTTGGGTGATGAAGGAAGTGATTATCTGTAATAATTTGACTCTGAAGGGTATTGCTTAATGGCATAGACATAATAGTTACCTTTTATGAGTATTTCACTGATGTTTAGAAAAATAGATAAATTTTTCTGTAGTAAAAAGAGAAGTAAACAAATGACATGCATGTTTCTGTTGTAGTGATATCAACTCTACACAGTGATATTAAAGGGTGGGAAACACTCTAAAGTATCAAAAAACGCTCATTTAAAATTATTTGCATGCAATTTAAAAGCATATCTTATTACTAATTGGAATTTGATGTTGCTATGTTGAGGTCTATATTAATAATGCCTGTGAATGGTATTTTTGATGTATTTGATATGTTATTAATTTATATTATTTACAAACTAATTGTTTCAAATAATACATAGATGATTATGCGGAAATAAATAATTTCCCACCGGAATTAAGTAGCAGCGGTGACAAGTATTTTCATCTACGTAACTATTCGGAATATTCAGAATATACTAGCGGTTTTTTTTTGAGTTTGATGATTTTTATCAAATCATGACTTTTTTCCTGAAAAGTCAGTAGATATTCATAGGCAAGTAAGGTTTTATACTTTGCTGACAGGATTCAGGCCTGTCTCAGACTGACATGGATGTAATGAACAAAAGGGAATGGCTATGGAAAATGAGCATCAATACAGTGGTGCCCGGTGTTCAGGGCAAGCCGCATATGTTGCTAAACGTCAGGAGTGCGCAAAATGATGCGCCAATCACTTCAGGCTGTTTTACCTGAAATTTCAGGCAATAAAACGTCATCGCTGCGTAAATCGGTATGCAGCGATCTCCTCACACTTTTTAATTCTCCTCATTCGGCATTACCGTCATTACTTGTTTCAGGCATGCCCGAGTGGCAACTGCATAACCAGAGCGACAAACATCTCCAGAGCTGGTATTGCCGTCAGCTGCGTTCTGCACTGTTATTTCATGAGCCACGGATTGCGGCGTTGCAGGTTAATTTGAAAGAAGCGTACTGCCACACGCTGGCGATCAGCCTTGAGATAATGCTGTACCACGACGATGAACCGCTAACGTTTGATCTGGTCTGGGATAATGGCGGTTGGCGCAGTGCGACGCTTGAGAATGTCAGCTAAGCACAATCTCCAGCTCGCGCAGTTCACGCCAGAAGCGTTCGGCAACGGGATTCATGCGGGTATTCATCCGGTATGCATAGGCCTGAATCGGGATCACCAGTTCGTCCCGATTCAGTACAACGAGCTGCCCGCTGCGAATTTCTTGTTGGATGGCGTATTCCGGCAGCCAGGCAATCCCACAGCCGTCGAGGGCAACCTGCTTTAAAAGCTCGCTCATCGAAGAGACAAAAAAGGTGCTGAAACTTAACTCACTGTGGCGCGTCAGGGTGCGATTAATCAATCGCCCCATGTAGGAGTTGCGGCTGTAATTCAGTAACGGAAAGTGTGGCTGCGCGAGGTTAAAAAGTGCTTCTCCGTGTTCGTCACTGGCGCAAACGGGGAACAATTGAGATTCAAATAAGCGAATGTGGTCAAACGGCGCTTCCAGCAAATCTTCGTCGTGAAAGGAAAAAATACAGTCACTTTGCCCTTCGCGCAGTTTATCGACTGCTTCATCGACATCAATAGCTTCAATCGCCCAGGTAAAGAGCGGCGGCATCTGGCTGATAATGGACGGTAACAGACCGAGGGAAAGAGAGTGTGCAGCGGCTATCTTGATTTTACGTTGCGCGTAATCGCTGCCGCCACGCAGCTCTGCAAGGTTACTTTCTAACTGTTGCAACAGATGGCGGATCTGCGAATGGAAGATTTTCCCTTGTTCTGAGAGTTGCAGCGGCGTCACCTGGCGGTTAAACAATTCAACGCCAATCGCCTGTTCCAGTGCACGGATGCGGCGGCTGAATGCCGGTTGCGAGACGTTGCGACTAACTGCCGCCTGGGAAAAATTGCGGCATTTTTCCAGGGTCAGAAAATCATAAAGCCATTTAGTTTCAATATTATGCAAAACCGCACCACAGTCATCCATTACGTTTTACTCTGTCAGCCGCCCTTGCGGGCATTCTACGTCCATTAGGGCGGCTGACAACCGTTTATGCCGTTTCAAACGTTCCTTTCACGCAGGCTTTGCCGTCTTTGACCATCAGTTTGCCGCGAGCGTATACCTGCTCAATGCGCAATTCTGGCGTCATGACCAGTAAGTCTGCGTCATTGCCTGGCAGAATTTCGCCTTTCCCGCTCAGGTTAAGGAAACCGGCTACGCTACTGGTGAGCGGGCGCAGGGCATCGCTGATACTGAAATCATAGTCTTTAACCAGCACCTGCACGGTTTCCAGCAACGTTTCAAAACCTGCAACGCCGATATGGGTTAAATTCCCTTCATCATCGAAGAACGGCTGGCTACCGTTGCCGTCGGAGCTGAGGGTGACGCGTGCCAGCGGAATACCCGCCTGAACGGCGCGGGCAATACCTTCGGCAGGGGCGACCGGTTCGTCAATGCTGCTGGTGATATCGATGGTGCCGCCTTTGCGCGCGAACTCCAGCGCCTGCTCAAACAACGGTACGTTGCGGTTAACGTGGGTCGGCAGCAGCTTGCTGATCGGCACATCGCAGTTTTCCAGCAGGTCATAGATAGGCTGTAACGCCTTTTTACTGTCGCCCATGTGGAACACGGTGACGCCAGGTTTACTGCCGAGCAAACCGCCAACGCGGGATTCTGCCGCCATATTAGCCAGGTGATAAACGTCCGGTGCGGCAGAACGGTGATCAGAGATGGCGCATTTCACACCAATCACACGATCGATAATCGCCACGTCTTTTTCCACGGAACCCGTAATAGTGCGGGAAGGGACATGATAAGCGCCGGTCAGCATCCAGGCGCTGATGCCTTCTTCATTGAGCGCACGGGTCTTGGCGAGCAGGGATTCCGGGTGGCGAGAGATAGAGTCGGTGCCCAGCAGACCAACCACTGACGTGACGCCCGCTTCCGTCAGGCGACTTAGCGCCACTTCCGGCGTGCGCGTCGTGGGACCTGCTTCGCCGCCACCGCCAATCAAATGGACGTGTTGATCAATAAAACCTGGGCAGAGGATCTGCCCGCTGAGATCGACAACCGTGCAGTCCGGTACAATGTCAGAAGGGATATTGCTGGCAACGGCGATAATTTTGCCGTTAGCGACGAGGACATCGCAAATTCCCCGATCTTCCGGCGCATACAAATGCGCTCCCTGCAGCAGGGTAAAACCGGCTGCGGTATAATCAATCATGGTAACTCCTTGTTAAACAATAAGCTGCATAACCCAGATCGACAGCAATGCGTTAATCACGCAGACCGTAATGATATGCGGGTAATATTTGGCATTCACTTCGGCTGTCCCCAGGCAGCGACCGACATTTTGCACCGGGTTGCCCATTAAATACATCGCGGGCAGTAAAACGGTGACATCGTGACCGGTTAATGCGCCAGCGGTTGCCAGACTGGCGGCAACACCGACTGCGCCGCCCATACTCATTAATGCGGCTAAAAGGACGGTTGCCGCTTCACCGGGTAATCCCCACAGCGCCATTACGGGTTCACAGATATGCCCCACCCAGTCGAGCAGGCCGGTTATTTTCAGCGCCTGAATGATGACAAACGCCATCACCACGTTTGGCAGCAGGTTGGTCGTGGCGATAGTAAAGCCACGGCGCGCGCCATCGATAAACATATCCATGACGTTTTTGCGGACCTGAGTTGTCATGCTTGCGCTCCTTGCGTTGGGTTGCGACGTTCTTCGAAGTTAAGCCAGACGCGCAAAATGTTGGCTCCGACAAATTTAAACACCAGGATGACGGCTAAAGGTACGATTACGGACGTACCCAGAAAGGCGAACACCGCGACGCCGGAAGAGAAGTAGTTGGTGATGATGGCGCTACCGCTGGTTTGATATGCGGCGAAAATCACTTTATCGCGTTCGGTAATTTCACCTTCCTGCGCCAGCTCTTTGGTCATACCGGCGGCGGCATCAGTGTTTTGCAAGTTAGCGATCAGCGCCAGCGAACAGATCCCTGGAATACCCAACAACGGTTTTAGCACAGGTGTCATTAACTGCTGCGCGGCGCGTAATCCACCAAGACCATCGGTAATTGAAATAATCCCCAGAGAGAGAATGACTGACGGTGCCAGCTCCAGCGCAAAGAGAAAGCCATCTTTAGCCCCCGCACCACCCGCGCCGCGAAATGAGGTGGTGGCTCCGTTCGCACCAGGCAGTTGCCCAAACGATCCGTTCAGAACGGAAAAATCAAAAACGCGCCACCAGCTGTCTGTTCCGGAAAAAACACCGGAAAAAAAGATTATGGTGAGAAAAAAAGCCAGATACCCTTTAATGCCCACTTTTTCTGTCGCCAGCTCCCCGGCTACAGCATCCCCTTGTTGTGTCATAACAATCCCCATTGTTTTTTTGTGTTTGTGTGTTGCTTGAGCCAGGAAAATTCCTGGAACTGAAAAACCTTATCAGCCATGTGGGTATGGGGAAAATGCAAGTATGTTTCTGGCTATGCGTTTTTTGCATAGCGGAAAAATTACGCTGTGTGGAAAAGGTTCTGCGCAGGATTGAGTTGCAGAAAATTCATAAACCCAGTGACAATGACATTGGTAAATAAAAACAGAAAATCCAGGGACGAAAACGCGATGGCAAAGTACAACGAAAAAGAGCTGGCGGATACGAGCAAGTTTTTAAGTTTTGTCCTCCGACACAAACCGGAGGCGATTGGTATCGTACTGGATCGTGAAGGATGGGCGAATATCGATAAGCTCATACTTTGTGCCCAAAAAGCGGGCAAGCGATTAACCCGTGCATTGCTGGATACCGTGGTCGCAACCAGCGATAAAAAGCGTTTTAGTTATTCCAGTGATGGTAGGTGCATCCGCGCGGTTCAGGGGCATTCGACTTCGCAGGTCGCTATTTCCTTTGCCGAAAAAACACCGCCACAGTTTCTCTACCACGGTACGGCAAGCCGTTTCCTTGACGAGATAAAAAAACAGGGGCTGATTGCAGGGGATCGTCATTACGTGCATCTCTCTGCTGATGAAGCAACGGCACGCAAAGTGGGAGCAAGACACGGATCGCCGGTTGTCTTAACCGTCAAAGCACAGGAGATGGCGAAACGAGGCATCCCTTTCTGGCAAGCGGAAAACGGGGTCTGGCTGACATCAACGGTTGCTGTTGAGTTTCTTGAGTGGTCGTTTATGCCGACTGGGGTACAAAAACAATAAATTCAATATATTGCAGGGGCTATATAGGCCTGATAAGCGCAGCGCATCAGGCAATGTAGCGTTTGTTATCAGTCTGAAAGGATACCCTCGCAAAAGGGTATCCTTTAATAACAACTGCAGAAATTATAGTGATTTACGGCAGGCGGTCAGTTGGGGGCTGGAATCAGCGTCGCTTCCAGTCATACCGGTTAGCATCTGCACATAGTAGTGCCGACTGTAATCATCAGATTCACTTGTCCAGTAAGCTCCCGGTGTAAATTGCGAATTACTGGAAAACGCTCCAACGTTCCCCCATTCACCATACAGCGATCCCTGCGTGCGTTTGTTTTCGCCAGACGTCAAATGTGTGATGCCAGGAAGATTATATCCATCATTTTTAGCATGACAGAGCGCATTGGCAGCTAGCCAGATATTGGTATGATTTCCATTATTCACCCACCAGCCTTTCAGCTTAATTAAGGTCTGGTAGGTTGTACCTCCTTGTCGGGGAACAGCGCTTATTGTGACTGACGTTTGATCGCCGATATTTGCGAAAGAAACTTTACCCGAAGCATCGACAGACACCCAACCCTGTGAACTTGAAAACATATAATCATCAACGGTTTTACCCGCTTCAAAGTTATCATTGTTGAGTGTGTAATACGCCCCTGCAAAACCTTCGCTCGGGAATTTAGCCGTGGAGAAGGTATGGTTGTTTGCAGTGACATGACCGGACATTTCTTTTATCGAGTGGATGAGATTCAGCGATACGCTTAAGTTTGCCTGATGAACCCCGTTCAGCATGGGAATGAGGGTCGCTGTTCCCTCTTTTCCGCCAGTGACAGTCACGGTGTACTCGCCATAATTTCTTTGGCTGTAATCAATATCGCTCAACTTGAGAAAGTTCACGAAGGGGCCTGACTGGACAAATTCCAGATGATCAGACGTCACTATCGGGTTACCGTACTTGTCTTGCAATGTTAGCGTAAGTTTTGCGCTCTGCTGGTAGTCAGCCTTCAGAGTGTCAACATCGGATTTCAAAATTGACTTACTTTCATCGGCCGTGCCGGCAACCAATGTAATGGTTGCGGATTGGTTGGCTGTACCAGGAACTTGCACATTGACTGTTAAGGTTTCTGCCAATGTACTGGTTATTGTCGCCGTGACTTGCCCGGACTGATCGGTACGCGTAGTTGGAATATTAACTACCGGGCTGCCTTTGGTGTCTAAGGCATAACTAACATCGACACCTTCAACCGGGAATCCGTAATCATCTTCTACTCGTGAAGTGATGGTGCTGCTATCGATGCCGTCGGCGGTGATGGTGTCAGGAGAAGCCACGACGCTCACAACATGTGCCGTTTTAGCATCTGCCTTAACCGCAACCGTTACCTGGCTCTGAACGGGAACATCTTTGCCCATTATGGCCGTAACGGTATAGACATTCACTTTGTCACTGGTCAGCGTCACTTTGGCCTGACCAGACTGGTCAGTAAGGATTTCCCCTGTATTGCTTAGCGTTGCACCTTCAGGCGTTACGCTAAAGGTGATAATTTGCCCTGGCATCAATTCACCCCGCGCATTTCTCGCCGTTGCGGTCAGCGTAATACCCTCACTATTATGGACCGTGGTTTCTGGTTTCGATGATGTTAACTCGAGTTTGCCATTTGCCACATTCACGTCAACCTTACTACTACTGTTATTGTCCAGCGTTGCCGTCACCTGATAAACCCCAGGTTGGGTGCTGAGAAGGTTAACGTACGCATAACCGTTATTATCGGTGTAAGCCGTATCGCCTATCGTAATGTTAGTTGTTGGCTGCGCACTTAATCTGACGCGTTGACCCGCGATTACATTGTTAAACGCGTCCTGGACGAGTATCCGTAGCGTGATGTTTTCGCCAACCGTTATCGTTTTTTCGGCTCCGGTTATACTTATTACCTTCGCCGAACTTTCATCCGGGAGCACTGATAAACTAAACGTTTTATTATCGGAAGCTTGCGCTTTCCGGCTCACCACGACGTTATGTTGTCCGGCAATATTGCTGGTCATTGTTACCGTCGCCTGACCCAGCGTATTGGTGGTGACTTCTGTTTCGCTTAGAGTGACATCGTTACTCTGGAAAGTGACCAACTGGTCTTTAAGCGGATTTTGGTAAGCGTCCAGGATCGTTGCCGTCAGGGTACTCCCCGTACTGTTACCCGCAACAATGGAATTTAATGAGGCAGTCAGCGGCTGGAGCTGCGCACTGTTTGTATCCCCAATAAAAGTGACTTGCTGATAAGCAACGGTATTATTTCTGGTCAGCGTCGCCGTAACTGTAAACTCACCCGCTTTTGTGCCTCGCAATGTGACCACGGCATCACCGTTTGCATCGGTGCGGGCGGTTTCACTACTTAGCGTGAAGTTCCCGGTCATGGAGGCTGGCAAGGTAAATTTCACATCCTCATCCGGCAACGGGTGTCCATAAACATCTTTCACACTGGCTGTCAGGATAACGGTATTTGTATTGTTAGCGATCGCACTGCCCGACCCGGCATTCAAGGTCATTACCGATTGTTCCCTGTTTGGGACCACGGTGATCGTGACCGACTGGTGAATATTTTTATCCGCCTCAAGCGAGGCATCGACGGAATAGCTACCAGCTTTTGAACTGGTCAGGTGCACTCGCACAATACCGGACTGGTCTGTTGTGGCGGACGTGTTGTCCAGTTGCGAGCCACCAGGTGCCACAAAATTCACTTTCATATCTTTTAACGGGTTGTTATGAAAGTCTGTGACGGTGGCGGTCAGAGTACTGCCCTGGCTGTTGCCAGCAATAATGGTATCTGGATCGGCAACCAGTTGTTTGAATTTTGGCGTACTCGAATCGCTAACAAATTTCGCAATTATCCGTTGTGAGAAACCATTTGGCAGCGTGGCGCTAATCGTATTTTCTTCCGCAACCTGACTTACCATGTTGATTGTGGCAACACCATATGCATCCGTATTTTGCTGCGGCGGTTCGACAAATTCCGCGCTTCCTTTTTCATTCTTAAAGGTGACCTGATGATTTATCAGGGGATTATCACTCTCATCAGTGACGTTGATAGTGAGGGTATTAAATGTCTTTTTATCGGCGTAAACGTCATTATTTGTCGCTGATAATGTGGCGACGCGAGCCTTATTCTGGTTTGCCTCAATGTTATAAATATGCGATTGCAGTGGAGCATTCCAGTTGTGAAGGCTAAGTTGTGCCCTTAGTGCAGTCCCTTGCTTATGGGCCGGATAATTCGCGGTATAAACGCCCGGCTGCTCTTCGTGCCAGACAATCGTGGTGCCAGGTTTGCTGTTTTCGACAGTAACGGCTTTTACCAATTCCTCTTTTTGATATGCAACCGGTTGATTGCTGTCGTCTTTCAGTTCCACCCTAACCTTGATGTCGTCTCCGGCATAATACGATACGTTATCAATTGTTATTGATGAATGGTCGCGGGATGAGACAACAGGGACGATATTAACGACGATGGATTCTTTTACCGCACTCTCACCGTTAATTTGCGGCGTCAGTGTTACTGAACCTGATGTCGTTCCGGCGGTCAGTATCTGTGTGTAACTACCATCACCGTTATCTGTCCAGTCAGACAGGGTGATATCCTGAACGCCTTCACTGCGGGTTTGCAGCGCCAGCCCCGGCACCGGAGTTCCGTCGGAATCGTGCGCAGTAACGGTCAATGTGGTCGTCGATTTTTTATCTGCAGCCACGGTTAGCGGATTAACGGATAATAGAGAATCTTTCTGGCTTAATGTCGGAGCCTGAATAACTACCATGCTTTGTTCATGCCGTGACAGGTTACCTTTTACATCCTCGGCGGTAACGTCTATCGACCATGTATTATCGGTTTCTGGGGTGTTAGTGAAGCGGTAACCTGGCAGCGTGACCGTGATATCTTTTCCAGACGTGCTGACTTTACCTCCGGCAGCTTCCAGCGCAGCGGCTTCGATGTTATAGCCTTTCAGGGCATATTTGGTCTGTAGCGAGGAAACCAGCGGTTTTATTTCTCCAGACTTCCCTTTCACCGGATCCAGCAGACTCAGGCGAATCAGCTCTTTCTTGCGGTATTCCAGAACGATGTTGTTGTTGCGATCAATCAGGTCATAACGACTACCGGCCAGACTGCGCCGTCCGGCCACTTCGTCCGGATTAAGCTGTTTCTGCATTGAACTGCTGGGTTGCCAGGTCAGATCAACGGCAAAACGTGTGTCATTTTCACCTTGCTTCCCCTGACGCTGTTCCGCACTGAGAGTCAGAAGCGGGAAGGGGGTATAGTTGAGGCCTGCGGTAATAGCATGGGGATTACTTTGACGATCGTTCTTGTCAAACAGCGCCACTTCATCGCCATAGTATTGTTCATAGACCAGTTTTCCCCCCAGTTGTGGCCAGGCAGGTAACCAGCCTTCCGCGCGTAAATCCCAGCCGTTGGCCGGGCGGGCTTCGAAGTCGTTATCCAATTCTGGTGCGCTACGCCAGCCGGTCAGGCCGATATAAGCGTTGCTGCTCAACTTCAGATAATCACGCCAGTATTCTGCGCCAAGCCCTGCGCGGGAGTGATAGCGGCTCAGGTCGTGGTCAAAAAACAGGTTGATGCCTGACATCCAGCTGGAGGTGAAATGACGCCAGCCCAAACCGGTGTTGATCTGGGTACGATCGTCTGTTCGGTGAAGGGTATGCTGGCTGAAGAGCAGATAATCAGGTGTGTCATACCACGGATGCAGGAAGTCGAATTGCGAATTTTTCAGGCTAAAATCTTCATCCACACCCAGAGAGATTTTCGCAGTGCCAAAGTTATTTAACCAATCAGTCATCGCGCCAGAGGCTTCTGAAGATGCCCAACCACGCGCCATGCCGCTGGCCTGCTCACTATTCATATCTTGTGAAAGCAGAGTGCCAACTCGCTGCGAGGTGCTGGCTATTTGATTCTCCAGCGTGTTTTCGCCATTCGCAGGCGGTACGGCATTTTGTTGCTCATGGCTTTTCTGCGAGGTTGTTGCCGGAACATCCAGTTCTTCACCCTGGCGCACGTTATCAAAGCCGCGAGCAAAAGTACGGAACTGATTAAGACGACGAAGCTCCTCCAGTGAAATACCGAAGCGATCAGCAACGCTTTGCGCTGATTCCAGCGCACCAAGCGTGTAAGGCACCGTATTATTTTCTAGTAGAGGGGGGGCAGATGAAACTGTCGTCTGAGGTTTAGCATGTACCACATTTTGTGCCGTCGCCATGACGGGGAAAAAAATTTGTGTAAATAAACAAACTCCGGCGGTCAGGCGGCGTATTTTGTCACCCAGACCACATAAAGAGTTTTGATCATTATTTTTTATTTGATGCGCATTTGTCGAAGCCATAGTGACCTTCCGTGAAAAAACAGAATTAAACTTGTTTTTTCTAGCACGGAGATATAATGCGATCCTGACTATAATATGACCAGAAATAATGAATTAGCCGTGGAATTGCTAAACCAGGAATAATACCGGCGGTGGCTGAGTACCTCCAAAGAAAAAGGATATTTTAATTATTTTACGTGATGTACTGAAAAGTTAAATTCGTTAAATTACTTAAGAATAATTCGTATGCAATTTGAATATTTGCATCCCGCAGATTAATGCTGCGATAAATAGCGCCGCTGCGCCGCAGAGTGTGGCACTGGCGAGCGCCGACGTTCCGTTGCCGAGCATACTGGTCAGCGCCGGGCCAAGAATTTGCCCGATACCATAAATGAGTGTCACAAAGCCCAAAAGGTTAAGATTTCCCGGCACGCTAAGCTGGCGGGCGATGGTCATCACCAGCGAGGTCGTTCCCATAAAGGTGCCGCCAAAACCAATACTGCTGATGATGAGTAATAAAGGAGAGCTGCTGGCGAGGGTTAACAGCACGCAGATCGCCTGCACCAGCAAATTCGCGGTCAGGCAAGGTAATGCTCCCCACCGTTTGGCTGCCCACAGCCAGCCAAAGCAACCTGGGACAATCGACAAGCCAACCAGTGTCCAGAGGTGAGCCGTCAGCACAGGCTGGCCCGCGTCTTTCGCCATGAGCGGCAGGTATGTGGCGACGATGATATAACCAAAACCCGCCAGGCCATACAGAATCGCCAGTAGCCACCAGCTCATGGGTTGTTGCGCGATTTTTGCCAATGGCGCTGGCGGGATAACGTGTTTATCCGACGGGATGAGCAGCGCCAGAGCAAGCAATATAATGGCAGAAAGTGCTCCGGCACCTTGCCACAACGTTTGTGAAGAGAGGGCAAAATGCAGGCCTGCCAGCACATATTCATTACCCAGAGCGATGCCGACGCCAACACCAGAAAATAGCGCCGCAAGGACAAAAGGATGGCGAGTATGTTGCATGATGAGCGTTGAGCCGAAAATCAACATCCCGGCGCTGGCGACTCCCGCCAGAAAGCGAATGATGAAAACCAGAAGAAACGGCGGCAGCCACGCCATCGCGAGGATTAATAATCCGGTTGCGAGGGCGGAAGCTAACAGGAACGGGCGCAGGCGTGAGGGTAAATGAAACGCGCCGAATGAAAACAGCAGGCTCCCCGCCAGATACCCGGCATAGTTACCACTGGCGATCCATGAGAGTTCGCTAAATGAAAACTCGCCTTCCGCCAGCATGACTGGCAGCATCGGCGTATAGAGAAAGCGGCCTAAACCCATACCTAAGGTCAGAACCAGCATCCCGAATAACGCGGTGCTGAAAGAAAAACGTTCTACGGGATGCGATGTCGAATTCATGTTCTGCCTGGTTTGTATTATTTTGAGTTAACAAGTTAATAACAAAAAAGGAGAACCTGCCAGACTGTTATCGTGATTTTGTCGACGTAAAGCGATAAAAAAGATTCGGTTCGCCAACGATATAGATGTTGCCGCTATCATCCATCGCTATCCCTTCCGCCTGCTTGATGTTGTGTGAAAGGCCATACTTACCTTTGGTTAACGACATTTCGCCGATCACGTCACCTCTCACGGTCACTTCCTGCAGGGCGCGTGACTCATGTGACAACACCAGCAACGTATTTTTCTGTGGGTTAAATTCCGCGCCAGAAACATCGTCTAAAGTAAACTGACGCTGCAACGTTTTATCTTTGCTGATATGCAACTCATCGCTACGCAATAGCCCGGTTACTTTGTAGACATCTATCGGATTTTTCTCTTTAAAAAACCAGAAGGTATGGTCCTGAGGGGAGTAAGCCAGTCCTTCAAAGCCACAGTTAGTAGGCGTTTCCTGCAATGGGATTTTAATTTTTTTGAGGATGCTCACTTCCGAGTCAGCGTTAAGTGAAATCACATAAATGGCGTAGTCACGTTCATCACTGATGACAAATTTATTATCACCAATGTATTCAATCGTCTCGAGATCCTTAACAAAATCGAGCGGAATGGTGCGGATCAAGTCGCCCTCGGTCGTCATTTCAACGATGGTTGCAGGTTTGTTGATAGTGCTAAATAAGGTATTGCTCTGCGCTGACCAAGTCAGTGAGGAGATATTTTTAGTTACTCCTGTAATCTCTTTACCATCGATAGTGGCCTGATAATTCTGAAACCCTGCGACATGCTGGCTTTTACGGACGCAGGATTGCACAAAAAACAGGCTTGCCGCCACGATGGCGCAAAGAAAAACGATAAAGGTGATGCGCTTTTTCAACTTATTGCTCCTTATTATTGCTTTTTTTTCTCGTCAAATTCAGTGCGACAGATAAGGAGTATACGGATGAAGCTTAATGAATTCTTAACGCGGGCGATGAAATAGTAAACGCCGCAGGGGGGCGGCGGTTGTCTCTGGATGGCAGAACATTTTCAGCTTACATCGACTGATAAATGCGCCTCATCCATGAATGATAGATGAGGCGGTTAACGTTTAAATGTTAATTTATATCCTCTGCCATACCTGCTCTGTTTGGGTGATTATTGAACTATTCTTCAACTATATACGTTGGCTGATAAGACGTTAAACCCGGAATGGAAAATCTCCTATTCACTTCTTTCTTTAAACGGGCTTGATTAAAACTGTTACTGTCCTGTTGCTTGGTACTGTTCTTGGCTTGTTTATCGGTACTGTCATTGACCTGTTTATCGATATTGTCATTGGCTTGTTTATCGGTACTGTCATTGACCTGTTTATCGATATTATCATTGGCTTGTTTATCGGTACTGTCATTGGCTTGTTGCACCGTACTGTCAATGGATTGTTGCACCGTACTGTCATTGGCTTGTTTCTCGGTACTGTTATTGGCTTGTTTCACGATATTATCATTGTTCAGATATGCTCCCTCAAGATAGACATTTTTCGCTCTGACATTGTAAAAACAGGTATTTTTAAAAAGCGTTTTTATAAATATTGTATTGTCAAGCCATGCGTAGTCAAATAGGATATTCGAACAATTTGCACCAGTACAATTAGTATTGTAGAATTTTGCATTCGAAAAGTTTGCATTAGAGATTTTACAATTTGTTAAATTAGCGTTTGAAAAGTTGGTATACATGCAGATAATACCAGTAAGATTATATTCTGAAAGATCTTTTCCCGATAGATCGGAATAATTTAGTATTGCGCCAGTAAGAATTACTTTAGGTGTTTCAGGTATTTCAGGTATTTGAGGTGTTGCAGGTGTTTTAGGCGTTGCAGGTATTTTATGTGTTCCAGGTATTTTATGTGTTCCAGGTATTTCAGGTATTTTAGGAGTTTCAGATGTTGCAGGTGTTGCAGGTGTTGCAGGTGTTTCATATAGAATCACGGTTGTGAAATCTATGTGTTCAAGATAAGCGTTACTAAGGTCACTTCCAGTAAAGTTTACGCCAGTGAGAACTTTTCCGCTGAAGTTACTGTTCCGTAGATTTGCGTTTTTGAAATTTACATAAGTCAAGTGGCGAACTTTACGAAAATCATTATTTTCTAATGAGGCATTTTCGAATTCTGCATTACGCAGATCACAATCGGTAAAATCCACGCCTTCACAGATCGTACCGGAGAACTTGGCATTTCTAAGAATGCTGCCATTAAAATTGACATTCCTTAGCGCCATTTTCGACAAGTCTATGTCGGTTAAATCCATCTCTGCTAAATTCAACCCTTCGATACACCGTTGACCCGTTGCATCTTCAGGAATAGCAGTGCTAATAGTATTGATGACAACATCACCTATCGTGAAGGTCATTGTAATTCCTGCATCAGAGATAGAGAGTTTTCGCGTAAGACGTTCACTCTTATCTCCAGTGATACTCTTCTGAGCAACGTAAAAGCGCTCGCATGTGTCACAAAATCTTTTCCAGCTCTCATTTGGGGTCAGATTATTGTCCGGGAGGAAATTAGCAATGCTATAAAGATCGTTCAGGACGCTACTTCTTATTTCAGGAGAGGCGCATTCAATAATTTCAGAGGTGGATATTGTATTTTTAATTTTATCTATATTATCCGTGAGATTTCGTGATCCTGCTATATTTGGCTGCTGGTGGTTTTCTCTATAGTATTGCAGCAAATTTTCCCATTGTAAGTTTGTAAACGAGAAAGTTTCAGTCTTGTTATTGTTATCCTGTATTGTTAATTGATTTTCTACTGGGTCAAAAGAAATCATGAAGTTATTCAGGTGTTGATATTGATGAGTGGCATCTAATTTCACTTCAAATGAATTTGAACTTTTGCAGGCATGTTTTAAAAACTTATCACAGGGAAGGTGTTGATCTTTATCTACGTGTTGTGGGTCATTGTGCAAAACAGAGAAAATACTCTCTTTCAAATTGTTCTTGTCAATATAGATTGGTAGTTGCGCTTTTTGTTCCATTATTTTAATAAACTGCTGCAATTGCTCGGTTTTAACATTGCAGTGATGACTTATATCTTTATCTTTATCTTTATCTTTATCTTTATCTTTATATTTAACAGTTAATACGCTTTCATTATCATCTTGTCGATTAAATATTATTTTTAGATCGCCAACGTCAAACTCATGTAAACCATTTCTTTTGGTTCTGCCGATGATTTGTTCTGTTGTTGATGAATATCTATTTAAGGTTAATTCAAGATTGTCGGGATTAGAGATAAGGTGAATAAAAAGATTCAGTACACGCTTAATCAAACCGTCATTCAAATGATTTATATCATAATTAATTTGTTTTTGTATGGTTTCAATTTCCGTGTTAATATCAAATGGTAGGTTGTTTTTTTCATGGCAAGCTTTTAGTCCCGAATACATGCCGAGTGTTGGGAAAATATCCTGGTATATGTTTAGGGAGCCCATATTTCTATCCTTGAATTGTGAAATGTTCTTCTAAATCTAAAATAATCAGGGGGATGGGTAAAGATAAGCTTCGCACAGAAACTTATCTTTTATCATTATCTCACCCGGTAATCATTTTATTTCTCTATGCATAATTATGGGTTTAAGTATAATAAAATGTATTTTGTATTTTAGACGTAAAATAGTAAGGTGCTATCAAAAATCGCTCATTTTGTGGATGGGAAATATTTCATGGCAGGTGAGATATTTAATACAACTTCCTTCATGCAGGATTATGCGCAGCCAATTATCCGGTTGGTATATTTAAAGATCCTATTGCCTGGTTGACGCTTCTGCATCGTAATGCACCACGCACTGCCAGTCGCTGCCCTGCTGGCAATATATCGCTTCGGTTTGCCCAGGGATCACCCATTGTATTTCCTCGCCGGGGGGACAGGTCAGCCAAATGCATAACCCGCAGCCGCCGCGTAAATCACGGGGAATATCGCTGACGCGAAAAGTCATGCCCGCTGCCTGCAATGCCTTGCGGGTTTGTATGACGCCGACCGTGGAGTGAAATAAAAATAAAAACTCTTTCATCGGCGTTTTCTCGCTCGTTGACCAATTACCGCCGCGCCAATTGCGCCAGCAAATTGCGCATCAGGATGGGTATTTACCGGCATTCGCAGGTGAGATTCCAGCATCCGGGCAAACGTCTGGCAATGACTAACGCCACCAGTAAACAGAATCGGCGCTTCACAGGAGAGACGAGCAATGAAATTGGCACTCCGCCGCGCCATCGCGTTAATCACTCCGGCGAGAATCGCTTCTGGCGCGACGCCCGCTGAGCGCAGGCTGATCACTTCTGATTCAGCAAACACTGTGCACATACTCGTGATGGCGTGCGGCGTGACATTTTCGGTAATGCAGTCGAGTTGCTCGACGCTGGTGCCAAGCGTGCGCGAGATCACCTCCAGGAAACGCCCGGTGCCCGCCGCGCATTTGTCATTCATCAGGAAATCGCACAGGTTACCGTCATCATCAAGCTGAATCACTTTGCTGTCCTGACCACCGATGTCGATTACCGCGCGCGTTGCTGGCGCAAGAAACCGTGCGCCCAGCCCGTGACAGGAGATTTCCGTCACTTGTTTATCGGCAAAATCCACCAGTTGCCGCCCGTAGCCGGTGAGCGTCAGAAACGGCGTTGTCTCTAACCCTTCGCGCAGAGTTTCCCAGGCTTCAGTAATTGCTGTTGCCGGACGAAAGGGTGTTGGAACGAGGAAACGGCGCGTAATCACGCCGTCTGCCAGTAAGATCCCTTTGGTGGCGGTAGAACCAGAATCAATGCCAATCGAATATGTCACTGCCACTCCTTACAGCATCTCAATAAAGGCCGCGACACGGGTACTGAGCTGCCCGACATCCGAGGTGGAGTAGTCTGTTTCAATAGCGATATAAGGAATGTTGTGCTGCTGACGCACATGACGTTTAATTGCCAGCGATTCCACCGCGTAGGTATGGCACGCCTGCAAAATCACATCAACTACGCCATCGACCTGATATTCTTCCACCATCTGGCTGAGCATTTTCAGGCGCTGATCGTTCGGCGAAACACAGGAGCAGCCAATCGCCAGATATTTATCCGCCAGCGCGTCGTAGACATCGCCCGTTTCTGCCACGCATTGCTCGGTCGCTTTCGCCCCGGTGCAGTTTTCATAACCGACAACCCAGCCGCCATTCTCTTCAATCGCGCGCACCACTTTCTCTGCTGCGCCGCCAATCGGGCAGCCGGTGATTAAAATGCGCGGACGCGGGTCCAGTCGCTGGCCTTCTTCCCACTGCTGACGAATGCGGGCGGTCATCGCGTCCAGTTCATTGATCAACGCCTCTTTATCGAACCGGAAGGTTGCGCCGTAAACCACTTTCAGAATGTCGCTGCCGCTAAGCGCCGGAGGATTTAACTGCCCAAGATGATAAAAATTGGCCAGTGCGCGACGTTCGCGGTTTTTCAGCGCAATAGCATCGCGCAGAGCATCTTCGCTAATCTCGTGCCCAAAACGTTCTTCTACCGTTTTTTGCAAGCGCAGCATCTCGGCTTTCCACAATGCACGCGAGGCATCGTCCTTAACGCTGTTCGGCAGCTGCATCACATGAACAGGCTTAAACTCCGCCATGTATTCATACATTTTCTTTTTGCCGTCGCAGGTGGTTTCACCGACCACCAGATCCGAAAAGTAGAAGTAGGGGCATTTATCGGTTTTGCCGAAGCCGTAGCTGCTTTTAATCAGCGGGCAGAGGTTGCGCGGCAGTTCTTTCTCCGCTTCTTCAATGGTTTCATCAGAGGTGGAACAGAGCGAAACCACAACCGCACCGGCTGCCATCGGGATCTCTTGCGGCATAAAGGTGCAGTAAGTGCCAACCAGCGGAATGCCGCGCTCCTTGAGATCCATGACGGTGAGAAAGCCTTTCTGGCGAGCTTCAGAGAACTGATCGAAAATGGCGGGTAGATCGGTGACAAGTGACATGATTTTCCTTCCCCGTACCACGGGAGATAATGAAAAGAGGCCACATTATTACCATTCTTTTAGTATGGTTTATTTGATCTCTCTCGCGGTTAGCCACTTAGTTTTTCATGGATTTCTAAAAATTGCCGAGGGGGAACAAGGCCGGGAGCTGCGACAGCAAATATAAAATTAGCCCAATACAACCGCCAACCAGCGTACCGTTGACACGAATAAACTGCAGATCTTTGCCGATATTTAACTCTATTTGCCGCGACATATCCCGGGCATCCCAGCTTTTTACCGTATCGCTGATGTGGCGCGTCAGGAATGCGGAAAACTCAGGCGCGACGCGGTGCGCGGCTTGTTCCAGATGACCATTTAACGACGCCCGCAAG
This sequence comes from Escherichia sp. WS1152, assembly GCF_046487665.1. Classification (NCBI taxonomy): domain Bacteria; kingdom Pseudomonadati; phylum Pseudomonadota; class Gammaproteobacteria; order Enterobacterales; family Enterobacteriaceae; genus Escherichia; species Escherichia sp. WS1152. Next base: position 292,868 of record NZ_JBJQJA010000003.1, on the reverse strand, counting down.
GCATCATCGGCAATTAACGTTTCGCCAAACCATTGACCCGCCCGCGCGATACGTTCTTTCACACGAGAATCTTCACTGTCGATATCCGCTTTCAGCCATTCCCGTAAATCCCCCCACAATTCACTGAGATAGCGGTTAAAAGCTTCATCTTCTTTCAGATAACTTTTTACGGCATCGGCTCGCGCTGCCATTTCCGGATCGTTTTTCAGCTTGTCGATCAGGGCAAAAGTGGCGCGATCAAACGCATGGCGGATCTGATGCGCACGATCGCGGCTGATATCATCAAGCAAAGAATTCACCGCGTCAGAAACCAACTCCGCGCTATGTTCGCCCAGCCATTCGGTGGGGAGAATTTTGGCTTTCAGTGGATGCTCACTCTCCAGCCAGCGAACAATTTGCTGGGCGATAAACTTGCGCGATTTATCGCGCTGGAGAAGGGCGATCAACTGTGCGATCAGCGTATCCAGCAGCACCTGATGACGATCGTTTTTGGTCATACTCTCCAGCATCAACGCACTGGTGCCGGAAAGATCGACCTTATCAATCGCCCGATGGACCGCGCGCTTAAGCAGGCGCTGAATACGCGCATCATCAGTTAATTCGAGAAAACCGCTCATGATCTGCAACAGATGCTGACCAACGCGGCGGGCGTTTTCTGGCTGACTAAACCAGTTGCCAATCAACAACGCCGGTTCGTGGCGTCGAATCAATGCCACCAGGGATTGAGTATCAAGAAATTTTTCCTGCACGAACTGGCCGAGATTTTCGCCAATCCGGTCTTTATTACGCGGGATAATCGCTGTATGACGAGAAATGATCGGAATCGGCACGCGGCGAAACAGCGCCACCACCGCAAACCAGTCCGCCAGCGCGCCGACCATCGCTGCTTCGGCAATCGCCTTCACACCGCTCACCCAAAAATTGGGCGGCAAAAACAGCGTAACGACAAAGGTAGCAGCGGCGATAAGCAGTAAAGAGAGCGCCAACATTTTGGCGCGTCTGAGTTCAATGAGTTTATTCATAACGTTAAGAATAGAGCCTGACGGCAAGATCGCGCAAAAATCACCGCTCCTCCGCCAGCTCGGCAGCCTGATGTTGGCGCACGCGATTGAGCAATCCTGCCAGGGTGAAAACGACGATAACGCCCGCCACGACGGCTAACAGATGAAACGGCAAGCGACCGCCGTTAAACCACAGCCAGCGGCCGATTTCGACCGAGACAGACATCACCATCAGGATCACCATATTCAGCGATGCGGAGACGGTCCCTTTCGGTAAGTTATTGGAAAAAAGCGTAAAGCGGAATAAGGTCGGGAAGATCAAACCAATCCCGAAAGCATACAAACTGGTGCCCAGCACCGACCACAGCCAGACGTGCGGTGACAGCAGATTGCCGATAATCAACAGCGCGAGGCCAACCAGTTGAATGGGTACGGCACGCCAGATAAAGCGCGGTTCGGTCGGATCTTTAACGAAACGCGCCACGATGGCATTCGCGACAATCACCGCGCCGAACACCGGAACCTGTGTCCAGGCGAACTGCGAGGTCGTTAAGCCGCCTGCGTCAATCAGGATCACCGGCGAGACAGCCACCCAACTCATCATTGGGATATAGCTTAAAGAGATGGTTGCTGCGCCAAAGAGGAACAGCCGATTGCAAAAGACATTACGAAAATCGCGCAAGACGCTTTTGGCGCTAAATGGAACCGCGCCGCGCTTCACCGTCTCTGGCATCGCCAGCAGTAAGCCAACAAATGAGATAAAACCCATAACCGCAATGATGGCAAAAAGGACTTTCCAGTGCACAAAGTGCATCAGAGCTGCGCCGGAAAGCGGGCCAATAATCGGCGCAATCAGTACGATGGAGGTGATAATCGCCATCAACTTGATCCCTTTTGTCTGTCCGAACGCCTCCTGCACCGTGACATAACCAACGGTAGCAATAAAACAGATACTGGTGCCCTGAATTGCACGCGCGATAAGAAACTGTGTCATAGACGTTGTGAACATTGTCGCGGCGCAGGCAAGGGTAAAAATGAGCGCCCCGGTAATCAGCACTGGCCTGCGGCCAATCCTGTCGGAAAGCGGCCCCAGCAGCCACTGCAATGCCATGCCTCCAGCGAGATAGAGACTGACGGCAGCCGGGGCCAGACTGACATCGGCATTAAAATCACGGACCACATTAATGATCCCTGGCTGGATCAGGTCCGTCGAAAGATAGGCGGCAAAGTCATACAAAATCAACGCCATCGGGAAAAACAGCGTGGCGGCATGGCGGGCAAAAAAACGTGGCATAACAAACAACTCCTTGTCCGGAGAACCCCAACGGGGAAAACGAAATTCAATACCGTCGGTAATGACGAAAGGCAGGCGAGAAGGACAAATGTACTGAATTTCATGTAATCAACCACACTGCCTGTGAACACACAGACAGAGAAATACCTTCTGACTTCGGGTCAGAATGTATAACGATTACAAATAGTCATCAGTACATTACACCTCTTGAATTGATGGGTTGCATAGAAAATATACACCTTAAGTGTAATTAAAATTTGCGGTTAATCAAAAGAGCGCGGTGGAAAGGGGAATATCTGCCGGGTACAGGAAATGTAAAACGCGAGCCTGTTTCCGGAAAAATGTATCGTTTGCAGACGAACAAAAATAGCCTGGAAAGCGCCTCGGGGAACGGGAAATTGCCGGGTGAGAATGGTTTTGTTAGTCGCTAAAGTCGGGCCATCTTATCAACAGGTGACGGATCGCCATGACAAACTTCACGACCAGCACGCCGCATGACGCATTATTTAAATCTTTTCTCATGCACCCTGACACCGCGCGGGATTTTATGGAGATCCACTTACCCAAAGATTTACGTGAACTGTGCGATCTCGACAGCTTAAAACTGGAATCCGCCAGCTTTGTCGATGAAAAATTGCGGGCGCTACACTCCGATATTCTGTGGTCGGTAAAGACCCGGGAAGGCGATGGCTATATCTATGTGGTGATTGAACATCAGAGCCGTGAGGATATTCATATGGCCTTTCGCCTGATGCGCTATACCATGGCAGTGATGCAGCGCCATATAGAGCATGATAAACGCCGGTTGCTACCGCTGGTCATCCCGATGCTGTTTTATCACGGTAGCCGTAGTCCTTATCCCTGGTCCCTGTGCTGGCTGGACGAATTTGCCGACCCGACTACTGCACGGAAAGTTTATACTGCAGCGTTCCCGCTGGTGGATGTCACTGTCGTGCCAGACGACGAGATTGTGCAGCACCGCAGAGTCGCCCTGTTGGAGTTGATCCAAAAGCATATTCGCCAGCGCGATCTAATGGGGCTTATTGATCAACTGGTAATATTACTGGTTACAGGGTGCGCTAATGACAGCCAGATAACCGCGCTGTTAAATTACATTTTACTGACTGGCGATGAAGCGCGTTTTAATGAGTTTATCAGTGAACTTACCCGTCGAATGCCACAACACAGGGAGCGAATAATGACGATTGCAGAGCGAATTCATAATGATGGATGGCTGTTAGGGATGGAAAAGGGGAAAGAAGAAGGGGAACAACGCCTCCTTAGATTGCTTTTGCAGAACGGTGCGGATCCTGAATGGATACAACGATATACTGGACTTTCGGCAGAGCAAATGCAGGCATTAGAGCAACCCTTGCCTGAAAGCAAGCGCGATCCATGGATCGAGTACTAATCAGAGACTGATGACAAACGCAAAGCTGCCTGATGTGCTACGCTTATCAGACCTACATTACCTCTGCAATCTATTGAATTTGCGCGATTTGTAAGCCGGATAAGGCGTTCACGCCGCATCCGGTATGAACAAAGCACACTTTGCCTAAGCCATGCTGGAACGTGGCGATGCCCCTGCAAAGATAAAACGAGTCACAGGCGATTCGTGAGAGGAAATCAGGGGCCTCGCCACTAATTCGAAATTATTCTATTGCCCGATACACGGCCTCGCCAATTTGCTTCAGTGCTTCGCGATAGGTTTCGCTGAGCGGCAAAGCGCAGTTGATGCGCAGACAATTACGGTATTTGCCGGAAGCCGAGAAAATCGAGCCTGCCGCCACCTGGATTTTCATGCGGTACAGCTGCCGCGCGACGCAGACCATATCGACCTGTTCAGGCAATTCTATCCACAGTAAAAATCCGCCTTTCGGGCGCGTAATACAGATTTCGCAGGGAAAATATTCCCGTATCCAGCAGGTATAAAGCGCCAAATTGCGCTGATAGATCTGCCGCATCCGCCGGATATGGCGATGATAGTGACCTTCCAGCACAAACGTTGCCGCCGCCATTTGCGTGGACGGCACATTAAAGCTGCTGATGGCGTATTTCATATGCAGCAGTTTATCGTGATAACGCCCCGGTGCGACCCAACCCACGCGCAGGCCTGGAGCAATACTTTTACTGAACGAGCTGCACAACAGCACTCGCCCGTCGATATCCCAGGAATGAATGGTCCGCGGGCGCGGATACTCCGTTGCCAGTTCGCCGTAGACATCATCTTCAAAAATCACAATATCATGACGCTGAGCGAGAGAGAGAACGGCCCGTTTGCGCGCGTCCGGCATAATAAATCCCAGCGGATTATTACAGTTTGGCACCAGAATGATGCCTTTAATCGGCCACTGTTCCAGCGCCAGTTCCAGCGCTTCAACGCTGATGCCAGTTTCTGGATCGGTTGGGATTTCAATCACTTTCACGCCCATGCCGCGCAGCATCTGCATCGAACCGTAATAACAGGGAGATTCGACCGCGACAATATCGCCCGGTTTACACACCGCCATTAACGCCAGCGACATCGAGTTATGGCAGCCGCTGGTGATGATGATGTCATCGGCGGTGACCACCGAGCCGCTGTCGAGCATCAGGCGGGCAATCTGCTCTCGCAATACCCGCTGACCGGCTAACAAGTCATAACCGAGAACGGTTTGCAGATTATGCTGCACCACCCGGCTTAGCTCACGCCACAGCGGTTTCAGGCTGGGCGTTTCGACATCCGGCGTGCTTTTGCTTAACGGAACAATGGAACTGTCGCTATGCGCCTCCAGCATATCCAGTACCTGATCCCACTGGGTAATTTCCACCGGGCGCTGCACCGGACGCGTCATCGGCGGCACTGGCGGCTGGGCTTTACGTTGTGCGACAAAATACCCCGAACGCGGCTGCGGAGTGATGAGCTTCATCGTCTCCAGCGTCTGATACGCCTGCTGCACGGTGCTGATGCTGACGCCGTGCTCCTGACTTAAGCTGCGCACCGACGGCAATTTCTCCCCGTGACGATACAGCCCTTGCTCAATCCGCTCGGCAAGCAGAGTTGCCAGATGTTGATAACGCGTCATGCTGTATTCCTTATTTGGACCATACAGAAAGAAAAACCGGTACAGATGAGGCTAAAAAACCGGATGCAGATGCTGTTTTAACCTGTCTGTATGTTAAATAAAACTAATATTTGCATCTGTATTGTGAACTGCCAGAAGACGGATGATGAAGCCTCTGAAAGATGAGGAGGCAGCAGATGGAATTTCACGAAAACAAAGCCAAAACGCCGTTTATCAGACTTGTGCAACTCTGGCAGGCGGTGAGGCGTTGGCGGCGGCAAATGCAGACCCGACGAGTGTTACAGCAGATGAGTGATGAGCGGTTGAGGGATATTGGGTTACGCAGGGAGGATGTGGAGTGAGGGGTATGTTCGTCGCGGATAAACAGGATTTCTCTATAACCTCCACAAGGAAGTGGTTATTATTGCGAAATCATCGTTTCACGGAAAGACGTCAGAATGAAAGCTACAGAAGCTCGCTTACTCGATTTTTTAAAACGTTCGCAGCAGTTTGTTATTCCCATTTATCAACGGACTTATTCATGGACAGAACAACAATGTCGGCAACTTTGGGACGACATCATTCGTGCAGGAAAGCGTGACGATATATCAGCGCATTTTATCGGTTCGGTTGTTTATATAGAGCAGGGATTGTATCAGGTTTCTGGTATTTCTCCGTTGCTGGTCATTGATGGTCAGCAGCGGCTGACGACCGCAATGTTGCTGATTGAGGCTTTATCGCGCCATCTTGGCGAAGACGAAGTTTTTGATGGCTTTTCGGCAATGAAATTGCGTAATTATTATTTGCTCAATCCTTATGAGTCCGGCGAGAAAGGTTTTAAATTACTGCTGACCGAGACTGATAAAGACAGTTTACTGGCGTTAATAAAACAAAGACCAATGCCAGAAAACTATTCCCATCGAATAATGGAAAACTTTACTTTCTTTGATGAACAAATTGCCAAACTCGGTGATGACTTGATCCCCTTATGTCGTGGGTTAGCAAAGTTATTAATTGTCGATGTGGCGCTTAATCGTGGTCAGGATAATCCGCAACTGATTTTTGAAAGTATGAACTCCACCGGTAAGGCGTTAAGTCAGGCCGATCTGGTGCGCAATTTTATTCTGATGGGCCTCGAACCAGAGCATCAAACCCGATTGTATGAAGATCACTGGCGTCCAATGGAAGTCGCCTTTGGTCAGCAAGGTTACAGCGAATATTTTGACAGTTTTATGCGTCATTATCTGACGGTAAAAACGGGGGAGATCCCTCGGACAGATGAAGTCTATGAGGCATTTAAACTCCATGCCCGCAGCCAGAGTGTTGCTGAAAAAGGCGTAGATCGGCTGGTTGAAGATATTCATATCTACGCGGAGTATTACTGTGCAATGGCATTGGGAAAAGAAAGTGACAAATCGCTTGCTACGGCTTTTCAGGATTTGCGCGAGTTAAAGGTCGATGTGGCGTATCCTTTCTTACTGGCGCTTTATCATGACTATAAAAATGGCGTTTTGTCTCACGAAGATTTTCTGAGCATAATTCGTTTAATTGAATCTTATGTTTTCCGCCGTGCAGTATGTGCAATTCCGACAAATTCTTTGAACAAGACATTTGCCACTTTTTATAAAGTTATTAATAAAGAAAATTATCTGGAAAGTATTCAGGTACATTTTTTGAATCTACCTTCATATCGTCGTTTCCCCAACGATGATGAATTTAAACGGGAATTAAAAGTTCGCGATCTCTATAACTTCCGTAGTCGCAGCTACTGGTTACGACGACTGGAAAACGATAAACGCAGAGAGCGCGTGGAAGAGTTTACGATTGAGCATATTATGCCGCAGAACGAAAATTTGTCGGCTAAATGGCGTGAAGAGCTGGGAAGTGACTGGCAACGCATTCATAAAGAACTGTTGCATACGTTGGGGAATCTCACATTAACGCGCTATAACTCCCGCTACAGTGACAGACCTTTCGCGGAAAAACGCGATATTGAAGACGGCTTTAAGCATAGCCCGCTCTATTTGAATATCGGTCTTGGACAGTGCGAAAAATGGGATGAAGCCGCCATTCACGCCCGAGCCGATCGTCTGGCCGATCTCGCGATTCAGGTCTGGCAAGCGCCTTCTCTTTCTGAAGAGGTTTTAGCTGTTTATCGGGGGCAGCCTGAAAACAAAACCAGTTACAGCCTGAGTGATTATCCTTTTCTTGCTGATGGTTCGCATAGCCGGGTGTTATTCGATCATCTTCGCGATGAAGTTATGCGCCTGGACGCAGGGATCACGCAGGAAGTATTGAAGCTATATATTGCGTTTAAAGCTGAAACGAATTTTGTTGATGTTGTGCCGCAAAAAAGCCGACTGCGATTGTCGCTTAATATGCAGTTTCATGAACTGGTCGATCCGAAAGGTATTGCCAAAGATGTGACAAATGTTGGGCGATGGGGCAATGGTGATGTGGAAATTTGTTTCAGCGACCTCGCACAACTTCCTTACATTATGGGATTAATTCGTCAGGCATTTGAAAAACAGATGGAGAGCGCGTTGGTATAACGCGGCGAATAATACCCGGTAGCACTGGTGCTACCGGGTCAATGTATCAGGCAACTTTTTGTTTACCCGCAATCACCCCAATAAATTCCTGTATCTGCTTTTGTTTACGCGCCGACAGCTTGCACACCTGGCGCAGCGACTGCATCAGTTCGCTCTCTTCGGCGGCGGGTGGTTGGGCTGTGAGGACAATACAGCCTTCCATCACTTTGACATCTACCGCTGTGCCGGTGGCAAAACCGGCGGCTTCCAGCCACTGACCTTTCAGGGTGATGGCGGGAATACGGCTGCAATCCGGGTAGCGGCTCGCATAACTCACGGTTAATTGACGGTTATTTGCCGGGGAGACTTCTGCTTCGAACGGTTGTGCAATAGAATGCGTGTCAGTCATAACTGCTATTCCTTGAAAATAGTGATTGTGATGAGCGGTGCGGGTGTGTTGGCGCACATCCGCACCGCGCTAAATATCTGGATATATCATCAGTAAATACAGGGAAAGTCCAGCTAAAAATAGAAAATAATAAAAGCGTTATTGGAAAGATTTGGAAGAAAAATTAACATTAATTCACAATGGCCGGATAACAAAGTGTATCCAGCCTTCATGATTAATTTAAAGCACTCATATGATGTTCTTTAAAATTCTCTACCTGTGCCAGCACACCCATATAAACATCATCATTCGCTACTGGCGGGAACTTATGCTTGTGTAGAAGCAGAATAAGTTCAACTTTCAGTTTCGCTTTAATATCATCGCGTTTACTCCAGTCAGGATATTTCGATGTGTTGTCAACCACGCTTTTCATCTCTTTTTCCAGTAATTATTTGTAATAACTGAATCTTCGTTGCCGGAAGTTTGATCTTGTTAATTCCAGCGGCTAAAACGCTGGAATTTAACAGCAAAATGGTACGCTTTTATCACCGCAAAGAGGCGAGGGAGATGATGGTGTTTTTGGTGGCGGCTATCATGCGTGACTAATATCTTAGATATGCATTCATAACGCCCGGTACAGCGTTACCGGGCGTTATGGAGATAATTTATCATTTTTACATATATTGTGGGCTTTGCTTATAGGTTCTTAGTAGATGCTCATTTAACGCACCTTCACCGTGCAAGGTTACCAAGAGATTGCAACGTGCTCGGGTAAAACCTACATAGAGTCTCTTTATATCCTCACTCAAATCATCACTATTATCCCGTGTTCTCGCTGCATCAATAATGACAACTGAGTGAAACTCAAGTCCTTTGCTGCTGGGTAATGGCATAACAGAAATACGCTCTTGTTCTGGCGTCCAGGACTTTTTATCTGCAGAGCTTACAATAAGATTAAAGGGGATATTTTTCGATTCAAGTACAGAACTTAGAGAGTTAGAAAGGATGTGAGTTGAAGGACTAAGTATAGCAATTTCAGACCACGGAATCCCTTGTTCATTTTGCTCTGTAATCCATTTGACTGCTCTTGCTATTTCTTCGTCCTGTGTGTCGAAATGTTCAAGCTTGGGATAATCGCCATTCATTCCTCCCGCAGCAGGTTTATGATAGGTTAAAGAACTATCGATATGGCTATTAAGATAATTAAATGCAATGCAACTGGCAAAGTGTAGAATTTGTTGTGTGTTTCTATAATTTATATTAAGAATAGTTGTGCGTCCTGTCGCTTTAATATCCACGCTGGACAGTGTAAAGTCTAATGCTTTCTTTTTTTGATAAATTGACTGAGCATCATCATAAAGAAATAGCAAATTCTCGTCCTGAGAGTCAGTCATTTTTGCCAGGATTTTTAACCATTCGGGCTTAAAATCATGTCCTTCATCAATTAATACAGCGCTGTATTGTTCTGGTTTTATTTTTCCTGTGTTGAAACCATCAGTCAACGCTTGCTCCATATTTTCAAAAATATTATCCCCTTCTGGAATGGTGATCTTGTTTTTTTTAATTTGTTGGAAACACCAAGCATGAAAATTATTAACCTTTATTTTCTCTTCAAAGGGATGATTGATGAACATCGACCGAAGTTTTTTGGCTAAAGTAATATTGTAGCAAATGACAAGTATTGGCTTTTCGCTGTCATTTTTTTTCGCTAATTCCTGACAGCGATGATAGAGGATCAATGTCTTACCTGAACCTGCAACACCATGAATTATTCGGTGGCCGTCTCTCATACTTCTGGCAAGTTGTTCCTGTTGAGTATCCAGGATAGAAATGATGGTTGGTGCATCGACACTAAATTCATCACAGTTTTTACTTCTCTTTTCCCTTTCTATTCTGACATCGGGGTATAAGTGCCATCTAATCCTGTTCAACTGTTCTTGTGTAGCATGACATTTGAAGTCATATTTAATCAACGAATGTATTTTGGATGAAACATCCCCTTTTGACATGAATTCATTTAGTTCGTCTTTGCAGATGATAAGATCTGATGGGAAGATCCCGAGCAGCTCTTCTTGAGTAAATTTATTATTTAATGCTTCTCGTGTAATATTACTAAAGTAGACGCCATATCCATAGGGGAAAAGAAGATTGCCATTGTAACGATCTTCCTGTTGGCACAATAGGGGGTCTTTTTTTAACTGGTTTACAGCTTCGAAAGCATATCGCCTAACTTGTTCTATCGGATTCTTTAAAGATTGAATGCCATTTTGTGTCTCATACAAAACATTAGACTTGTTGGCTTTTTTTATTTTTGTAATAAACCAATCTTTTACCTCGAGAAAAATAATGCCTTTTTCTGGCGAAAGTATCATAAAATCTGGGTGAAGATGCTTATCACCCGTGGGAATGTCATACCAACAGCAGCACTCTTCGCCTAGTCCTCTTTCCAGAATTCTTGCCAGCCTTTTCTCTCCGGCAGTAATTTTATCGTTGCAGCTACTGATTGTTGGGATTATTGTTGCCATGTTAATCTCTTGTATTCGTGTTGATTATAATTCAATTGTTATTAATTTATTTGCTGATTGTCTGGGTTGGTAATAATTTTCTTTTTGGGACTGTATCAGAATGTTTGCATATTTGGAAATTAATACATCTATCACGCCCCAATAGGACGACTAGTCATATGGAAGTATGAGAGGTGGCAATGTAATTACATCTGTGTTCAGGAAATTATGGCAGAATTATATTTTTAATTTGAATGGGCATTGGAAAGAAAATAAAATAATGAAGCGAACGGAAAATGAAAGGATTTTATCCTCGTCCGCTTCGTATGAGTAGGTTAAGGTGATTACTTCCTCAACCCCGCAAACGCCGCCCGAATCTCTTCCTCCGGCAGCTGAATCCCGATAAACACCATCGTGCTATGCGGTTTTTCATCGCCCCACGGGCGGTCCCAGTCGGCGCTGTAGAGGCGCTGGACGCCCTGGAACAGCAGGCGGTTAGGTTCGCCGTCAATCCATAGCATCCCTTTGTAACGCAGTAGTTTATCCGCCGATTCCAGCAGCAGGTTTTCCATCACCCGGGAAACTTCGCTGATATCTACCGGGTAATCCAGTTCTACCACAATCGACGAAATATCGTTTTGTTTATCCGCGATAAAGTGGAAACGCGGTTTGGTGCTGACGACGTTTTCTTCCAGCATAAAACCGTTGGTGTTGAACAGCAGGCCCAGGTCGATGTCGCCGTGGGTAACGGTGTAGACCGGTGCACGGGCGTTGATGCGCGCCAGGCGTTCGCGCAGTTTTTCTGCTTCGCCTGCGACGTCGGTTTTAGTCAGCAGAATACGGTCGGCGTAGCCAACCTGGGACTGGGCGATGGTGAACTGGTTCATCTGCTCATCGGCATGTACCGCATCCACCAGCGCAATCACGCCGTCCAGCAGGTAACGCTGGCATAAAATCTCATGGGAGAAAAAGGTCTGAATAATCGGGCCGGGATCGGCCATGCCGGTGCATTCAATGACCAGACGGTCGAACTGAATATTGCCCTTGTCGAGATTATCCAGCAGGTCGAGTAGTGCGTCTTCCAGCTCGTTGGAGCGCGAACAGCAGATGCAGCCGTTGGTCAGCGTTTTGATCTGCGTGGCGCGGTCGCCAATCAGTTGATCATCAACGGAGACTTCGCCGAATTCGTTTTCAATCACGGCAATCTTGTAGCCGTGTTGTTCATTAAGAATATGGCGCAGCAGGGTGGTTTTGCCCGCGCCTAAAAAACCGGTGAGTAGGGTAACTGCAATCGGGTTCATGCTCTCTCCATTAACAACAGCGCATACCGCCTTTACCATCGCCGCCGTAGCGCGCGTTCTGGCGTTCGCGGAAGAATTCTTCATAGCTCATGTACGGCTTGTCGGGATGGTTGGTCTTCATATGCTCGACGTAGTTGTCGTAGTCTGGAATGCCAATCAACATCTTCGCCGCCTGGCCGAGATATTTTTTTGCCTGTCCTAAGTTACCAAACATAGTTCACTCTGATAAGAACAAAGCCCCGCCGAAGCGGGGCTAAACACGGTTAGTGGTGCGAAGAGATCTTCACGCCGCCTTCCGGGATTGGAACGTACGGTGTTTCTTTGTCAGTACGTTTGTCGCTGTTACGCACCGCAAGCCAGGTTTTGAAACCGTAGAAGATGATGCTGTACACCACAATCAGGAACAGAATACTCAGGCCCGCGTTGGTGTAGTTGTTCACAACGATGTGGTTCATGTTGGCAATCTGCTGCGCCGTCAGGTCAGTACCGTTAGCAATCTTCTCTTTGTACTGGCTTGCCATGTAGAAGAAGCCTTCCATCTGCGGGTTGGTGCTGAACAGTTTCAGGCCCAGCGCCCAGGTGGTGCAGATAAGCAGCCATACGGCCGGAACAACAGTTACCCAGATGTATTGGGTGCGCTTCATCTTAATCAGCACAACGGTGCCCAGTACCAGCGCCACGGCTGCCAGCATCTGGTTGGAGATACCGAACAGCGGCCACAAGCTCTTAACGCCGCCCAGCGGATCGACCACGCCCTGATACAGCAGGTAGCCCCACAGACCCACACAGCCCGCAGTACCGATGATACCGGCAACCAGAGAGTCGGTTTTTTTCAGGAACGGGATGAAGTTACCCAGCAGGTCTTGCAGCATAAAGCGGCCAGAACGGGTACCAGCATCCAGCGCGGTCAGGATGAACAGGGCTTCGAACAGAATACCGAAGTGATACCAGAAGCCCATGTCAGCCATCGGCAGCACTTTGTGGAACACATGAGCGATACCTACCGCCAGCGTCGGCGCACCACCTGCACGGTTCAGGACAGAAGGCTCTCCAATGTCTTTCGCGGTTTGCAGGATCTGCTCTGGCGAAATCACGAAGCCCCAGGAGCTGACGGTCGCCGCCGCGTGTGCGGTAACGTCTTTCAGCTGCGCCATGATGATCGGCGCATTCTCGCCACCCATTTCATGCAGGTTAGGCATGGTGATGCCAAGGCCAGCAGGTGGGGTGTTCATCGCGAAGTAAAGACCCGGTTCGATGATGGACGCAGCAACCAGCGCCATAATCGCCACGAAGGACTCCATCAGCATTGCGCCGTAGCCAATGAAACGCGCGTCGGTTTCGTTAGCCAGCAGTTTCGGCGTCGTACCGGAAGAGATCAGCGCGTGGAAGCCAGATACCGCACCACAGGCGATGGTGATGAACAGGAACGGGAACAGAGCGCCTTTCCACAGCGGGCCAGTACCGTCAATGTACTGGGTCATCGCTGGCATTTTCAGTTCCGGGTTCAGCACCACGATACCCAGCGCCAGGCCGACGATAACGCCGATTTTCAGGAAGGTTGCCAGATAGTCGCGCGGTGCGAGGATCAGCCACACCGGCAGCAGTGCGGAAACAAACGCATAGCCAATCAGCGCGAAGGTAATGGTGGTGTCTTTAAAGGTCAGTGCCGGACCCCAGTACGGATCGTGAGCAATCACGCCACCGAAGTAGATAGAGGCAACCAGCAGCACGATACCAATAACAGAGACTTCACCCACACGCCCCGGACGGATAAAGCGCATGTAGATACCCATAAACAGCGCAATCGGTACGGTTGAGCAAACGGTGAAGACACCCCACGGACTTTCGGCCAGGGCTTTAACCACAATCAGCGCCAGAACGGCGAGGATGATGATCATGATTAAGAAACAGCCAAACAGCGCGATAGTCCCCGGTACTGGTCCCATCTCTTCTTTGATCATCTCACCGAGAGATGCGCCGTTACGGCGAGAGGAGATAAACAGCACCATAAAGTCCTGAACCGCACCGGCCAGTACTACCCCCGCCAGCAGCCACAGCGTGCCAGGCAGGTAGCCCATCTGTGCGGCGAGAACCGGACCGACCAGCGGACCGGCACCGGCGATAGCGGCGAAGTGGTGACCAAACAACACGTAACGGTTGGTCGGAACGTAGTTCAGACCGTCGTTGTTAATAACCGCAGGCGTCGCGCGCGTAGGGTCGAGTTTCATCACCTTCTGGGCGATGTACAGACTGTAGTAGCGATACGCCACCAGATACACCGACACAGAGGCGACCACGATCCACAGGGCACTGACGTGCTCCCCCCGACGTAATGCAACTACCGCGAGGCAGAATGCACCGATGATTCCGAGAATCACCCAGGGTATGTGCTTGAATAGTTTTTTCGTATCCATAGTAAAACCTGGCATGTATTGATTAATAGTTGGCCGAAGCCGTTCTAGGTTTGCGTTGCGTTTGAGGAGGTAAATTGACCGCTATCCTGCAGTGATGCTGCCAGAGTTACGCGCGCGTAAAGTAAGGTAAATAACTGAGTGGTTATTTTAGGGACGTAAGCGGTCAGTTTTGCGGTTGAGCGGTTTTGAGCAAGGTTTATGAAGGTTATTTATGTGATGATGATCACAACCGAAGCGATTTTTAGCCCTCGGTTGTGTAACTCATTTAAAAATTATATTCATGCTATAAATATTAAATAACAATATAGCAATATGGTGTGTTATTTATTTCTTTAAGTAAAACGTGTTTTTTACGAGATTTAGTAAGATAAAATTTCTCATCTAAATAGCAATCGATGAGAGAGTCCAGCCTTTCCCTGTCTATCATAGGGGTGATACCCAAGGTTCAGAAACTGCGTAAATCGAGTTCGGAACGTTTTATTTTTGCGCTTTTTTCTAAGTCTGCGATCATATTTTTAACACAACTGGTCGCGTCTCTGTTTTGTTTTATTTCAAGCGTGATATAGCTATCTTGTGCCCAGCCTTTTTTACGTAGTAAGAAATCTGTGCGTAGTGTCGGGCGCTCAGGTTTTTTGCGCATATCACAGGAAAGTGCTTGTTCACGCCACCATTCATGGTCTGTTGAGCAGAGCATATTAGCAAACTCTACCTGGAACCACACTTCCCAACCGGTGATATTGTTTTGGTCAATAATATTAAGCTTTTGGCAAATATCCTCACGTTCAAAAAAGAGATGTAATAGCGTTGAGAGATGATCGAAGTCACGGTTTAACATTTCAGATGTCCTTTCTTAAAATTCCACACTCTATAAAATATTTCGTTCAAAATAGATACAATTCGTGTGAAAAAAATAAGAAAAGAAAATGTATCAATAAGTGGTTATTGTATTTTTGAACAAAAATTAAAAAAGTGAGGTAAAATTAACCAGTTTCAAGTCGCTACCTATAAAGTTTTCTCATTTCAGGCCGAAAATCTTGCATCGGTCCACAGGAAAGAGAAACCATGTTAAAACGTATCAAGATCGTGACCAGCTTACTGCTGGTTTTGGCCGTTTTTGGCCTTTTACAACTGACATCAGGCGGTCTGTTCTTTAATGCCTTAAAGAATGACAAAGAAAATTTCACTGTTTTACAAACCATTCGCCAGCAGCAATCCACGCTGAATGGCAGCTGGGTCGCGTTGTTGCAGACGCGTAACACCCTCAACCGCGCGGGTATCCGCTACATGATGGATCAGAATAATATTGGTAGCGGTTCAACCGTTGCTGAGCTGATGCAGAGTGCCAGTATTTCGCTGAAACAGGCGGAAAAAAACTGGGCGGATTACGAAGCGTTGCCGCGTGACCCGCGTCAGAGCACCGCCGCAGCGGCAGAGATCAAACGTAATTACGATATTTATCACAATGCGCTGGCGGAGCTGATCCAACTGTTAGGTGCAGGCAAAATCAACGAGTTCTTTGATCAGCCGACCCAGGGATATCAAGACGGTTTCGAGAAGCAGTATGTGGCTTACATGGAGCAAAACGATCGGCTCTATGATATCGCCGTCAGCGATAACAATGCCTCCTACAGCCAGGCGATGTGGATTCTGGTGGGCGTGATGATCGTCGTACTGGCGGTCATCTTCGCCGTCTGGTTCGGTATTAAAGCCTCGCTGGTAGCGCCAATGAATCGCCTGATTGACAGCATCCGTCATATTGCAGGCGGCGATCTGGTGAAACCGATTGAGGTGGATGGCTCTAATGAGATGGGGCAACTGGCAGAGAGTTTGCGCCATATGCAGGGAGAGCTGATGCGTACCGTCGGTGATGTGCGCAACGGGGCCAATGCCATCTATAGCGGTGCCAGCGAAATCGCTACCGGCAATAACGATCTCTCTTCGCGCACCGAGCAACAGGCCGCTTCGCTGGAAGAGACGGCAGCCAGCATGGAGCAACTGACCGCAACGGTGAAACAGAACGCCGAGAATGCGCGCCAGGCCAGCCATCTGGCGTTAAGTGCTTCTGAAACGGCGCAACGCGGCGGCAAAGTGGTAGATAACGTGGTGCAGACTATGCGCGATATCTCCACCAGTTCGCAGAAAATCGCCGATATTATCAGCGTAATTGACGGCATTGCCTTCCAGACCAATATTCTGGCTTTGAACGCGGCGGTTGAGGCTGCGCGTGCGGGTGAGCAAGGGCGCGGTTTTGCGGTGGTCGCGGGAGAAGTGCGTAATCTGGCCCAGCGCAGCGCCCAGGCGGCTCGTGAAATTAAAAGCCTGATTGAAGACTCGGTGGGGAAAGTGGATGTTGGCTCTACGCTGGTCGAAAGCGCCGGGGAAACAATGGCGGAGATTGTCAGCGCCGTGACCCGCGTGACGGACATTATGGGCGAAATTGCTTCTGCTTCTGATGAGCAGAGCCGTGGTATCGATCAGGTTGGCTTAGCGGTTGCTGAGATGGACCGGGTAACTCAACAGAACGCTGCGCTGGTGGAGGAGTCTGCCGCTGCCGCCGCCGCGCTGGAAGAGCAGGCCAGTCGCCTGACCGAAGCTGTGGCAGTGTTCCGGATTCAGCAACAGCAGCAACAGCAGCGTGAAACATCGGCTGTGGTAAAAACCGTGACGCCAGCTGCGCCGCGTAAAATGGTCGTGGCAGATAGCGAGGAGAACTGGGAAACGTTTTAATCGCCATAAAAATGCCCGATAAGCAAAATGTTATCGGGCATAGGGAGATTAATCTTTCCGTGGGTCGTTGATCGGCTGACGAACCAGGAAGATGTACGCCAATGCCCCCGCTGCGGTGACGCAACCGCAGATGATTAGTGCCAGACGGAATGAGTGGGTGGTATCAACAATAAAACCAGTAATGATCGGCGCAAAAGAGGCGCAGATGAAGCTGGCAAAGTTCTGGATACTGCCCACCGACGCAGTCATGCGAGAAGCAACTGCGACGTGGATCAAGCCCCAGCAGGATGTTCCGGCAAAGTGAATACAGAACAGTGCCATGCCAATCAGCAGAACCGCCGTCATGGATGTTGTCGCTTGTGGTACGACCAGCGTAAAGGCGGCAGAACAGAACATCCCGGCAATAATGCAGATCTTACGGCTTTTAATCGGAGCCATTCCCCCTTTGACCAGCCAGTCAGTAACGTAACCGTTGACCAGCATCCCGGCAGCCCCAAACAGGAAAGGGATAGCCGCCATCAACCCTGTGCTTTTTAAATCCAGGTTATAGGCTGTTTGCAGGTAACCAGGAAGCCAGGCCAGATACAGCCACGCAGTGTAGTTGATGCCACTGAATCCGAGCATCATTCCCCACATTGTACGGTTACGGAACAGGCTGCGCCATTCGGCAAAACTGAGCGGATCTCGGCGGGCATTGACGCTACCTGCATTGAGATAAGCTTGTTCAACGGCAGTCAGTTCTACGTGCTCGCGGTTGCGATAGAGCATATACCAGCCGATGGCGAGAAAAATCCCCAGTACACCAATGGTAATAAACATCCCGCGCCAGCCCATCACCAGCATCATCGCCGCCAGAATCGGTGGGCTTACGGCAACGCCAATGGTAGAAGCTGCGTTGAAGAAGCCCATCGGGCGTCCGCGCTCTTTGATGTTGAACCAGTCGTTAATGACTTTTACACCGCATGGGTTCATCGGCGCTTCACCAATCCCCATACCGATACGCACCAACACGAACTGCGTAAAGTTGTGCACCATGCCAGACATTGCCTGGAACAGTGACCAGAAGAACATCCCCAGTCCCAGCATCAGGCGTGGGCCTTTACGATCCAATAGTGGGCCGCAAGGAAGTTGCGCAATCCCGTAAGCGAGTGAAAACACGGAGAGCAAAGCGCCGATTTCGGTGGCACTTAATCCCAATTCTTCACGAATCGTTAAATTTGCTACCGACAGCGAACTGCGGTCGAGATAATTGATTACCGCCGCAAAAAATAATAACAACATGGCGGTGGTTTGAATGCGTTTAATTCGGGTACTGCGTTGAACTAATCCATCTGGTGGCACGGGAATATCTGCCGACGAAGATGGAGTAAATGAAGAACGCGGATCGAGGGTGATATTTTCTTTTTCCACGCCGGACTCCTGTATTTATAATTTTAATTGTTTACGTAATTGTGAATTACGCAAGGTTGACATTAACGGCAGGTTAAAGTTTTAGGACTTTACTACCGCTCACAAAAAAATTTTTAGTCGACTGATTGTGAGCATAGGTAAGCGGGAATTTCCCGGTATTTATCTTTTGATAAAACCGTGCACCCGCTAATAGTTTGCTGTTTTTAATCCGTACTTAATGAGCATAACGCGTGTTCTCATTAATGGATCGAATCATTGATTGTTTAGCTGAATTCAAATGGTTACGGAGCGCAAGGGTGGCATCAAGGTCACTGCGGCAAATCAGAGCGCTGAGAATGGTCATATGCTCATCGACGGCAATGATATTGCGCTGTTTAAGATCGCTTTCGTCCCATTGATAGTGAAAATGAAAGATGACTGAGATGATCTCAAGCGATTGATCAAAAAAGATATTGTCGGCAGCTGAAAGCAGTAAGGAGTGAAAATCTCTGTCAAGTTGCGAGAACATGCGAAAGCTATTGCCGATGTTGTCACGCAGTAGCCGATGACGTTCGAGCATGGTTTTCGCCTGCAGCCAGCGGGGATCATGATCAGGCAGGTTGAGAAAGTGCTGAAGTGAATGTGTTTCGAGCATTTCGCGTAGCTCAAACAGCTGCTCGGCGTAGGATTGATCGAATTGCTTCATGCTCCACTGGCCGCGTTTTTCGCTTTGAATAAGATTATAACGGCCGAATTTTAAAAGATATTCTCTTACAACCACCGGGCTGACACCCGCGGCCCGAGCCAGTTGCAGTTCAGAAAAAGTTTCCCCAGGGCGTAACTGACGCTGGTTTATCATCGTGAAAAAAGCCTGCTCAAACACTTTGTTTTGTTCACTCATTGAAGCGGTAGTACAGGCGAAACCGTCATCATGGTCAGGTTTACGCGCAATAACATAGTCGTTTCCAACCTGCGTTAAGACGCCGCATTCGCGTAAGTGGCTGAGAATATGACGCACTGTTGTGCGGCTGATGTTGTACATTTCCGCCAGCGCACTTTGCGATGGAAGTGGGGAAGGGATATGACCCCGCGCCATATCATCAATGACCTGGTTAATCACATTGTGGCGTAAATTTTGTGAACGACTCATATTTTCCTCCTTGTGAGTCCATTAAAACCCGATTTAAAACATTTTTATGCGTGTGTTTTCACAAAACAGATTTTCCGTTCCGCTGCCATTTTTCATTTTCATTGATATCTAAGGCAACAAAAAATGGAGAGCCGAATCATGTCTACGATGAATGTTTTAATTTGCCAGCAGCCGAAAGAATTAGTCTGGAAACAACGCGAGATACCTATTCCGGGTGACAATGAAGCATTAATAAAAATTAAGTCTGTCGGGATTTGCGGTACCGATATTCATGCCTGGGGTGGAAATCAACCATTTTTTAGTTATCCACGTGTTTTAGGCCATGAAATATGTGGGGAGATTGTTGGGCTGGGTAAAAATATTGCTGATCTTAAAAATGGTCAGCAAGTTGCTGTGATCCCTTATGTTGCCTGTCAGCAATGCCCGGCGTGTAAAAGCGGGCGTACCAATTGCTGTGAAAAAATTTCAGTCATTGGCGTGCATCAGGATGGCGGTTTTAGTGAGTATTTGAGCGTGCCGGTGGCGAACATTTTGCCCGCAGACGGTATTGACCCGCAGGCGGCAGCATTGATTGAACCTTTCGCTATTAGCGCTCATGCGGTGCGTCGCGCAGCCATTGCTCCCGGCGAGCAGGTGCTGGTGGTCGGGGCGGGGCCAATCGGTCTGGGCGCGGCGGCAATCGCTAAAGCCGATGGCGCACAGGTGGTGGTGGCGGATACCAGTCCAGCGCGCCGTGAACATGTGGCAACGCGTCTGGAATTACCTGTACTGGACCCGTCAGCCGAAGATTTTGACGCGCAGCTACGGGCGCAGTTTGGTGGTTCGCTGGCGCAGAAAGTGATCGACGCGACAGGTAATCAACATGCGATGAATAACACCGTGAATCTGATTCGTCACGGCGGCACGGTGGTATTTGTCGGCCTGTTTAAAGGTGAGTTGCAGTTTTCCGATCCGGAATTCCATAAAAAAGAAACGACGATGATGGGCAGCCGCAACGCCACGCCGGAAGATTTCGCTAAAGTCGGTCGACTGATGGCAGAAGGGAAAATCACTGCCGACATGATGTTAACCCATCGCTATCCGTTCGCCACGCTGGCAGAAACCTACGAGCGCGATGTGATTAACAATCGTGAGTTGATTAAGGGTGTAATTACTTTCTGATAAGGCGAGATTATTAAAGTTGCCATGCAGCGTCCGGGGAAGTGTTGGGCGCTGTTTTTTTCTGTTTCTCAATGATGTTTTGTAGGCCGGAGAAGGTGTGTAGGTCGCACCTTATGCGACCTACACATCAGTCAGGAATTACCCTTCACGTTCCACAACTTTAATTTCCACCATGCCGATCCCGAGCTTACGCGGCGAGTGTCCGAGGATATTCCCTTCGTTGGTTGAGACAGGTTCCGGCGGCACAATTACCAGTGTGTCGGCATCGGTTGGGTTATCGAAATGCAGTGTGGTGGTGGTTACTTCATTGCCCAGCACAAGAGTTTGTTCTTCATTGCCTACGCGTACCGGAATAGGACGGCTGGCGTTATTGCCGTATGCTTTGGCGGTAATCACCAGGTCAAATTTCTTCGGCAGCGGATGCTTGTACTCGATTTTTACTTCATCGCCCAGCTGAGCGTTGGACCAGCGGCCCCACGACTCCGGACGGGAAATCCCGCTAAACTGTTTCACCTCTTCTGGCGCACCGGCGACGTTGAAGATGAAACTGTCGGCTTTGTAGCGAATATCGTTATCAACAATTTTCAGCGTATCGACATTGCTTTTGTAACGCGCCATGTCGATGACCGTATCTTTAAATGCCGTTTTGCCCTTCCACATTGTTTTATCAACATGCTGGACAATTTGCTGACCGCCAAGCTGCCCCTGCGAGACACACCAGTCGGTGGAGAGTGCCAGTTCCGGAGCCCAAAGTTGTGCCATCTTGTAGCAACGGTCAACCCAGACGAAATTGTCGCGTGGAGCGAAATCGGCCAGCTGGAAACGCAGCGGTGCTGAGTATTCACTTTCCGGCAGCGGTTCTACGCGCTTGTCTGAAACCCGCAACAGCAGCGGCAAACGGAAATGGCTACCCGAGAAGGCAATCATGTTTTTCTGCTGGTCGATAGTGAACTCTTTCATCTCTTTAGGGAATTTCCACAGGCGGATGATATCCGGCTTCCACGCCAATGTTTTCTCTTTGATATTGAGGAAGATTTCCGACATCGACTGCCCGGATAAACTGCTACGACCAAGTCCGAGATAGTTATCGCCACCGAGAATGTCCAGCACCGTCGCGCCGTTATCCATCGTGTTACGCTTCACTGCCAGCGTCTCTTGCTGCGGCTTGTCGCCACGAATGACAAAAAACAGGTTATTGCGATCCTGCTTATTAAGGTATTTCCACGCCGTGTTGTTCATCGCTAAATGGTCAGAAGAGACGACGATGACGGTATCTTTAAACCACGGTGACGCTTTGATTTTGTTGATAAACGCCGCGATATTCTCCTGGCTGCAACTTACCGCGCTGAATGACTGGTTCGGCTTACCGTCAAAATCATATTTTTTGCGGTTACAGGTACGCGAGATAAAACCATCCGGGTGATGGGTATCGACTGTCAGGGTAAACAGTGAGAATCGCTGACCTGAGCGGGAAAGCTCTTCAAACTTTTTCCACGCTTCATCGAGAACGGTATCGTCGTAGAATCCCCAGTCGTTGCGATAGTGCGGGTCGGCCACCACGCTTTTCAGCTCTTCTGAGCCGTATAAGTGGTCGAAGCCATGCGACTTCAGGAACACATCTTTACCGGCAAAACGCAGATTCGCGCCCTGCACGAAATAGTTCTGATAACCCGAGTTTTTCAGGATATCGCCCAGACAGATGTTCTGCGGGAAGAAGCTGGAGACAGAGGCGGAGGCGTTGCCTTCAAAGGGGGCAAACAGCGGTATGCCGCACTGAGAAGCCACCATGCCCGCAATCGTGTAATCCGTTCCTGGCAGCTGCTGCGTGTGGCTGAAATCCAGGCCTTCATTTTTCAACGCGCCCAGTTCAGGCGTGAGATCCGGGAAAGCTTCGTTATCAAAATAGGTCCGCTCGAGACTTTCGCCGTAGATATAAACCAGGTTGAGTTTCGGGTCAGGAATAGTTTTCGACGGCTCTTTATAATAAGCCGCAAAGTCCGGGTCGCCATCGCGTGACTGGGATTTCACCAGTTCCGTTATCTGACGAAATGCCGGGCTGGCGTCCACCGAACCCAGCGCCAGTAAGAGCGCCAGCAGGCTGTAACCAAAATGGTGCGGATGATGACGACGACGGCGCAGGATCCAGCCCAGCGCACCGAACACCGCCGTCAGCCCCAGCACAATGCCAATACCCGGCAGGATGTATTTGCTGACACCAGCACCGGTCAGGCTGTTGGTTAAGGTATAGAGAACCGCGTCGTTAATACCATCGCCAGTAAAATAGTCGCTGGCAAACAGGGTGATATTTAAAACGACAAATAGCCCCAGCACCGTTAACGTGGCTGCAAACCACCAGGTGTTACGTCCCGCTTTCCATGCGTAAATCAGCACAGAGGCGAGAAAAAGGGCGAAAGAGAGTAGTTCTGACAACGGGCGATCCTCACTAAACCGGGCCGTTTAGCCAACGTTTAAGCTTTTTGAGAAGCACAATGTAATGGCGTCGCCATATTGCTGCAATTCTAGTGTCAAAAAAATGCGATGTTGTTAGGAATTAGTTTATAAACAGACTTTTTTGATTACGGTCACTTCCCGTGTAACAGGGGTAAAACCGTCCAGGAGCAGGGAAAGGGGCAGGAGAGAGCCGCGTCAGCCGGGTAACAGCTAAAACGCGGCGTTTCGCGGTTCAGGAAATGAAGTTCAGCCCCTGCTTTAACACCAGATCGCAGGCTTTGGTTTTCACCTTTTCTGCCAGCGGAGTCGTTCCGATGTTATCCAGATTGAGTTGCTGACCATCTTTGGTTTTCAGCAAACCCTGAATGCCGTCCAGATAGTTGGTGTCTTCTTTTTGCTCTTCACTGTTCAGGCCCAGCTTTTCCAGCACCTGGTTCTTGATGTTTTCGACATCGGTTACCGAAGCCAGCTTTTGCTTCGCGCAGTATTGCAGAATGCCTGCGGCATTGTTCATGTTATCTGCGCTTAAGGCCTGGTTTCCGCTGCTAAGCAAGTTAGTTAATGACGCGAGCGACCAACCGCCTTCCTGTGTCGTGCTGTTTTGGTTGCCAAGTTCGCTGGCGGCGCTGGAGAGCGCATCTTTCCAGGACGCAGCATGCACCCCGGTGGAAATTAATGCGCTGGCGGCAATGGCACAGCACAGAAGATGTTTAACAGTTTTCATCATCATTACTCAAGGTGGAATTGTGTCGCAGTATACCGCCAGAAACGGGGATTAATACTCTTTACCTGTTACACGGCTACGGTAGCTATCCCAGTTGAAGATCACCCACAAACTGTTACCCAGGCGCATACGGTCCATCACGCGTTCGCCCAGCAACTTGGTCATCTCTTCCATATTACTGTTGGTCAGCATCCCGGTTGGGCGTTTGGAAGAAGAGCGGCGATCGACGATCTGGTTGATGATCACTTTTTCGTATTTCGATTCGGTCTGCACGCCGATCTCATCGATCACCAGCAGATCAACGTTGCTCAGATCGTTAAGCAGTTGTTCTTCGCTGGTACCGCTATTCCTGAAGGTATCTTTCATCGCCGACATAATATCGGCCACGGTGATGATCAATACGGATTTACCGCGTAGCAGCAGCTCGTTGCAGATTGCCGCCGCCAGATGGTTTTTGCCGGTTCCTGGCTTACCAGAAAAGATGAAGCTGGCGATGTTGCCGTCAAACTCTTCGACATACTGGCGCGCTTTGCTTAACGCATTCATCTGCCCTTCACACTCAACGCGATAGTTCTCAAAGGAACAGTTCTGATGCAGTGGACGAATACCGGAGCGGTTAAAGGTGCGCTGCATTTTCATCGCCCGATTTTCACGTTCGAGAGCGGCGGAGCGGATCGCCCCTTGTTCTTTCTGCCAGGCCAGTAGCTCTTCACCCGTTTTGAATGCAGGTTTGATATGGGCAGGCATCATTTTTTGCAGGCGTTGCATCAGGTCGCCAACGTTTTTCATCGTTACCCTCTGAATCCTGGTGGAATTTGGCTGTCAGGTTCACTGACCGTATTCACATCTCGTTTCGGCAGTCCGCCGTTGCTGGCACGACCGATTTGCAGGCTGCGCGCCAGTTTTTGTTGCCACTGCACATGGTGAAAGACTTTACCTTCCGCCTGCCAGTAGGCAATGAATGAGGCCAGTTCTTCGGTGGTCACCGGCTCTCTTAGTGCCACGCCCCATAGAGCCGCCAGGCGGATAAAGTCGGCATCGGGTTGCCAGTCCGGATACATGGCGAATTTCCCCATGGGTACAGCAACGGGAGCGGCTTGCGGTTCCTGATAGAGTTGATCGTCCAGAGCGACATCGCTTCCCGGACGCGCCAGCTTTTCTTCCAGCGCCAGCAGTTCAGCCAGGCGTGCAGGCGTGACGGCATAAAACGCCGGGGCATTGTTAGCAAATACGGCAACCACACCGCCTTCAGCTTTTGCCAGAACGGTTTGGTGATCGTGTACCAGGGCGTCAATACCAACGACGTCCGGGGTCAAAACTCTGGAAGACATACTGTTTCTCAAATATGGAACGATGAACGAGAAGGGAGATAACTTTTATAGTAACACACGGAGGAGAGGAGGCTGTCTCTCATCCGCGTGCTTTAAGCGAGGCAATTTTATACGCGAGGGCGCTTGCGGTACAACCATAATCCAGGAATGGAAAGACCGATAGATAACGCACCAACAATCGATGAAGCTGTAAGAAAGTTGGTTAACAGGGTAATCATCAACGGTTCGCTGTAACCTAGCTGGCTGATTTTTACCGCCGAAATCATTGCGGTATAAGCCGATATGCCCGGGAACATAGGGATAACGGCCGCCACGGTAAACACTTTCGGATGCGCCAGATACCAGCGCGACCATTGAATACCAATGGTGCCGACCAGCATAGAAGCCATAAAGGTTGACCACTCAATATTCAACCCGCTGGTCATCAAGATCATTCGGGAACCATGACCTATCGAGCCAAGCAGCGCACACCAGCGTAACGCCCGCACGGGAACGTTGAACACCATCGCAAAGCCGACCGCTGGAATGGCGGCGAGGATCATATCCTGCGCCAATGCAAACAGAAATTCGATCACACCCATCCGCGTAGCCCCCAAATCGTCAGTGCCATCACCACGCCGACGCAGGTAGCCAGTGTCAGCAGACTGGCGATCGCCCAGCGTGCCAGTCCGGTATTGATGTGGCCTTTAAACATATCGGCGACGGCATTAATCAACGGAAAGCCCGGAACCAGCAGCAGAACGCTGGCGGCCATCGCAATGGTGGGGGTATTGCTGAAAGTGGGGAGTTGCAAAAGCAATCCGGAAATGGTGGTGGCGGCGAAAGCGGTGAGGCAAAAGTTGATTTGTGGATGAAGATGACGTTGTGCCAGCAGCTGGCGGATATACATCGCGGCCGTACTGGCAAAGAAGGTGATGACGGCACCATCCCAGCCACCGTTATTGAGTTTACAGAAACAGGCGCAAGAAAGGCCAACCATTAAGGCTACCAGCCATCTTGGGTAACGTAATGGCTGAATTTGGCTAAATCGTTTCTCTACGCCTTTGTAATCCAGCAGATGATGCTCCGCAAGAATCACAATGTGCTGGACTTCAGTCACCACATGCATATTAATGCCGCGATCGTGATTTTTACGTGTCGATGTCAGGCATTGCCCATCTTTAATAGTTGTCAGCACTATGGCGTTCGAAGAGATAGAACTTTCTACGCTGTCCATTCCCAGCGCCCGACCCAGTCGTGAGGAAAGCTCATCAACCAACGCGCTTTCCGCACCATGTTGCAAAAGAAATAATCCACACTGGATACAAAGCCGTGTTACGGCTCGCTGTTGCTCAGTTTGCATAACTCGCCCTTTGTCATAGACGTGCTGCGTATTGTTCAGATAATGAGAATCCATTTGTATCATGAAGCACGGTTGTTTTGCGGTAGGTTAAGATCAAAATTGCGCTGATTAATCCTGGTTATCGGGAGAAGCTCGGTGATAAAAAGCGAATTATCTCTCGCCGCAAACAAATTATCACATGAATATTATCACTATAATGAATTCATTATTTAGCCTTTACGAATCAGGATAATAGGTGACTGGGCGCGTTTTTTAATGTTAACAAGTTAAAACTATCAGATTTTATTGAATAAATATTGATTGTGTGATTCCGCAATCTGCTGGAAGGGATATCACTTAATTATAAATTAAATAAATAAAATTTCTGTTTTTCATTAAGTATTTCTAACAACTTAATGTAGATATTTTAAATGTCTCCAGGCTATTTCACCAGGTTATCATTTGATGCTAACCTTCTGACACATGCAGTGGAGTTGTTGTGCAGCAGGAGTATGCTGATATGAAAGTGAATGCTAAGGATAATTTATTCGCTTAATCTATTAATTTGCTGGAAACATTTAAGGAATGAATGTCCTGAATAAACCATCATAATTTTTAGACAGTGGATGTGGAGGAAATATGTTGCCAGGATGCTGCAAAAATGGAATTGTTATCAGTAAAATACCTGTTATGCAAGCAGGGTTAAAAGAGGTCATGAGGACTCACTTCCCTGAATATGAAATAATATCCAGCGCCTCTGCGGAGGACCTTACCTTATTACAATTACGTCGTTCCGGATTAGTCATTGCTGATTTAGCCGGTGAAAGTGAAGATCCACGTTCTGTTTGTGAACATTATTATTCTTTAATCTCACAATATCGGGAAATTCACTGGGTTTTCATGGTGTCACGCTCCTGGTATTCCCAGGCAGTAGAACTGCTCATGTGCCCTACGGCGACGTTATTGTCTGATGTTGAACCCATTGAGAATCTGGTCAAGACCGTACGTTCCGGCAATACGCACGCAGAGCGTATCAGCGCCATGCTGACCTCCCCGGCAATGACTGAAACTCATGATTTTAGCTATCGCTCCGTCATTCTCACTCTTTCAGAGCGCAAGGTACTGCGGCTATTAGGTAAAGGATGGGGCATCAACCAGATAGCTTCATTGCTTAAGAAAAGTAATAAAACTATCAGCGCCCAAAAAAACAGTGCGATGCGTCGACTGGCAATTCACAGCAACGCTGAAATGTATGCATGGATAAATAGCGCGCAGGGTGCAAGAGAACTTAACTTGCCTTCTGTTTATGGAGATGCCGCAGAATGGAACACAGCCGAATTAAGAAGAGAAATGTCGCACTCATAGAAAAATGCGTCATGAGTAGTATCGGTATTGAGAGTTTATTCAGAAAGTTTGCGGGCAACCCTTATAAGCTCCATACCTATACCAGTCAGGAGTCATTTCAGGATGCCATGTCGCGGATCTCGTTTGCGGCGGTCATTTTTTCTTTTTCTGCCATGAGAAGTGAGCGCAGAGAGGGATTATCTTGCCTGACTGAACTGGCGATTAAGTTTCCGCGTACCCGGCGTTTAGTTATTGCGGATGATGATATTGAAGCTCGGCTGATTGGTTCATTGTCGCCATCACCGCTGGACGGTGTATTAAGTAAAGCGTCAACGCTGGAGATTTTTCATCAGGAACTCTTTTTGTCATTAAATGGTGTACGTCAGGCGACCGACCGACTGAACAATCAGTGGTACATTAACCAAAGCCGGACGTTAAGCCCGACGGAGAGAGAAATATTGCGCTTTATGTCGCGTGGCTACTCAATGACACAAATTGCCGAGCAGCTTAAACGCAATATCAAAACGATCCGTGCACATAAATTTAATGTGATGTCGAAACTGGGCGTCAGTTCTGACGCAGGGTTGTTGGAGGCCGCAGATATTCTGTTATGTATGCGGCATTGCGAAACAAGTAATGTGTTGCATCCCTATTAATCCGCATGATGCCGGGTTTACTTCCCCGGCAGTGCTTTCATTTCAGCGTACAATCGCCACATTGCTGCACATCCGGTAAGCGATAACGCTGGCAGCAAGTGCGGCGCACCAGCAGGCCGTCGCGCAGTACCACGGTACGCCAGAGTGGATTATCTTCACCGTTCGTGAGCGTTTTCTCAAAAAAGAGGGCATGGCGCAGCGATTCAACAGTAGCCTCGCCGAGCAGTTGCTTCATCTCAGTGAGATACCAGTTGATCAAATAACCGGTATTACTCCAGATAAGTTTGCCGTTGATCTCTCCGGTCGCTTCTAGTGCTTGCACAACCGGAACCAGCGCCTGGCTGATTAACGTTTCCATTCGCTGCTGCGGCGAATGTGGTGTTGCGTTTTTATCTTCACACACATCGACCCAGAAACAGGCGACGCGTCCGGTTTCGTGAAACTCAGCATGGAAATGTTCCGGCGACACATCTAATGCTTTTTCCTGCGTCAGTAGCGCCAGCATTAATGGTGGCACCATCAGGCCGATATACCATTGTGCCCATAGTGAGATCAGCGGTTTGTTCTCGCGGATCATCGTTGGTTGGTTGCGATAGATATGATCGGAATAGACCGCCAGCAGAGAACTTAGCACATTCGGTGATGACCATTGCGCCAGCGTCATGGCGTTAAGTGGGGCAGGTTCATCCAGGCGGATAAACTCCAGCAAATGTTCACGATGTTTTGCGATCGTCGCCCGCACGGCTTGTGCAAGCCCAGCATCCTGCGGCTGGAGATGTGTTCGCCAGATGACATCTTCATAGAGCGGTGCGGAACGATAGGCCATAATCGGGATAGTAATCTAAATGATAATGATTGCTAATCCTAGCGATAGGTTTACCCGATAGCAAGGGATTTCTCTGGCTTGCAAATGATAAAAATTATCATATGATATTGGTTATCATTATCAATGAAAGAGATGAAACCATGTTGCAACGTACGCTGGGCAGTGGCTGGGGAGTGTTGCTGCCGGGATTGCTGATTGCAGGGCTGATGTATGCGGATTTATCGCCGGATCAGTGGCGGATTGTCATTCTGATGGGATTAGTATTGACGCCGATGATGCTGTATCACAAACAGTTGCGGCATTACATTTTGCTACCATCGTGCCTGGCGCTTATTGCTGGCATCATGCTGATGATAATGAATTTGAATCAGGGATGATATAACAGGGAAGAAACAAGAAAGGAAGTAAAGATAATTGGTGCGAGGGGGGGGACTTGAACCCCCACGTCCGTAAGGACACTAACACCTGAAGCTAGCGCGTCTACCAATTCCGCCACCTTCGCACAGTCATCTTACTTTTTTTGATATCGCCTCGTTTGGTGCGAGGGGGGGGACTTGAACCCCCACGTCCGTAAGAACACTAACACCTGAAGCTAGCGCGTCTACCAATTCCGCCACCTTCGCCCAGTGCGAGCAATATCAACGTGGTTTTTGGTGCGAGGGGGGGGACTTGAACCCCCACGTCCGTAAGGACACTAACACCTGAAGCTAGCGCGTCTACCAATTCCGCCACCTTCGCATACCATCAATTCTTAAAAAGAATTGCTACCACGGAGGCGCATTCTAGTGGTTTTCAGCTTTTCGTCAATAGTTAATTATCGCCTGATGTGTAATTGCTGGAAAAATGTCCATCAGAGACTAACGTGCAGGTTTTGTAGGTCGGATAAGGCGTTCACGCCGCATCCGACACGGTATTGGGGTGCAGATGCCAGATGCGACGCTGGCGCGTCTTATCTGGCCTACGAAGGGCTAACGTGCAGGTTTTGTAGGTCGGATAAGGCGTTCACGCCGCATCCGACACGGTATTCGGCGAGATAATTAACCTTTCTTCGCCTGGCGGGTCATAATGGCGCGATACACCTTGAAGCGCCCGGTTTGCGCGATAACTTCATGGAAGCCAAATGTCTCATCCAGCACGTCCGGGTAAGGCAGGAAGGCGTTCGCTACAATTCGCAGCTCGCCGCCGCTATTAAGATGACGCACCGCGCCGCGAATCAGCGTTTGCGCCGCATCCAGGCTGGTTTGCATCCCATCGTGGAACGGCGGGTTGGAGATGATCATATCAAAACGACCTTTCACCTCGGAAAAGACGTTGCTGGCAAAGACTTCACCTTCAACACCGTTGGCCGCAAGTGTTGCGCGGCTGGCTTCTACCGCCGGGGCAGAGACATCGCACAGAGTGAGACGAATTTTCGGCGAATGGCGCGCAAAGGCAACCGAAAGCACGCCCGCGCCACAGCCGACATCCAGCACTTTACCTTTCGTGTGCGGGGTTAACGTCGAGAGCAGCAACTGGCTACCGACATCCAGACCGTCGCGGCTAAACACGCCAGGCAGCGTTTTGACCGTCAGGCCATCGACGCTGTATTCGCCCCAGAATTTATCGGCATCAAATACCGGCTGTTTTTCCAGACGACCAAAATAGAGGCCACAGCGACGGGCGCTGTCGACTTTATTCAACGGCGCATAATCTGCCAGTATCTGCTCTGCGCTGCGCACGCCGCTGCGGTTCTCGCCAACGACAAAAATATCCGTGCCCACCGGCAGCAGAGAAAGTAAATTCATCAACTGGAACTGGGCTTCCGGTTTGTTCTTCGGCCAGTAGTAAATCAGCGTATCGCAATCTGCGACGTCATCCGCCGTGGCGACCAGACTAAAACGGGCGTTATCACCCATCTGGCGGCTTAACACCTGCCAGTGATGGAATTGCTGGGTATGAGCACGGCTGGTCGCGGTATCTAAACGCGCGGGCAGGTCATCCTGTAAGTCTCCGGCAAACAGAATACGGCTTTGTTCGAAATCATCACTGTGACGCAGCAAGACTTCACTTGCCGGGGTAAATGCAGACATGGAATGCTCCTCAATTGATACTGGCGGCGATTATAGCCATATGTTGGCGCGGTATCGACGAATTTGCTATATTTGCGCCCCTGACAACAGGAGCGATTCGCTATGACATCCCGACGAGACTGGCAGTTACAGCAACTGGGCATTACCCAGTGGTCGCTGCGTCGCCCTGGCGCGTTGCAGGGGGAGATTGCCATTGCGATCCCGGCACACGTCCGTCTGGTGATGGTGGCAAACGATCTTCCCGCCCTGACTGATCCTTTAGTGAGCGATGTTCTGCGTGCATTAACCGTCAGCCCCGACCAGGTGCTGCAACTGACGCCAGAAAAAATCGCGATGCTGCCGCAAGGCAGTCGCTGCAACAGCTGGCGGTTGGGTACTGACGAACCGCTATCACTGGAAGGCGCTCAGGTGGCATCACCGGCGCTCACCGAATTACGGGCAAACCCAACGGCACGCGCCGCGTTATGGCAACAAATTTGCACATATGAACACGATTTCTTCCCTCGAAACGACTGATTTACCAGCGGCTTACCACATTGAACAACGCGCCCACGCCTTTCCGTGGAGTGAAAAAACCTTTGCCAGCAACCAGGGCGAGCGTTATCTCAACTTTCAGTTAACGCAAAACGGCAAAATGGCGGCGTTTGCGATTACGCAAGTGGTGCTGGATGAAGCTACATTGTTCAATATTGCGGTCGATCCTGAATATCAGCGTCAGGGATTGGGAAGGGCGCTGCTGGAACATCTGATCGACGAACTGGAAAAACGCGGCGTGGCGACACTATGGCTGGAAGTCCGTGCTTCAAACGCTGCCGCCATTGCCCTGTACGAAAGTTTAGGCTTTAACGAGGCGACGATTCGCCGCAATTACTACCCCACCACGGACGGTCGCGAAGACGCCATCATCATGGCGTTGCCAATCAGTATGTAAGACAAGGTGGAATAATGAAGTGGGACTGGATTTTCTTTGATGCCGATGAAACGCTGTTTACCTTTGACTCATTCACCGGCCTGCAGCGGATGTTTCTTGATTACAGCGTCACCTTTACCGCTGAAGATTTTCAGGACTATCAGGCCGTTAACAAGCCACTGTGGGTGGATTATCAAAACGGCGCGATCACTTCATTACAGCTTCAGCACGGGCGGTTTGAGAGCTGGGCCGAACGGCTGAACGTCGAGCCGGGTAAACTCAACGAAGCCTTTATTAATGCGATGGCGGAAATCTGCACGCCGCTGCCGGGCGCGGTTTCTCTGCTTAACGCCATTCGTGGCAACGCCAAAATCGGCATCATCACCAACGGCTTTAGTGCCTTGCAACAGGTGCGTCTGGAACGCACGGGCCTGCGTGATTACTTCGATTTGCTGGTGATTTCCGAAGAAGTTGGCGTTGCCAAACCAAATAAGAAAATTTTCGATTATGCGCTGGAACAGGCGGGCAATCCTGACCGTTCACGCGTGCTGATGGTTGGCGACACTGCCGAGTCCGATATTCTCGGTGGCATCAACGCCGGGCTTGCGACCTGCTGGCTGAATGCACACCATCGCGAGCAACCAGAAGGCATCGCGCCCACCTGGACCGTTTCTTCGTTGCACGAACTGGAGCAGCTCCTGTGTAAACACTGATTGCCTCCCCCCCGTTGATGGGTAAAATAGCCGCAATTTTTCGTTTTCAACAAGCGCGGCGCGATGCCGCTTACTCAAGAAGAAAGAATTATGACGTTGTCTCCTTATTTGCAAGAGGTGGCGAAGCGCCGCACTTTTGCCATTATTTCTCACCCGGACGCCGGTAAGACTACCATCACCGAGAAGGTGCTGCTGTTCGGACAGGCCATTCAGACCGCCGGTACAGTAAAAGGCCGTGGTTCCAACCAGCACGCTAAGTCGGACTGGATGGAGATGGAAAAGCAGCGTGGGATCTCCATTACTACGTCTGTGATGCAGTTTCCGTATCACGATTGCCTGGTTAACCTGCTCGACACCCCGGGGCACGAAGACTTCTCGGAAGATACCTATCGTACCCTGACGGCGGTGGACTGCTGCCTGATGGTTATCGACGCCGCAAAAGGTGTTGAAGATCGTACCCGCAAGCTGATGGAAGTTACCCGTCTGCGCGACACGCCGATCCTCACCTTTATGAACAAACTTGACCGTGATATCCGCGACCCGATGGAGCTGCTCGATGAAGTTGAGAACGAGCTGAAAATCGGCTGTGCGCCGATCACCTGGCCGATTGGCTGCGGCAAGCTGTTTAAAGGCGTTTACCATCTTTATAAAGATGAAACCTATCTCTATCAGAGCGGTAAAGGGCACACCATTCAGGAAGTCCGCATTGTTAAAGGGCTGAATAACCCGGATCTCGATGCTGCGGTTGGTGAAGATCTGGCACAGCAGCTGCGTGACGAACTGGAACTGGTTAAAGGCGCGTCTAACGAGTTCGACAAAGAGCTGTTCCTTGCGGGCGAAATCACTCCGGTATTCTTCGGTACTGCGCTGGGTAACTTCGGCGTTGATCATATGCTGGATGGCCTGGTGGAGTGGGCGCCTGCGCCGATGCCGCGTCAGACCGATACCCGTACCGTAGAAGCGAGCGAAGATAAATTTACCGGCTTCGTATTTAAAATTCAGGCCAACATGGACCCGAAACACCGCGACCGCGTGGCGTTTATGCGTGTGGTGTCCGGTAAATATGAAAAAGGCATGAAACTGCGCCAGGTGCGCACTGCGAAAGATGTGGTGATCTCCGACGCGCTGACCTTTATGGCGGGTGACCGTTCGCACGTTGAAGAAGCGTATCCGGGCGATATCCTCGGCCTGCACAACCACGGCACCATTCAGATCGGCGACACCTTTACCCAGGGTGAGATGATGAAGTTCACCGGTATTCCGAACTTCGCACCAGAACTGTTCCGTCGTATCCGCCTGAAAGATCCGCTGAAGCAAAAACAGCTGCTCAAAGGGCTGGTACAGCTTTCCGAAGAGGGCGCGGTGCAGGTGTTCCGTCCAATCTCCAACAACGATCTGATCGTTGGTGCAGTTGGTGTGCTGCAGTTTGATGTGGTGGTAGCGCGCCTGAAGAGCGAATACAACGTTGAAGCAGTGTATGAGTCAGTCAACGTTGCCACTGCCCGCTGGGTAGAATGTGCAGACGCGAAGAAATTCGAAGAGTTCAAGCGTAAGAACGAAAGCCAACTGGCGCTTGATGGCGGCGATAACCTCGCTTACATCGCTACCAGCATGGTCAACCTGCGCCTGGCACAGGAACGTTATCCGGACGTTCAGTTCCACCAGACCCGCGAGCATTAATTCTTGCCTCCAGGGCGCGGTAGCCGCTGCGCCCTGTCAATTTCCCTTCCTTATTAGCCGCTTACGGAATGTTCTTAAAACATTCACTTTTGCTTATGTTTTCGCTGATATCCCGAGCGGTTTCAAAATTGTGATCTATATTTAACAAAGTGATGACATTTCTGACGGCGTTAAATACCGTTCAATGCGTAGATATCAGTATCTAAAGCCGTCGATTGTCATTCTACCGATATTAATAACTGACTCAGAGGCTGTAATGGTCGTTATTCATCACTCATCGCTTTTGTGATGGCGACCATTGACTTCTGTAGAGGGTGAAGTCTCTCCCTATTCAGCAATGCAACCTCGTGTTGCCAGGCTCAAATTACGAGCAAACATACAGGAATAAATCGATGACTATGACAAGACTGAAGATTTCGAAAACTCTGCTGGCTGTAATGTTGACCTCTGCCGTCGCGACCGGCTCTGCCTACGCGGAAAACAACGCACAAACTACCAATGAAAGCGCAGGGCAAAAAGTCGATAGCTCTATGAATAAAGTCGGTAATTTCATGGATGACAGCGCCATCACCGCGAAAGTGAAGGCGGCGCTGGTGGATCATGACAACATCAAGAGCACCGATATCTCTGTCAAAACCGATCAAAAAGTCGTGACCCTGAGCGGTTTCGTTGAAAGTCAGGCCCAGGCCGAAGAGGCAGTGAAAGTGGCGAAAGGCGTTGAAGGCGTGACCTCTGTCAGTGACAAACTGCACGTTCGCGACGCTAAAGAAGGCTCTGTGAAGGGCTACGCAGGTGACACTGCCACCACCAGTGAAATCAAAGCCAAACTGCTGGCGGACGATATCGTCCCTTCCCGTCATGTGAAAGTTGAAACCACCGATGGCGTGGTTCAGCTCTCCGGTACCGTAGATTCTCAGGCACAAAGTGACCGTGCTGAAAGTATCGCCAAAGCGGTAGATGGTGTGAAAAGCGTTAAAAATGATCTGAAAACTAAGTAATTCGTCGTAATTCGTCCTCCCGAACTTTGTCGGGAGGCGCGATGTGCACCACACTAAAAATATCGCATTGAGTGATTTTCACGCTCATATCAAGCGGTGACATTAACTATGGTAAAGGAGACGCTTATGTTTCGTTGGGGCATCATATTTCTGGTTATCGCGTTAATCGCCGCCGCACTTGGGTTTGGTGGTCTGGCCGGTACCGCTGCAGGCGCAGCTAAAATTGTCTTTGTCGTCGGGATTATTCTGTTCCTGGTGAGTTTGTTCATGGGCCGAAAACGACCCTAGATTTCAGACCATTAAGAAAATTTTATCCAAAGCCAGTCCAGCGGACTGGCTTTTGCGGTTTTAGCGAATAATAAATTGCGTTACTTTGTCTTTCTTTCACAACAAAAACAGGAAGGCAGAAGTGGGGCAGCGAATACCTGTAACGCTTGGTAATATTGCGCCGTTGTCGCTAAGGCCGTTCCAGCCTGGACGAATAGCTCTGGTGTGCGAAGGCGGCGGGCAGCGTGGAATTTTCACGGCTGGCGTGCTGGATGAGTTTATGCGCGCGCAGTTTAATCCTTTCGATCTTTATCTCGGCACATCTGCCGGGGCGCAGAACCTCTCGGCGTTTATCTGCAATCAGCCCGGTTACGCGCGCAAAGTCATCATGCGCTATACCACAAAACGCGAATTTTTCGATCCATTGCGCTTTGTCCGTGGAGGAAATCTTATCGATCTCGACTGGCTGGTGGAGGCCACTGCAAGCCAGATGCCGTTGCAAATGGATACCGCCGCGCGGTTGTTTGACAGCGGCAAATCGTTTTATATGTGCGCCTGTCGTCAGGATGACTACGCGCCGAATTACTTTTTACCAACCAAACAAAACTGGCTGGATGTGATTCGCGCCTCCAGTGCGATACCTGGCTTTTATCGTAGCGGAGTGTCGCTGGAAGGCATTAACTACCTGGATGGCGGGATCAGTGATGCGATTCCGGTTAAAGAGGCGGCAAGGCAGGGCGCTAAAACGTTGGTCGTCATCCGCACTGTGCCGTCGCAAATGTACTATACGCCGCAGTGGTTTAAACGCATGGAACGCTGGCTGGGCGACAGTAGCCTGCAACCGCTGGTCAATCTGGTACAGCATCATGAAACCAGCTATCGTGACATTCAGCAATTTATTGAGAAACCACCGGGCAAGCTGCGGATATTCGAAATTTATCCGCCGAAGCCATTACATAGTATCGCGCTTGGCAGTCGGATTCCGGCGCTGCGCGAAGACTATAAACTTGGGCGTTTATGCGGTCGTTATTTCCTCGCCACGGTTGGCAAGCTATTAACTGAAAAAGCGCCGCTTACCCGCCATCTGGTGCCAGTGGTGACGCCGGAATCGATTGTCATTCCGCCTGCGCCAGTCGCCAACGATACACTGGTTGCCGAAGTGAGCGACGCTCCGCAGGCGAACGACCCGACATTTAACAATGAGGATCTGGCTTGATTTGCCGTTTTATCGACACTCACTGCCATTTTGATTTTCCGCCGTTTAGCGGTGATGAAGAGGCTAGCCTGCAACGCGCGGCACAAGCGGGCGTAGGCAAGATCATTGTTCCGGCAACCGAGGCGGCAAATTTTGCCCGCGTGCAGGCGTTAGCGGAAAATTATCAACCGCTGTATGCCGCATTGGGCTTGCATCCTGGTATGTTGGAAAAACATAGCGATGTGTCTCTTGAGCAGCTACAGCAGGCGCTGGAAAGGCGTCCGGCGAAGGTGGTGGCGGTGGGGGAGATCGGTCTGGATCTCTTTGGCGACGATCCGCAATTTGAGAGGCAGCAGTGGTTACTCGACGAACAACTGAAACTGGCGAAACGCTACGATCTGCCGGTGATCCTGCATTCACGGCGCACACACGACAAACTGGCGATGCATCTTAAACGCCACGATTTATCGCGCACTGGCGTGGTTCACGGTTTTTCCGGCAGCCTGCAACAGGCCGAGCGGTTTGTACAGCTGGGCTACAAAATCGGCGTAGGCGGTACTATCACCTATCCACGCGCCAGTAAAACCCGCGATGTCATCGCAAAATTACCGCTGGCATCGTTGTTGCTGGAAACCGATGCGCCGGATATGCCGCTCAACGGTTTTCAGGGGCAGCCTAACCGCCCGGAACAGGCTGCCCGTGTGTTTGCCGTGCTTTGCGAGTTGCGCCGGGAACCGGTGAATGAGATTGCCGAAGTGTTGCTTAATAACACGTATGCGGTGTTTAACGTTCGTGGGTAGTTTGCCCTTCGTAGGCAGCATCCGGCAGTCGGCGCATAATGCCTGATGCGACGCTTAACGCGTCTTATCATGCCTACAGGTTTGTGCCGAACCGTAGGCCGGATAAGGCGTTCACGCCGCATCCGGCAGTTGGCGCACAATGCCTGATGCGACGCTTGACGCGTCTTATCAGGCCTACAAGTCTGTGCCGAAC
Source organism: Escherichia sp. WS1152 (assembly GCF_046487665.1). Classification (NCBI taxonomy): domain Bacteria; kingdom Pseudomonadati; phylum Pseudomonadota; class Gammaproteobacteria; order Enterobacterales; family Enterobacteriaceae; genus Escherichia; species Escherichia sp. WS1152. The sequence continues at coordinate 254,486 of NZ_JBJQJA010000003.1, read as the reverse complement.
CGTAGGCCGTATCCGGCATGTCACAAATACAGCGCCGGAAATATTAACCGGCTCACCCCGCGCTCCCGTAACGCATCAGCCAACGGCTCAACGTCTTCCGGCGTGGCGCTCGCCCAGCTTTGCGCCTCGCCATACACGCCGTGGGCATGAAACGCGTTCAGGCGTACCGGAACATCGCCAAGTCCCTTGATAAACACCGCCAGTTCTTCGATGTGTTGCAAATAATCCACCTGGCCAGGGATTACCAGCAAACGCAGTTCCGCCAGCTTGCCGCGCTCTGCCAGCAAACAGATGCTGCGCTTAATCTGCTGATTATCGCGTCCGGTTAATTGTTGATGACATTCGCTCCCCCACGCTTTGAGATCGAGCATTGCGCCGTCGCACACCGGGAGCAATTTTTCCCAGCCGGTTTCGCTCAACATACCGTTACTGTCCACGAGGCAGGTGAGATGGCACAGTTGCGGATCGTTTTTGATGGCAGTAAACAGCGCCACTACAAACGGCAGTTGGGTCGTGGCTTCGCCGCCGCTTACCGTTATCCCTTCAATAAACAGCACCGCTTTGCGCACATGGCTAAGCACCTCCTCCACGCTCATGGATTGCGCCATTGGTGTGGCATGTTGCGGACACCTCTTCAGGCAGGTATCACATTGCTCGCAGACCACAGCGTTCCACACCACTTTGCCGTCAACAATCTGCAACGCCTGATGCGGACACTGTGGCACGCACTCCCCACAGTCATTGCAACGTCCCATCGTCCACGGATTGTGACAGTTTTTGCAGCGCAGATTGCAGCCCTGCAAAAACAGAGCCAGACGACTGCCTGGCCCGTCAACGCAGGAGAAGGGGATAATCTTACTGACTAAAGCGCATCTGCTGTTCATGGCTTATCACGCGCGGCTGGCGTTCCAGAATACGAGTGTTGCGTGCGGCTTCTTCGCCCAGCCAGGTGGTGTTGGTGCGTGAACCTTCGGCGCGATATTTTTCTAAATCCGACAAACGCACCATATAACCGGTAACGCGAACCAGATCGTTACCGCTGACATTGGCGGTAAATTCACGCATTCCGGCTTTAAAGGCACCGAGGCAAAGCTGTACCAGCGCCTGCGGATTACGTTTGATGGTTTCGTCGAGCGTCAGAATGTCGCTGATGCCGGAATAATAATAAGCATGATGCGGGGCGACAGTTTGCAGATGGGTGATCGGATCTGGCTCATCGCCATACGGCAAACGCGCGCCCGGCGTGGTGCCGATATCGGAACTGATCCCCGACTGTGCGTGTAACATGGCGCGTTTTTGCCAGCCATATTTCACGGGGGTATTGGCGACAAACTCCGCCAGTTGCGCGCTGATGCGATAACCCACTTCATTTGCGGCGGCTTCTTTACCGTAGCGCGCGGCAATCCCTTCTTTCTCACACAGCAAGTTAACCGCTTCCGCCAGCCCATACATGCCAAACATTGGCACAAAACGTTCAGGGTTAATCAGCCCTTCTTTCACCAGGAAGCTATTCTCAAAGAAGTGTGATTGTTGATAGAGGAATTCACACCGCGCATCGATGATGGCGATCTGCTGCTGGCAGTAGTGCGGTAGAGTGCGCGTAAAGAAGTCATCCAGCGATTCGCTGCGCTCGGCAATGGCTTTCAGGTTAAGGCGTACCAGCGTGCTGCCACCACCCGCCAGCGGCAGTGAGTTGTAACAGCTCACAATCCCGTAGCCCCCTTTTGTGAAAATTTTATCATGCACCGGACCGTTGGCGATGTGCGGTTTGCTACATTCACAGATGTTCTTCGCCACTTCCAGCAGCAGGTCATCAGGGGTGATTTCAGGATCGTAGATAAAGGTCAGGTTCGGTGAAACCTGCTTCAACTCTGCGTCTGCACGTAAGATCGCGCGGGTAATGGGCGAATCAGACGGGCCGATATTGGCGTGCATAAAGGCGTCTGGCAGGGTTCTGTCGAGGTAACGCCAGAAACGTTTTATTCGAACATCGATCTCGTCTTGTGTTAGAATTCTAACATACGGTTGCAACAACGCATCCAGTTGCCCCAGGTAGACCGGCATCGATGTGACCGACGGTACGTGGTGGTAAAGAATGGTCAGCAGAGAGAGTGCGTCATCAAGATCTTTCGCGCCTTCCAGCTCCAGCCATTCGGAACCGTTCGCCAGAAAACGGGCGTAATCGGGTAAGACATAGCGCGGTTTGTACGGCGCATGACCTTCAAACATATCGCAGATTACACCTTCATCCAGCGCGCGGCGGGCTTCGGCAGGAAGCTGTGGGTAAGGCAGATTGTTTTCTGCTTCCAGTGCCAGAAAATGGCGCTTCTGCTCCGGGCTAAGCACTGGGCTGGTGACAATTTGCTGGCAACGTTGTTGCAGTGCATTTTCATGAGAAGTGGGCATCTTCTTTTCCTTTTATGCCGAAGGTGATGCGCCATTGTAAGAAGTTTCGTGATGTTCACTTTGATCCTGATGCGTTTGCCACCACTGACGCATTCATTTGAAAGTGAATTATTTGAACCAGATCGCATTATAGTGATGCAAACTTGTAAGTAGATTTCCTTAATTGTGATGTATATCGAAGTGTGTTGCGGAGTAGATGTTAGAATACTAACAAACTCGCAAGGTGAATTTTATTGGCGACAAGCCAGGAGAATGAAATGACTGATCTGAAAGCAAGCAGCCTGCGTGCACTGAAATTGATGGACCTGACCACCCTGAATGACGACGACACCGACGAGAAAGTAATTGCTCTGTGTCATCAGGCCAAAACTCCGGTCGGCAATACCGCCGCTATCTGTATCTATCCTCGCTTTATCCCGATTGCTCGCAAAACACTGAAAGAGCAGGGCACCCCGGAAATCCGTATTGCTACGGTAACCAACTTCCCACACGGTAACGACGACATCGACATCGCACTGGCAGAAACCCGTGCGGCAATCGCCTACGGTGCTGATGAAGTTGACGTTGTGTTCCCGTACCGCGCGCTGATGGCGGGTAACGAGCAGGTTGGTTTTGACCTGGTGAAAGCCTGTAAAGAGGCTTGCGCGGCAGCGAATGTACTGCTGAAAGTGATCATCGAAACCGGCGAACTGAAAGACGAAGCGCTGATCCGTAAAGCGTCTGAAATCTCCATCAAAGCGGGTGCGGACTTCATCAAAACCTCTACCGGTAAAGTGGCTGTGAACGCGACGCCGGAAAGCGCGCGCATCATGATGGAAGTGATCCGTGATATGGGCGTAGAAAAAACCGTTGGTTTCAAACCGGCGGGCGGCGTGCGTACTGCGGAAGATGCGCAGAAATATCTCGCCATCGCAGATGAACTGTTCGGTGCTGACTGGGCTGATGCGCGTCACTACCGCTTTGGCGCTTCCAGCCTGCTGGCAAGCCTGCTGAAAGCGCTGGGCCACGGCGACGGTAAGAGCGCCAGCAGCTACTAAGTAAGATGCTTTACGCCTGATGCGCTGCGCTTATCAGGCCTACGAGACGTATCTACCCGTAGGCCGGATAAGGCGTAGACGCATCCGGCAAAAGCCGCCTCATACTCTTTTCCTCGGGAGGTTACCTTGTTTCTCGCACAAGAAATTATTCGTAAAAAACGTGATGGTCATGCGCTGAGCGATGAAGAAATTCGTTTCTTTATCAACGGTATTCGCGACAACACTATCTCCGAAGGGCAGATTGCCGCCCTCGCGATGACCATTTTCTTCCACGATATGACAATGCCTGAGCGTGTCTCGCTGACCATGGCGATGCGAGATTCAGGAACCGTTCTCGACTGGAAAAGCCTGCATCTGAATGGACCGATTGTTGATAAACACTCCACCGGTGGCGTCGGCGATGTCACTTCGCTGATGTTGGGGCCGATGGTCGCAGCCTGCGGCGGCTATATTCCGATGATCTCCGGTCGTGGCCTCGGTCATACTGGCGGTACGCTCGACAAACTGGAATCCATCCCTGGCTTCGACATTTTCCCGGATGACAACCGTTTCCGCGAAATTATTAAAGACGTCGGTGTGGCGATTATTGGCCAGACCAGCTCACTGGCTCCGGCAGATAAACGTTTCTACGCGACCCGCGATATTACCGCAACCGTGGACTCCATCCCGCTGATCACTGCCTCGATCCTGGCGAAGAAACTGGCGGAAGGTCTGGACGCGCTGGTGATGGACGTGAAAGTGGGTAGCGGCGCGTTTATGCCGACCTACGAACTCTCTGAAGCCCTTGCCGAAGCGATTGTTGGCGTGGCTAACGGCGCTGGCGTGCGCACCACCGCGCTGCTCACCGACATGAATCAGGTACTGGCCTCCAGTGCAGGTAACGCGGTTGAAGTTCGTGAAGCGGTGCAGTTCCTGACGGGTGAATATCGTAACCCGCGTCTGTTTGATGTCACGATGGCGCTGTGTGTGGAGATGCTGATCTCCGGCAAACTGGCGAAAGATGACGCCGAAGCGCGCGCGAAATTGCAGGCGGTGCTGGACAACGGTAAAGCGGCAGAAGTCTTTGGTCGTATGGTAGCGGCACAAAAAGGCCCGACCGACTTCGTTGAGAACTACGCGAAGTATCTGCCGACAGCGATGCTGACGAAAGCAGTCTATGCTGATACCGAAGGTTTTGTCAGTGAAATGGATACCCGCGCGCTGGGGATGGCAGTGGTTGCAATGGGCGGCGGACGCCGTCAGGCATCTGACACCATCGATTACAGCGTCGGCTTTACTGATATGGCACGTCTGGGCGACCAGGTAGACGGTCAGCGTCCGCTGGCGGTTATCCACGCGAAAGACGAAAACAGCTGGCAGGAAGCGGCGAAAGCGGTGAAAGCGGCAATTAAACTTGCCGATAAAGCACCGGAAAGCACACCAACTGTCTATCGCCGTATCAGCGAATAACGGTATACTGATCTGATCATTTAAATTTGAAGCACTGAGTACGGAGAACATATGAAACGTGCATTTATTATGGTGCTGGACTCATTCGGCATCGGCGCTACAGAAGATGCAGAACGCTTTGGTGACGTCGGGGCTGACACCCTGGGTCATATCGCTGAAGCTTGTGCCAAAGGCGAAGCTGATAACGGTCGTAAAGGCCCGCTCAATCTGCCAAATCTGACCCGTCTGGGGCTGGCGAAAGCACACGAAGGTTCTACCGGTTTCATTCCGGCGGGAATGGACGGCAACGCTGAAGTTATCGGCGCGTACGCATGGGCGCACGAAATGTCATCCGGTAAAGATACCCCGTCTGGTCACTGGGAAATCGCCGGTGTCCCGGTTCTGTTTGAGTGGGGATATTTCTCCGATCACGAAAACAGCTTCCCGCAAGAGCTGCTGGATAAACTGGTCGAACGCGCTAATCTGCCGGGTTACCTCGGTAACTGCCACTCTTCCGGTACGGTCATTCTGGATCAACTGGGCGAAGAGCACATGAAAACCGGCAAGCCGATTTTCTATACCTCCGCTGACTCCGTGTTCCAGATTGCCTGTCATGAAGAAACTTTCGGTCTGGATAAACTCTACGAACTGTGCGAAATCGCCCGTGAAGAGCTGACCAACGGCGGCTACAATATCGGTCGTGTTATCGCTCGTCCGTTTATCGGCGACAAAGCCGGTAACTTCCAGCGTACCGGTAACCGTCACGACCTGGCTGTTGAGCCGCCAGCACCGACCGTGCTGCAGAAACTGGTTGATGAAAAACACGGCCAGGTGGTTTCTGTCGGTAAAATTGCGGACATCTACGCCAACTGCGGTATCACCAAAAAAGTGAAAGCGACTGGCCTGGACGCGCTGTTTGACGCCACCATCAAAGAGATGAAAGAAGCGGGTGATAACACCATCGTCTTCACCAACTTCGTTGACTTCGACTCTTCCTGGGGCCACCGTCGCGACGTCGCCGGTTATGCTGCGGGTCTGGAACTGTTCGACCGCCGTCTGCCGGAGCTGATGTCTCTGCTGCGCGATGACGACATCCTGATCCTTACCGCTGACCACGGCTGTGATCCGACCTGGACCGGTACTGACCACACGCGTGAACACATTCCGGTACTGGTTTACGGCCCGAAAGTAAAACCGGGCTCACTGGGTCACCGTGAAACCTTCGCGGATATCGGCCAGACTCTGGCAAAATATTTTGGTACTTCTGATATGGAATATGGCAAAGCCATGTTCTGATGGATTTGGGCGGAGCGTTGACTCCGCCTTTGTTATGTCACAAAAAGGATAAAACAATGGCTACCCCACACATTAATGCAGAAATGGGCGATTTCGCTGACGTAGTTTTGATGCCAGGCGACCCGCTGCGTGCGAAGTATATTGCTGAAACTTTCCTTGAAGATGCCCGTGAAGTGAACAACGTACGCGGTATGCTGGGCTTCACTGGTACTTACAAAGGCCGCAAAATTTCCGTAATGGGTCACGGTATGGGTATCCCGTCCTGCTCCATCTACACCAAAGAACTGATCACCGATTTCGGCGTGAAGAAAATTATCCGCGTTGGTTCCTGTGGCGCTGTTCTGCCGCACGTAAAACTGCGTGACGTGGTGATTGGTATGGGTGCCTGCACCGATTCCAAAGTTAACCGTATCCGCTTTAAAGACCATGACTTCGCAGCTATCGCTGACTTCGACATGGTGCGTAACGCAGTAGATGCAGCTAAAGCACTGGGCATTGATGCTCGCGTGGGTAACCTGTTCTCCGCTGACCTGTTCTACTCTCCGGACGGCGAAATGTTCGACGTGATGGAAAAATACGGCATCCTCGGCGTGGAAATGGAAGCGGCTGGTATCTACGGCGTCGCTGCAGAATTTGGCGCGAAAGCCCTGACCATCTGCACCGTGTCTGACCACATCCGCACTCACGAGCAGACCACTGCCGCTGAGCGTCAGACCACCTTCAACGACATGATCAAAATCGCACTGGAATCCGTTCTGCTGGGCGATAAAGAGTAATTGTGTTTCGCTGCAAGGCGATTGTCGTGTTAAGCCGGAGTGGGGGACTGCTCCGGCTTTTTAGTATCTATTCACGAATCTATTCATTTATGTTCAGCCGTCATCCAGGAAGGGCATATCAGCAACTCTGGTGGACAACCATAAATTTCTGCCATTTTGCTTTTGATGTTTGAGCTAAGCCGTTCCGTCTTTTCGATCTGTTTTAGAGAATTAATCGAGATACCTAACATTTTACTTACTTCAGCAAGCGATAATTTATGCCTGATACGCACGGCGGCTAGCCAGGAAATACGCTGGCTGAACATTAAATTGATAATCTCCCGTTCCTGGTTTTCCAGATCGATCATATTTCCTTCCTTGGATATTTTAATCAGCGAGTTACCTTACCGCCCCAGCCATCCATGCCGATAACTCCCGTAGCTCTTTTTCCTGTTCCGGGAAGTCAACCAACAGCGCTTCGCACTCCTGTTGCAGCATATCTGCGCGGTACAGGCAGCCTTGGAGTCGTCCGGCGAGGGCTTCCAGCGGCGCGGGGTTGAGGCTGTCGGTAAACACCTGGGCGCGGGTGATATGGCCTTTTTCAACGTCGAAATGCAGTTCCACGCCGCCCCAGGTAAAGCGTTCATCCAGCAGATGCGAGAATGCCGGAGCCTGACCGAAGTTCCATTCCCAGCTACTCTGACGGGCAAAGGTTTCGGCGAAGTTTGGCAAGTCTGGCGTTTTGTCTGGGGAGATGATTTCCGCTTCTACACGCTCGCCATAATGGGCGAAAAAGGCCTTGGTTATGGCCTCGCAAACCTGCTCATGGGTGATCCCCGGCAACAGCTCGGTGAGGTTGGTCACGCGGGAACGCACTGAGGTAATGCCTTTCGCCGCCAGTTTCTTTTTATCCGGATTGAGATAGTTTGCCAGGCGGCTGAGGTCGGCATTGAGCAGCAAGGTGCCGTGGTGGAAGCCACGATCTTTGGTTTCGCGATAGGCCGATCCTGAGACTTTGCGGTCGCCTTCGGCGGTTTTCACCACCAGATCGTTACGTCCGGACGCTTCGGCGCTGACGCCGAGCGCGTTCAGAGCATTGAGCACAATCGACGTGGAGATGGTTTTATCGTACTCCGGCTTGCCAGCCATAAAGGTAAAACAGGTATTGCCGAGATCGTGGAACACCGCGCCGCCACCGCTACTGCGCCGCGCCAGGCGGACGTTATCTTCTTCCATCCGCCGGGTATTACACTCTTTCCACGGGTTCTGCGCGCGACCAATTACTACCGTGTCGGCATTGCGCCAGAGAAACAGAACGCGCTGCGTGGCGGGCATTTGGCGAAAAATACACTCTTCCACCGCCAGGTTAAACCACGGGTCGTAAGAGTCAGAGATGAGCAGGCGTAATGTGGACATAACGATTTCCTTTCTTGTAGTAATGGGTCACTCTTTTTTCTCGCTTTCTTCCTCTTCCGGCACCGGTTTGCTGGCGGTTAACAGGAAGGGCGATTGCTGCCAGCGGGTACGTTTACCCTGTAGCAGCGTGCGGGTCAGCACTACGCCGATTGCCAGTGAGAGCAGCAACATCAGGCGTAAAATGTTAGTGGTGTTATCCACCTGTTGGGCTTCGGTGGCGAGCGTATGGGTGTCGAGCGTCAGGCGCAGATAGCCGAGCGGTCCGTTTTTCCCGGCAATGGGTTCGACAATCTGCTGGTTAAAATAGCCGCCCGCTTTTTTGCCGTCGAGCGCCAGCCGGTCGCGCACTTCGACGCTTTCGCCAGAACGGGCGATAAGATCGCCTTGTTCGTCATACACACCCGCGTCGAGGATACGGCTTTCATCCGTTAACTGATCGAGGATCGCCTGAATGCGTTTTTCATCCGGTGAGTCGGTACGCATCAGCGGTGCAACGTTCAGCGTCACCTGACGCGCCAGGGTGCGGGCCAGTTCTTCCAGCTGTGGATTACGCTGTCGCTGGTGGTTTTGACTAAACCATGACGCCCCCTGCATCAGTGCCACTAACAAGGCAAGACAGAACAGGACAATCACTGCCCGATGTAGCCGGAATTTCAGTTTTGTGCGAGCCATCTTCCACCCTTTGAAAATTTGAGACTTAATGTTGCCAGAAGCAATGGATACAAGGTAGCCTCATGCGTTATTTTCCCTGCTTCGAACGATTTTACAGGAGCCTTAATGCCTAACATTACCTGGTGCGACCTGCCTGAAGATGTCTCTTTATGGCCGGGTCTGCCTCTTTCATTAAGTGGTGATGAAGTGATGCCACTGGATTACCACGCAGGTCGTAGCGGCTGGCTGCTGTATGGTCGTGGGCTGGATAAACAGCGTCTGACCCAATACCAGAGCAAACTGGGTGCGGCGATGGTGATTGTTGCCGCCTGGTGCGTGGAAGATTATCAGGTGATTCGTCTGGCAGGTTCACTCACCGCACGGGCTACACGCCTGGCCCACGAAGCGCAGCTGGATGTCGCGCCGCTGGGAAAAATCCCGCACCTGCGCACGCCGGGTTTGCTGGTGATGGACATGGATTCCACCGCCATCCAGATTGAATGTATTGATGAAATTGCCAAACTGGCCGGAACGGGCGAGATGGTGGCGGAAGTAACCGAACGGGCGATGCGCGGCGAACTCGATTTTACCGCCAGCCTGCGCAGCCGCGTGGCGACGCTGAAAGGCGCTGACGCCAATATTCTGCAACAGGTGCGTGAAAATCTGCCGCTGATGCCAGGCTTAACGCAACTGGTGCTCAAGCTGGAAACGCTGGGCTGGAAAGTGGCGATTGCCTCCGGCGGCTTTACTTTCTTTGCTGAATACCTGCGCGACAAGCTGCGCCTGACAGCCGTGGTAGCCAATGAACTGGAGATCATGGACGGTAAATTTACCGGCAATGTGATCGGCGACATCGTAGACGCGCAGTACAAAGCGAAAACTCTGACTCGCCTCGCGCAGGAGTATGAAATCCCGCTGGCGCAGACCGTGGCGATTGGCGATGGAGCCAATGACCTGCCGATGATCAAAGCGGCAGGGCTGGGGATTGCCTACCATGCCAAGCCAAAAGTGAATGAAAAGGCGGAAGTCACCATCCGTCACGCTGACCTGATGGGGGTATTCTGCATCCTCTCAGGCAGCCTGAATCAGAAGTAATTGCTCGCCCGCCATCCTGCGGGCGGCACAGCATTAACGAGGTACACCGTGGCAAAAGCTCCAAAACGCGCCTTTGTTTGTAATGAATGCGGGGCCGATTATCCGCGCTGGCAGGGGCAGTGCAGTGCCTGTCATGCCTGGAACACCATCACCGAGGTGCGTCTTGCTGCGTCGCCTACGGTGGCGCGTAACGAGCGTCTCAGCGGCTATGCCGGTAGCGCCGGGGTGGCAAAAGTCCAGAAACTCTCCGATATCAGCCTTGAAGAGCTGCCGCGTTTTTCCACCGGATTTAAAGAGTTCGACCGCGTACTAGGCGGCGGCGTGGTGCCAGGAAGTGCCATTCTGATTGGCGGTAACCCTGGTGCGGGGAAATCCACGCTGCTACTGCAAACGCTGTGCAAACTGGCCCAGCAGATGAAAACGCTGTATGTCACCGGCGAAGAGTCGCTGCAACAGGTGGCAATGCGCGCTCATCGCCTTGGCCTGCCGACTGACAATCTCAATATGTTGTCGGAAACCAGCATCGAACAGATCTGCCTGATTGCCGAAGAAGAGCAACCGAAGCTGATGGTAATTGACTCGATCCAGGTGATGCATATGGCGGATGTACAGTCATCGCCTGGTAGCGTGGCGCAGGTGCGTGAAACGGCGGCTTATTTGACACGCTTCGCCAAAACGCGCGGTGTGGCGATTGTCATGGTGGGGCACGTAACCAAAGATGGTTCGCTGGCTGGCCCGAAAGTGCTGGAACACTGTATCGACTGTTCGGTGCTTTTGGATGGCGATGCCGACTCCCGTTTTCGCACCTTGCGCAGCCATAAAAACCGCTTCGGCGCGGTGAATGAGCTGGGCGTCTTCGCGATGACCGAACAGGGGCTGCGTGAAGTCAGCAACCCTTCGGCAATTTTCTTAAGTCGCGGAGATGAAGTGACCTCCGGCAGCTCCGTGATGGTGGTGTGGGAAGGAACGCGTCCGTTGCTGGTGGAGATTCAGGCGCTGGTCGATCACTCGATGATGGCGAATCCGCGCCGCGTGGCAGTGGGGCTGGAACAAAACCGTCTGGCAATCCTGCTGGCTGTCTTGCACCGTCACGGTGGTCTGCAAATGGCCGATCAGGATGTGTTTGTGAACGTGGTCGGCGGCGTAAAGGTAACCGAAACCAGCGCCGACTTAGCGTTACTGCTGGCGATGGTTTCCAGCCTGCGTGACAGACCGCTACCGCAGGATCTGGTGGTGTTTGGTGAAGTCGGGCTGGCAGGGGAGATCCGCCCGGTGCCCAGCGGTCAGGAACGAATCTCTGAAGCGGCGAAACACGGTTTTCGCCGGGCGATTGTTCCGGCGGCTAACGTACCGAAAAAAGCGCCGGAAGGGATGCAGATTTTTGGCGTTAAAAAACTCTCCGACGCGCTTAGCGTGTTCGACGACTTATAATGAGAAATACGGAGGGAGATATGTCGTCATTTGATTACCTGAAAACTGCCATCAAGCAACAGGGCTGCACGCTACAGCAGGTAGCTGATGCCAGCGGTATGACCAAAGGGTATTTAAGCCAGTTACTGAATGCCAAAATCAAAAGCCCCAGCGCGCAAAAGCTGGAGGCGTTGCACCGTTTTTTGGGGCTTGAGTTTCCCCGGCAGAAGAAAACGATCGGTGTCGTATTCGGTAAGTTCTACCCACTGCATACCGGACATATCTACCTTATCCAGCGCGCCTGTAGCCAGGTTGACGAGCTGCATATCATTATGGGTTTTGACGATACCCGTGACCGCGCGTTGTTCGAAGACAGTGCCATGTCGCAGCAGCCGACCGTGCCGGATCGTCTGCGCTGGTTATTGCAAACTTTTAAATATCAGAAAAATATTCGCATTCATGCTTTCAACGAAGAGGGCATGGAGCCGTATCCGCACGGCTGGGATGTGTGGAGCAACGGTATCAAAAAGTTTATGGCTGAAAAAGGGATCCAGCCGGATCTGATCTACACCTCGGAAGAAGCCGATGCGCCACAGTATATGGAACATCTGGGGATCGAGACGGTGCTGGTCGATCCGAAACGTACCTTTATGAGTATCAGCGGTGCGCAGATCCGCGAAAACCCGTTCCGCTACTGGGAATATATTCCTACCGAAGTGAAGCCGTTTTTTGTGCGTACCGTGGCGATCCTTGGCGGCGAGTCGAGCGGTAAATCCACCCTGGTAAACAAACTTGCCAATATCTTCAACACCACCAGTGCGTGGGAATATGGCCGCGATTATGTCTTTTCACACCTCGGCGGTGATGAGATCGCATTGCAGTATTCTGACTACGATAAAATCGCGCTGGGCCACGCTCAATACATTGATTTTGCGGTGAAATATGCCAATAAAGTGGCATTTATCGATACCGATTTTGTCACCACTCAGGCGTTCTGCAAAAAGTACGAAGGGCGGGAACATCCGTTCGTGCAGGCGCTGATTGATGAATACCGTTTCGATCTGGTGATCCTGCTGGAGAACAACACGCCGTGGGTGGCGGATGGTTTACGCAGCCTCGGCAGTTCGGTGGATCGTAAAGAGTTCCAGAATCTGCTGGTGGAGATGCTGGAAGAGAACAATATCGAATTTGTGCGGGTTGAAGAGGAAGATTACGACAGCCGTTTCCTGCGCTGCGTGGAGCTGGTGCGGGAGATGATGGGGGAGCAGAGATAACCGTGATGAAACTGCTCAAAGGCGAGGTATAAAATGAGTTTTTTTGATGAGTTGAAAACCTCTCTGGAAGAGGCTGTCGAGATTAAACAAGGTTTGAAAAAACCTGCACGGGTGACCCGCCACGAAATTGAGGATGCTAAGGCTGTTGTAGACCGGAAAAGGTGTTCACGCCGCATCCGGCATTCGGTGCTCAATGCCTGATGCGACGCTTACCGCGTCTTATCAGGCCTACAGTTTTACAACGTATTGAAATTGCTGGTTTTGTAGGCCGGATAAGGCGTTCGCGCCGCATCCGGCATTTTACGCATTACTTCGCAATACGCTTGTACTTGATACGCTTCGGCTCCAGCGCGTCTGCGCCCAGCGTGCGTTTCTTGTACTCTTCGTACTCGGTAAAGTTACCTTCGAAGAACTCAACTTTACCTTCATCCTGGTAGTCCAGGATGTGCGTGGCAATACGGTCGAGGAACCAACGGTCGTGCGAGATAACCATCGCGCAGCCAGGGAACTCCAGCAGGGCGTTTTCCAGTGCGCGCAGGGTTTCGATATCCAGGTCGTTAGTTGGTTCGTCGAGCAGCAGCATGTTGCCGCCAACCTGCAGCAGCTTCGCCAGATGCAGACGACCGCGCTCACCACCGGAGAGTTCACCAACGCGTTTACCCTGATCAACCCCTTTAAAGTTAAAGCGGCCAACGTAGGCGCGGCTTGGCATCTCGGTGTTGCCAATCTTCATGATATCCAGCCCGCCGGAAACTTCTTCCCAAACGGTTTTGCTGTTATCCATTGAGTCACGGAACTGATCAACCGATGCCAGTTTCACCGTTTCACCCAAAGTGATGGTGCCGCTGTCCGGCTGTTCCTGACCGGAGATCATACGGAACAAGGTCGATTTACCCGCGCCGTTCGGACCGATGATCCCGACGATCGCCCCTTTCGGGATCGAGAAGCTCAGGTCATCAATCAGCAGGCGATCGCCGTAGGATTTACGCAGGTTGCTGACTTCCAGCACTTTATCGCCCAGACGCGGTCCAGGTGGAATAAACAGTTCGTTGGTTTCGTTACGTTTCTGGTATTCGGTGCTGTTCAGCTCTTCAAAGCGTGCCAGACGTGCTTTACCTTTCGACTGGCGGCCTTTAGTTCCCTGACGTACCCACTCCAGCTCTTTCTCGATCGACTTACGACGCGCCGCTTCTTGTGAAGCTTCCTGCGCCAGACGCTGATCTTTCTGCTCCAGCCAGGAGGAGTAGTTACCTTCCCACGGAATACCTTCACCGCGGTCAAGTTCGAGGATCCAGCCCGCAACGTTATCGAGGAAGTAACGGTCGTGGGTAATCGCCACCACGGTGCCTTCGAAGTCGTGCAGGAAGCGTTCCAGCCACGCCACGGATTCGGCATCCAGGTGGTTGGTCGGTTCGTCGAGCAGCAGCATGTCTGGTTTTTCCAGCAGCAGGCGGCACAACGCCACGCGACGACGCTCACCACCGGAGAGGTTAGCGATTTTCGCGTCCCAGTCCGGCAGACGTAGCGCATCCGCCGCACGCTCCAGCTGTACGTTCAGATTATGACCGTCGTGAGCCTGAATGATCTCTTCCAGACGGCCTTGTTCAGCGGCCAGCTTGTCAAAATCGGCATCCGGATCGGCGTACAGCGCATACACTTCATCCAGGCGTTTCAGGGCGTTAACCACTTCTGAAACCGCTTCTTCAATGGACTCACGCACGGTGTGTTCCGGGTTCAGCTGCGGTTCCTGCGGCAGATAACCAATCTTGATGTCTGGCTGCGGACGCGCTTCACCTTCGATGTCTTTATCAATGCCTGCCATAATGCGCAGCAGGGTGGACTTACCCGCGCCGTTCAGACCCAGGACACCAATTTTTGCCCCAGGGAAGAAACTCAGAGAGATGTTTTTCAAAATATGACGTTTCGGCGGAACAACTTTGCCGACACGATGCATGGTATAAACGAATTGAGCCACGTTGGACTTCGCCTCTATGTTTATCGTGATAATGAGTTTTCAAAGGCGAAGTGTAGCCTTTTTCCCCGCCTAATCCCAGTTGGTCCATCACCTTCGCAGTAAAAGTAAAAAAGTGTCCGTAACGTGGCGTAAACGGCAATGACTGGTTAGCATAAATCTATTACGCGGCATGACGCTGCATTGATGTATTTACACTTAGAGGATGCGCTTGTGGAAAAAGCCAAACAAGTTACCTGGCGGCTGTTGGCTGCCGGTGTCTGTCTGCTGACGGTCAGCAGCGTGGCGCGAGCCGACTCACTGGATGAGCAGCGTAGTCGTTACGCGCAAATCAAGCAGGCCTGGGATAATCGACAAATGGATGTGGTCGAACAAATGATGCCTGGACTGAAGGATTATCCGCTTTATCCCTACCTGGAATACCGCCAGATCACCGATGACCTGATGAATCAACCGGCGGTGACGGTCACTAACTTTGTTCGCGCTAACCCCACGCTTCCTCCCGCTCGCACGCTGCAATCTCGTTTCGTCAATGAACTGGCGCGGCGTGAAGACTGGCGTGGCTTGTTAGCCTTTAGCCCGGAAAAGCCCGGAACTACCGAAGCGCAATGTAATTACTACTATGCGAAATGGAACACCGGGCAGAGTGAAGAAGCCTGGCAAGGGGCGAAAGAGCTGTGGCTAACCGGCAAGAGCCAGCCTAACGCCTGTGACAAGTTATTTAGCGTCTGGCGTGCGTCAGGTAAACAAGATCCGCTGGCGTATTTAGAGCGTATCCGTCTGGCGATGAAAGCGGGTAACACTGGCCTGGTAACAGTGCTGGCAGGGCAGATGCCTGCCGATTACCAGACTATCGCCTCGGCAATCATTTCACTGGCGAACAACCCTAATACGGTACTGACCTTCGCGCGTACAACCGGAGCGACCGATTTTACCCGTCAAATGGCGGCGGTGGCGTTTGCCAGTGTGGCGCGGCAGGATGCTGAAAATGCACGGCTGATGATCCCGTCGCTTGCCCAGGCGCAGCAGCTTAATGAAGATCAGATTCAGGAGCTGCGCGATATCGTCGCCTGGCGTTTGATGGGCAACGATGTCACCGACGAGCAGGCGAAATGGCGCGATGACGCCATTATGCGCTCGCAATCCACGTCGTTGATTGAACGCCGTGTGCGAATGGCGCTTGGCACTGGCGATCGTCGCGGCCTGAATACCTGGCTGGCGCGTTTGCCGATGGAGGCGAAAGAGAAAGATGAATGGCGTTACTGGCAGGCGGATTTATTGCTGGAACGCGGACGTGAAGCTGAAGCAAAAGAGATTTTGCATCAACTCATGCAACAGCGTGGTTTCTACCCGATGGTTGCAGCGCAACGCATCGGAGAAGAGTATGAGCTGAAGATTGATAAAGCGCCGCAGAATGTTGACAGCGCCCTGACTCAGGGGCCGGAGATGGCGCGCGTGCGCGAGTTGATGTACTGGAATCTCGATAACACCGCGCGTAGCGAGTGGGCCAATCTGGTGAAGAGCAAGTCAAAAACAGAGCAAGCTCAACTGGCGCGGTATGCTTTCAACAACCAATGGTGGGATCTTAGCGTTCAGGCAACGATCGCCGGGAAGTTGTGGGATCATCTGGAAGAGCGATTCCCGCTGGCTTACAACGATCTTTTCAAACGCTACACCAGCGGTAAGGAGATCCCGCAAAGCTATGCGATGGCGATTGCCCGTCAGGAGAGCGCCTGGAATCCGAAAGTGAAATCACCGGTAGGGGCCAGCGGCCTGATGCAGATTATGCCGGGCACGGCGACCCATACGGTGAAGATGTTCTCTATTCCTGGTTATAGCAGCCCTGGGCAATTGCTGGATCCGGAAACGAATATCAACATTGGCACCAGTTACCTGCAATATGTTTATCAGCAATTTGGCAATAATCGTATTTTCTCCTCAGCAGCTTATAACGCCGGACCAGGGCGGGTGCGAACCTGGCTTGGCAACAGCGCCGGGCGTATCGACGCAGTGGCATTTGTCGAGAGTATTCCATTCTCCGAGACGCGCGGTTATGTGAAGAACGTGCTGGCTTATGACGCTTACTACCGCTATTTCATGGGGGATAAACCGACGTTGATGAGCGCCACGGAATGGGGACGTCGTTACTGATCCACACGTTTATGATATGCTATCGTACTCTTTAGCGAGTACAACCGGGGGAGGCATTTTGCTTCCCCCGCTAACAATGGCGACATATTATGGCCCAACAATCACCCTATTCAGCAGCGATGGCAGAACAGCGTCACCAGGAGTGGTTACGTTTTGTCGACCTGCTTAAGAATGCCTACCAAAACGATCTCCATTTACCGTTGTTAAACCTGATGCTGACGCCAGATGAGCGCGAAGCGTTGGGGACTCGCGTGCGTATTGTCGAAGAGCTGTTGCGCGGCGAAATGAGCCAGCGTGAGTTAAAAAATGAACTCGGCGCAGGCATCGCGACGATTACGCGTGGATCTAACAGCCTGAAAGCCGCGCCCGTCGAGCTGCGCCAGTGGCTGGAAGAGGTGTTGCTGAAAAGCGATTGATTTTGTAGGCCTGATAAGACGTGGCGCATCAGGCATCGTGCACCGAATGCCGGATGCGGCGTGAACGCCTTATCCGTCCTACAAATACCCGTAATTTCAATATGTTTGGTAGGCATGATAAGACGCGGCAGCGTCGCATCAGGCGCTTAATACACGGCATTATGAAACGGACTCAGCGCCAGGATCACCGCCTGGTGATAGACGCTGGCGCGAGTGAGTTTCCCGGCGGTAAACACGCCGATCGCCCCTTCCTTACGACCAATCTCATCAATACCGGTATAACGCGACATCACGGGACCAAGCGCTTCACCTTCACGCACTTTTTCCAGAATCACCGCAGGCAACGGCAAAGTAGCCGAACGCGCCTCGCCGCGCTGGCTGGCGTTTTCAATCACCACCCAACTGAAAGTGCTGTCGCCATCAATGCCAGCTTCAATCGCCACCCAAAAATCAGCCTCTGGAAGTAAACGGCGGGCATTTGCTACCCGATTTCGTGCGCCAGCGCGCGTTTCCTCACTGCCAAAGGGCTGTTCCGGTACACCGCTCTCGACGGCAACGGATGCAATATGGCAGGATCCTTCGCCGAAGATCTCGTGAAATGCCTGCAGAATGGCCTGAATTTTAGCGGGATTGGTGGTCGCACAGACAACTTGGTGCATAATCAGTATTACTCAGAAAATTAACGTTACAGCAGTATACGGAAAAAAAGCATGTTACAGGTATACCTAGTCCGCCACGGTGAAACGCAGTGGAACGCCGAGCGACGTATTCAGGGCCAGTCTGACAGCCCGCTGACCGCCAAAGGTGAGCAACAGGCGATGCAGGTGGCAACCCGTGCCAAAGAGCTTGGCATTACGCATATCATCAGTAGCGATTTAGGACGCACCCGGCGTACGGCGGAAATCATCGCCCAGGCCTGCGGCTGTGACATCATCTTTGATTCTCGCCTGCGTGAATTAAACATGGGTGTGCTGGAAAAAAGACATATCGATTCTCTGACCGAAGAAGAAGAGAACTGGCGTCGGCAGCTGGTCAATGGCACCGTTGATGGGCGTATTCCTGAAGGCGAGTCAATGCAGGAGCTCAGCGATCGCGTCAATGCGGCACTGGAATCTTGCCGGGACTTACCGCAGGGAAGCCGACCGCTGCTGGTGAGCCATGGTATTGCACTGGGATGTCTGGTGAGTACGATTCTCGGATTACCAGCATGGGCAGAGCGCCGCTTACGTCTGCGTAACTGTTCTATTTCGCGCGTGGATTATCAGGAAAGCCTGTGGCTGGCGTCTGGCTGGGTCGTTGAAACCGCAGGGGACATCTCGCATCTGGACGCCCCTGCATTAGATGAGCTGCAGCGTTAACGGCGGATAGGAATCAGCAGTTCACAGCGCAGATTAATTGGGCGATCTCCCGCTTTGGCGTCTTCTGCCGGGTAGTATCGCTCAATATCCTGACCTTTACGGCGCGTCAGGTTGAGCATTGGCATGCACGTTCCGTATACCGTCAGGATAAACTCCTGCACGCCGGTTCCCAGACCTTCATAGGTAAACATCACATATTCGCCGCCCTGCAGCATCACCGGATGCCCCGTCAGTACATAGCCATCTGCCTGATCCTGGGCTAACGCGGTGGTATAGAATACCTCTTGTTCGTCGTCTTTATCCTGACTCGGACGCGTTTCATTCAGGCCGTAGAGCACTGGCGGAATGGTCGGCGCGTTGCCGAGAAAATCGTGCCAGAACTGATAACGCATTTCATGGCGGAAATCAGAGATTTGCTCCAGCGAACAGGAGTAGCTCTGGGTAACACCAATCAGCGGCGTATCTTCCAGGGTGACAAATTTGTGCTCTGGCATGGTGAATTCACCCAGACGCAGCGGCGGGCGAATACCAAAGGCGCTCCATTCAGGAGAACGGCGGTAAAGTGCAGGAGTCTGGGCAAACTGCTTCTTGAATGCGCGGGTAAATGTCTGTTGAGAGTCGAAGCGGTATTGCAGCGCGATGTCCAGAATCGGACGCGCAGTCAGGCGTAGTGCGACCGCCGATTTCGACAAACGACGAGCACGAATATACGCGCCAATAGCATGGCCAGTGACATCTTTAAACATTCTCTGTAAGTGCCACTTGGAATAACCTGCTTTCGCCGCTACATTGTCGAGCGACAGGGGCTGATCCAGATGACCTTCCAGCCAGATTAAAAGGTCGCGAATAATGCCGGCCTGATCCATAAAATATCCTCATCCTTTCAACAACGAGCACCTGACATCAGGTAATTGGATAATAGCATTTTTTGCTGTTTTAGCATTCAGTGTTTTTTTCTTAGTAGAGTATGTTTTAGGTCTTGACGGAAATAAAAGTATTGAGATTTTGTTCTTAATCAATATGTTATTTACCGTGACGAACTAATTGCTCGTGTAATAGATAAAAATGGTAACAATATGAAATACAAGCATTTGATCCTGTCTTTAAGCCTGATAATGCTGGGGCCATTGGCTCATGCAGAAGAGATTGGTTCGGTCGACACCGTATTTAAAATGATCGGCCCGGATCACAAAATTGTTGTGGAAGCCTTTGACGATCCCGATGTGAAAAATGTCACCTGTTATGTGAGCCGGGCGAAAACCGGGGGTATTAAAGGGGGATTGGGCCTGGCGGAAGATACCTCCGATGCGGCCATTTCTTGTCAGCAAGTCGGGCCGATTGAACTGTCGGATCGTATTAAAAACGGCAAAGCTCAGGGCGAGGTAGTATTCAAAAAACGCACGTCCCTGGTCTTTAAGTCGTTACAGGTCGTGCGCTTTTATGATGCCAAACGCAACGCGCTCGCTTATCTGGCTTACTCCGACAAAGTTGTAGAAGGTTCGCCGAAAAACGCGATTAGCGCGGTTCCTGTCATGCCGTGGCGGCAATAACAGAGGCGATTTATGCAACGGGAAACGGTCTGGTTAGTGGAAGATGAGCAAGGGATAGCCGACACGCTGGTCTACATGTTGCAGCAGGAAGGTTTTGCCGTCGAGGTCTTTGAGCGAGGCTTGCCGGTGCTGGATAAAGCTCGCCAGCAGGTTCCCGATGTCATGATTCTCGATGTTGGTTTGCCTGATATCAGCGGCTTTGAATTGTGCCGCCAGTTACTGGCGCTCCATCCGGCGTTACCTGTACTGTTCCTGACGGCCCGAAGTGAAGAGGTCGATCGCCTGCTTGGGCTGGAAATTGGCGCTGACGACTATGTGGCTAAACCGTTTTCACCCCGCGAAGTGTGCGCCAGGGTGCGCACCTTACTGCGTCGGGTGAAGAAGTTCTCGTCGCCGTCTCCCGTCATCCGTATTGGTCATTTTGAATTGAATGAACCCGCGGCGCAGATCAGCTGGTTTGACACGCCATTAACGCTGACGCGGTATGAGTTTTTATTGCTGAAGACGTTACTCAAGTCGCCAGGCCGCGTCTGGTCCCGCCAGCAACTAATGGATAGCGTGTGGGAAGATGCGCAGGACACCTACGATCGCACCGTCGATACCCACATTAAAACGTTGCGTGCCAAGCTGCGCGCCATCAACCCCGATCTTTCACCGATTAATACTCATCGCGGCATGGGATATAGCCTGAGGGGCCTGTAATGCGTATCGGCATGCGGTTGTTGCTGGGCTATTTTTTACTGGTGGCGGTGGCGGCCTGGTTCGTACTGGCTATTTTTGTCAAAGAAGTTAAACCGGGCGTGCGAAGAGCAACGGAGGGGACGCTGATCGACACCGCAACGTTGCTGGCGGAGCTGGCGCGTCCCGATTTGCTCTCTGGGGACCCAACGCATGGGCAACTGGCGCAGGCGTTTAATCAGCTACAACATCGCCCGTTTCGCGCCAATATCGGTGGCATTAACAAAGTGCGCAATGAATATCATGTCTATATGACCGATGCGCAGGGCAAAGTATTGTTCGATTCGGCAAATAAAGCCGTTGGGCAGGATTATTCGCGCTGGAATGACGTCTGGCTAACGTTGCGTGGTCAGTATGGTGCGCGCAGCACGTTGCAAAATCCTGCCGATCCCGAAAGTTCAGTGATGTATGTTGCCGCGCCGATTATGGACGGCTCGCGGCTTATTGGCGTTTTGAGCGTAGGCAAACCGAACGCGGCGATGGCTCCGGTCATTAAGCGCAGCGAGCGGCGAATTTTATGGGCCAGCGCCATTTTGCTGGGGATTGCACTGGTGATTGGCGCAGGCATGGTTTGGTGGATCAACCGCTCCATTGCCCGGCTCACTCGCTATGCCGATTCCGTCACTGACAATAAGCCCGTTCCTCTTCCTGAACTCGGCAGTAGCGAGCTGCGTAAGCTTGCGCAGGCGCTGGAAAGTATGCGCGTGAAGCTGGAAGGGAAAAACTATATTGAGCAGTATGTTTATGCGTTAACCCATGAGCTAAAAAGCCCACTGGCGGCGATTCGTGGCGCGGCGGAAATTTTACGCGAAGGTCCGCCACCGGAAGTGGTGGCTCGTTTTACCGACAACATTCTGACCCAAAATGCGCGTATGCAGGCATTGGTAGAAACGTTACTACGCCAGGCAAGACTGGAGAATCGTCAGGAAGTAGTTCTGACTGCTGTTGATGTGGCGGCATTATTTCGCCGCGTCAGCGAAGCGCGCACCGTGCAGTTGGCAGAAAAAAACATCACTTTGCATGTTATGCCTACTGAGGTTAACGTTGCTGCTGAACCGGCGTTACTGGAGCAGGCGCTGGGGAATTTACTGGATAACGCCATCGATTTTACTCCCGAGAGCGGTTGCATCACGCTAAGCGCCGAAGTGGATCATGAACACGTCACGCTTAAGGTGCTGGATACCGGTAGTGGTATTCCTGACTACGCGCTGTCACGTATTTTTGAACGCTTTTACTCTTTGCCGCGTGCAAATGGGCAAAAAAGCAGCGGTCTGGGGTTGGCGTTCGTCAGTGAGGTCGCCCGTTTGTTTAACGGCGAAGTCACGCTGCGCAACGTGCAGGAAGGCGGCGTGCTGGCCTCGCTTCGACTTCACCGTCACTTCACATAGCTTCAAATTCTTCCCACATAGCCTTCGTATCCTGCTGCCATTGCAAAGGAGAAGACTATGTTGAAATCCCCCCTGTTCTGGAAAATGACCACCCTGTTTGGTGCAGTATTGCTGTTGTTGATTCCGATAATGCTGATTCGGCAGGTGATTGTCGAACGTGCCGATTACCGTAGCGATGTGGAAGATGCGATTCGCCAAAGTACCAGTGGGCCGCAAAAACTCGTTGGGCCGCTTATCGCTATTCCTGTGACCGAGCTTTATACGGTGCAGGAAGAGGATAAAACCGTGGAGCGGAAACGAAGTTTTATCCATTTTTGGTTACCTGAGTCATTGATGGTTGATGGCAATCAGAACGTGGAAGAACGCAAGATAGGGATTTATACCGGTCAGGTCTGGCACAGTGATTTAACGCTAAAAGCCGATTTCGATGTTTCGCGTCTTGGCGAGCTCGACGCGCCAAATATCACCTTTGGCAAGCCATTTATTGTGATTAGCGTCGGGGATGCGCGTGGTATTGGTGTGGTGAAAGCGCCTGAAGTTAACGGAACGGCGCTGACCATTGAACCCGGCACCGGGTTAGAGCAAGGCGGGCAGGGCGTGCATATCCCTTTACCCGAAGGGGACTGGCGCAAGCAGAACCTGAAGCTGAATATGGCCCTGAATTTAAGCGGTACCGGCGATCTTTCTGTGGTGCCTGCCGGGCGTAATAGCGAAATGACCTTAACCAGCAACTGGCCGCATCCCAGTTTTTTAGGTGATTTTTTGCCAGCCAAACGGGAAGTTAGCGAGTCAGGTTTTCAGGCGCAATGGCAAAGCAGCTGGTTTGCTAATAATCTCGGTGAGCGTTTTGCTTCAGGCAATGATACCGGCTGGGAAAACTTCCCCGCGTTTAGCGTCGCAGTGACGACGCCTGCCGATCAATACCAATTAACGGACCGGGCGACTAAGTACGCCATTCTGCTGATTGCGCTGACTTTTATGGCGTTCTTTGTTTTTGAAACGCTCACCGCGCAACGCTTACACCCAATGCAATATTTGCTGGTGGGGCTTTCATTGGTGATGTTTTATTTGCTCTTGCTGGCGCTTTCTGAACATACCGGTTTTACCGTGGCATGGATAATCGCCAGTCTGATTGGGGCGTTAATGAACGGTATTTATTTGCAGGCGGTATTGAAAGGCTGGCGCAACAGCATGTTGTTTACCCTCGCGCTGTTGTTGCTGGATGGTGTGATGTGGGGACTGCTCAACTCTGCCGATAGCGCGCTGTTGTTGGGAACCAGTGTGCTGGTGGTGGCGCTGGCCGGCATGATGTTTGTGACTCGTAATATCGACTGGTATGCGTTTTCACTGCCGAAAATGAAAGCCAGTAAAGACGTTACAACGGACGATGAATTACGTATCTGGAAATAAGGTTGAAAAATAAAAACGGCGCTAAAAAGCGCCGTTTTTTTGACGGTGGTAAAGCCGATTAATCTTCCAGATCACCGCAGAAGCGATAACCTTCACCGTGAATGGTGGCGATGATTTCCGGCGTATCCGGCGTAGATTCGAAATGTTTACGAATACGGCGGATCGTCACGTCTACAGTACGGTCGTGCGGTTTCAGCTCACGGCCGGTCATTTTCTTCAGCAGTTCAGCACGGGACTGAATTTTGCCTGGGTTTTCACAGAAGTGAAGCATGGCGCGGAACTCGCTGCGCGGCAGCTTGTACTGCTCGCCATCAGGGCCGATCAATGAACGGCTGTTGATGTCCAGTTCCCAACCATTGAACTTGTAGCTTTCAACGCTACGACGTTCTTCGCTGACAGTACCCAGATTCATGGTACGGGACAGCAGGTTGCGTGCACGAATCGTCAGTTCACGCGGGTTGAACGGTTTGGTGATGTAGTCATCTGCACCGATTTCGAGGCCGAGAATTTTATCGACTTCGTTGTCACGGCCAGTCAGGAACATCAACGCAACATTCGCCTGCTCGCGCAGTTCACGCGCTAACAGAAGACCGTTCTTACCCGGCAGATTGATATCCATGATCACCAGGTTGATGTCATATTCAGAGAGGATCTGATGCATTTCCGCGCCATCTGTCGCTTCGAAAACATCATAGCCTTCCGCTTCGAAAATACTTTTCAACGTGTTGCGTGTTACCAACTCGTCTTCAACGATAAGAATGTGCGGGGTCTGCATGTTTGCTACCTAAATTGCCAACTAAATCGAAACAGGAAGTACAAAAGTCCCTGACCTGCCTGATGCATGCTGCAAATTAACATGATCGGCGTAACATGACTAAAGTACGTAATTGCGTTCTTGATGCACTTTCCATCAACGTCAACAACATCATTAGCTTGGTCGTGGGTACTTTCCCTCAGGACCCGACAGTGTCAAAAACGGCTGTCATCCTAACCATTTTAACAGCAACATAACAGGCTAAGAGGGGCCGGACACCCAATAAAACTACGCTTCGTTGAC
Organism: Escherichia sp. WS1152; assembly: GCF_046487665.1. Lineage (NCBI taxonomy): Bacteria > Pseudomonadati > Pseudomonadota > Gammaproteobacteria > Enterobacterales > Enterobacteriaceae > Escherichia > Escherichia sp. WS1152. Next base: position 229,678 of record NZ_JBJQJA010000003.1, on the reverse strand, counting down.
ATATATCAAGTTCAATTGTAGCACGTTAACAGTTTGATGAAATCATCGTATCTAAATGCTAGCTTTCGTCACATTATTTTAATAATCCAACTAGTTGCATCATACAACTAATAAACGTGGTGAATCCAATTGTCGAGATTTATTTTTTATAAAATTATCCTAAGTAAACAGAAGGATATGTAGCATTTTTTAACAATTCAACCGTTAGTACAGTCAGGAAATAGTTTAGCCTTTTTTAAGCTAAGTAAAGGGCTTTTTCTGCGACTTACGTTAAGGATTTGTAAATTCGCACCGCGTAATAAGTTGGCAGTGATCACCCTGTTCGCGGTCATTTGGTCAAGAAGAGTGGCAATATGCGTATAACGATTATTCTGGTCGCACCCGCCAGAGCAGAAAATATTGGGGCAGCGGCGCGGGCAATGAAAACGATGGGGTTTAGCGAACTGCGGATTGTCGATAGTCAGGCACATCTGGAGCCAGCCACTCGCTGGGTCGCACATGGATCTGGTGATATTATTGATAATATTAAAGTTTTCCCGACGCTGGCTGAATCGTTACACGATGTCGATTTCACTGTCGCCACCACTGCACGCAGTCGGGCGAAATATCATTACTACGCCACGCCAGTAGAACTGGTGCCGCTGTTAGAGGAAAAATCTTCATGGATGAGCCATGCCGCGCTGGTGTTTGGTCGCGAAGATTCCGGGCTGACTAACGAAGAGTTAGCGTTGGCTGACGTTCTTACTGGTGTGCCGATGGTGGCGGATTATCCTTCGCTCAATCTTGGGCAGGCGGTGATGGTCTATTGCTATCAATTAGCAACATTAATACAACAACCGACGAAAAGTGACACAACGGCAGACCAACATCAACTGCAAGCTTTACGCGAACGAGCCATGGCATTGCTGACGACTCTGGCAGTGGCAGATGACATAAAACTGGTCGACTGGTTACAACAACGCCTGGGGCTTTTAGAGCAACGAGACACGGCAATGTTGCACCGTTTGCTGCATGATATTGAAAAAAATATCACCAAATAAAAAACGCCTTAGTAAGTATTTTTCAGCTTTTCATTCTGACTGCAACGGGCAATATGTCTCTGTGTGGATTAAAAAAAGAGTCTCTGACAGCAGCTTCTGAACTGGTTACCTGCCGTGAGTAAATTAAAATTTTATTGACTTAGGTCACTAAATACTTTAACCAATATAGGCATAGCGCACAGACAGATAAAAATTACAGAGTACACAACATCCATGAAACGCATTAGCACCACCATTACCACCACCATCACCATTACCACAGGTAACGGTGCGGGCTGACGCGTACAGGAAACACAGAAAAAAGCCCGCACCTGACAGTGCGGGCTTTTTTTTCGACCAAAGGTAACGAGGTAACAACCATGCGAGTGTTGAAGTTCGGCGGTACATCAGTGGCAAATGCAGAACGTTTTCTGCGGGTTGCCGATATTCTGGAAAGCAATGCCAGGCAGGGGCAGGTGGCCACCGTCCTCTCTGCCCCCGCCAAAATAACCAACCACCTGGTGGCGATGATTGAAAAAACCATTAGCGGCCAGGATGCTTTACCCAATATCAGCGATGCCGAACGTATTTTTGCCGAACTTCTGACGGGACTCGCCGCCGCCCAGCCGGGATTCCCGCTGGCGCAATTGAAAACTTTCGTCGACCAGGAATTTGCCCAAATAAAACATGTCCTGCATGGCATTAGTTTGTTAGGGCAGTGCCCGGATAGCATTAACGCTGCGCTGATTTGCCGTGGCGAGAAAATGTCAATCGCCATTATGGCCGGCGTGTTAGAAGCGCGTGGTCACAACGTTACCGTTATCGATCCGGTCGAAAAACTGCTGGCAGTGGGGCATTACCTCGAATCTACCGTCGATATTGCTGAGTCCACCCGCCGTATTGCGGCAAGTCGTATTCCGGCTGATCACATGGTGCTGATGGCAGGTTTCACCGCCGGTAATGAAAAAGGCGAACTGGTGGTACTTGGACGCAACGGTTCCGACTACTCCGCGGCGGTGCTGGCTGCCTGTTTACGCGCCGATTGTTGCGAGATTTGGACGGACGTTGACGGGGTTTATACCTGCGACCCGCGTCAGGTGCCCGATGCGAGGTTGTTGAAATCGATGTCCTACCAGGAAGCGATGGAGCTTTCCTACTTCGGCGCTAAAGTTCTTCACCCCCGCACCATTACCCCCATCGCCCAGTTCCAGATCCCGTGCCTGATTAAAAATACCGGAAATCCTCAAGCACCAGGTACGCTCATTGGTGCCAGTCGTGATGAAGACGAATTACCGGTCAAGGGCATTTCCAATCTGAATAACATGGCAATGTTCAGCGTTTCCGGCCCGGGGATGAAAGGAATGGTCGGCATGGCGGCGCGCGTCTTTGCTGCAATGTCACGCGCCCGTATTTCCGTGGTGCTGATTACGCAATCATCTTCCGAATACAGTATCAGTTTCTGCGTTCCGCAAAGCGACTGTGTGCGAGCTGAACGGGCAATGCAGGAAGAGTTCTACCTGGAACTGAAAGAAGGCTTACTGGAGCCGCTGGCGGTGACGGAACGGCTGGCCATTATCTCGGTGGTAGGTGATGGTATGCGCACCTTGCGTGGGATCTCGGCGAAATTCTTTGCCGCGCTGGCCCGCGCCAATATCAACATTGTCGCCATTGCTCAGGGATCTTCTGAACGCTCAATCTCTGTCGTGGTAAATAACGATGATGCGACCACTGGCGTGCGCGTTACTCATCAGATGCTGTTCAATACCGATCAGGTTATCGAAGTGTTTGTGATTGGCGTCGGTGGCGTTGGCGGTGCGCTGCTGGAGCAACTGAAGCGTCAGCAAAGCTGGTTGAAGAATAAACATATCGACTTACGTGTCTGCGGTGTTGCTAACTCGAAGGCTCTGCTTACCAATGTGCATGGCCTAAACCTGGAAAACTGGCAGGAAGAACTGGCGCAAGCCAAAGAGCCGTTTAATCTCGGGCGCTTAATTCGCCTCGTGAAAGAATATCATCTGCTGAACCCGGTCATTGTTGACTGCACCTCCAGCCAGGCAGTGGCGGATCAATATGCCGACTTCCTGCGCGAAGGTTTCCACGTTGTCACGCCGAACAAAAAGGCCAACACCTCGTCGATGGATTACTACCATCTGTTGCGTCATGCGGCGGAAAAATCGCGACGTAAATTCCTCTATGACACCAACGTTGGGGCTGGATTACCGGTTATTGAGAACCTGCAAAATCTGCTCAATGCTGGTGATGAATTGATGAAGTTCTCCGGCATTCTTTCAGGTTCGCTTTCTTATATCTTCGGCAAGTTAGACGAAGGCATGAGTTTCTCCGAGGCGACTACTCTGGCGCGGGAAATGGGTTATACCGAACCGGATCCGCGAGATGATCTTTCTGGTATGGATGTAGCGCGTAAACTATTAATTCTCGCTCGTGAAACGGGACGTGAACTGGAGTTGGCGGATATTGAAATTGAACCAGTGCTGCCCGCAGAGTTTAACGCCGAGGGTGATGTTGCCGCTTTTATGGCGAATCTGTCACAGCTCGACGATCTCTTTGCCGCGCGCGTGGCGAAGGCCCGTGATGAAGGAAAAGTTTTGCGCTATGTTGGCAATATTGATGAAGATGGCGTCTGCCGCGTGAAGATTGCCGAAGTGGATGGTAATGATCCGCTGTTCAAAGTGAAAAATGGCGAAAACGCCCTGGCCTTCTATAGCCACTATTATCAGCCGCTGCCATTGGTGCTGCGCGGATATGGTGCGGGCAATGACGTTACCGCTGCCGGTGTCTTTGCCGATCTGCTACGTACCCTCTCATGGAAGCTAGGAGTCTGACATGGTTAAAGTTTATGCCCCGGCTTCCAGTGCCAATATGAGCGTCGGGTTTGATGTGCTCGGGGCGGCGGTGACACCCGTTGATGGTGCATTGCTCGGAGATGTAGTCACGGTTGAGACGGCAGAGACATTCAGCCTCAACAACCTCGGACGTTTTGCCGATAAGCTGCCGTCAGAACCACGGGAAAATATCGTTTATCAGTGCTGGGAGCGTTTTTGCCAGGAGCTGGGCAAGCAAATTCCAGTGGCGATGACTCTGGAAAAGAATATGCCGATCGGTTCGGGCTTAGGCTCCAGCGCCTGTTCGGTGGTCGCGGCGCTGATGGCGATGAATGAACACTGCGGCAAGCCGCTTAATGACGCTCGTTTGCTGGCTTTGATGGGCGAGCTGGAAGGGCGTATCTCCGGCAGCATTCATTACGACAACGTGGCACCGTGTTTTCTTGGTGGTATGCAGTTGATGATCGAAGAAAACGACATCATCAGCCAGCAAGTGCCAGGGTTTGATGAGTGGCTGTGGGTGCTGGCGTATCCGGGGATTAAAGTCTCGACGGCAGAAGCCCGGGCTATTTTACCGGCGCAGTATCGCCGCCAGGATTGCATTGCGCACGGGCGACATCTGGCAGGCTTCATTCACGCTTGCTATTCCCGTCAGCCTGAGCTTGCCGCGAAGCTGATGAAAGATGTTATCGCAGAACCCTACCGTGAACGGTTACTGCCTGGCTTCCGGCAGGCGCGGCAGGCGGTCGCGGAAATCGGCGCGGTAGCGAGCGGTATCTCCGGCTCCGGCCCGACCTTGTTCGCTCTGTGTGACAAGCCGGATACCGCCCAGCGCGTTGCCGACTGGTTGGGTAAGAACTACCTGCAAAATCAGGAAGGTTTTGTTCATATTTGCCGGCTGGATACGGCGGGCGCACGAGTACTGGAAAACTAAATGAAACTCTACAATCTGAAAGATCACAATGAGCAGGTCAGCTTTGCGCAAGCCGTAACCCAGGGGTTGGGCAAAAATCAGGGGCTGTTTTTTCCGCACGACCTGCCGGAATTCAGCCTGACTGAAATTGATGAGATGCTGAAGCTGGATTTTGTCACCCGCAGTGCGAAGATCCTCTCGGCGTTTATTGGTGATGAAATCCCGCAGGAAATCCTGGAAGAGCGCGTGCGCGCGGCGTTTGCCTTCCCGGCTCCGGTCGCCAATGTTGAAAGCGATGTCGGTTGTCTGGAATTGTTCCACGGGCCAACGCTGGCATTTAAAGATTTCGGCGGTCGCTTTATGGCACAAATGCTGACCCATATTGCGGGCGATAAGCCAGTGACCATTCTGACCGCGACCTCCGGTGATACCGGAGCGGCAGTGGCTCATGCTTTCTACGGTTTACCGAATGTGAAAGTGGTTATCCTCTATCCACGAGGCAAAATCAGTCCACTGCAAGAAAAACTGTTCTGTACATTGGGCGGCAATATCGAAACTGTTGCCATCGACGGCGATTTCGATGCCTGTCAGGCGCTGGTGAAGCAGGCGTTTGATGATGAAGAACTGAAAGTGGCGCTGGGGTTAAACTCGGCTAACTCGATTAACATCAGCCGGTTGCTGGCGCAGATTTGCTACTACTTTGAAGCAGTTGCGCAGCTGCCGCAGGAAGCGCGCAACCAGCTGGTTGTCTCGGTGCCAAGCGGAAACTTCGGCGATTTGACGGCGGGTCTGCTGGCGAAGTCACTCGGTCTGCCGGTGAAACGTTTTATTGCTGCGACCAACGTGAACGATACCGTGCCACGTTTCCTGCACGACGGTCAGTGGTCACCCAAAGCGACTCAGGCGACGTTATCCAACGCGATGGACGTGAGTCAGCCGAACAACTGGCCGCGTGTGGAAGAGTTGTTCCGCCGCAAAATCTGGCAACTGAAAGAGCTGGGTTATGCAGCCGTGGATGATGAAACCACGCAACAGACAATGCGTGAGTTAAAAGAACTGGGCTACACTTCGGAGCCGCACGCTGCCGTAGCGTATCGTGCGCTGCGTGACCAGTTGAATCCAGGCGAATATGGCTTGTTCCTCGGCACCGCGCATCCGGCGAAATTTAAAGAGAGCGTGGAAGCGATTCTCGGTGAAACGTTGGATCTGCCAAAAGAGCTGGCAGAACGTGCCGATTTACCCTTGCTTTCGCATAATCTGCCCGCCGATTTTGCTGCGTTGCGTAAATTGATGATGAATCATCAGTAATATCTATTCATTATCTCAATCAGGCCGGGTTTGCTTTTATGCAGCCCGGCTTTTTTATGAAGAAATTATGGAGAAAAACGACAGGGAAAAAGGAGAAATTCTCAATAAATGCGGTAACTTAGAGATTAGGATTGCGGAGAATAACAACCGCCGTTCTCATCGAGTAATCTCCGGATATCGACCCATAACGGGCAATGATAAAAGGAGTAACCTGTGAAAAAGATGCAATCTATTGTACTCGCACTTTCCCTGGTTCTGGTCGCTCCCATGGCAGCGCAGGCTGCGGAAATTACGTTAGTCCCGTCAGTAAAATTACAGATAGGCGATCGTGATAATCGCGGTTATTACTGGGATGGCGGTCACTGGCGCGACCACGGCTGGTGGAAACAACATTATGAATGGCGAGGCAATCGCTGGCACCCACACGGACCGCCGCCACCGCCGCGTCACCATAAGAAAGCTCATCATGATCATCACGGCGGTCATGGTCCAGGCAAACATCACCGCTAAATGACAAATGCCGGGTAACAATCCTGCATTTAGCGCCTGATGCGACGCTGGCGCGTCTTATCAGGCCTACGTGAATTCTGCAATATATTGAATCTGCATGCTTTTGTAGGCCGGATAAGGCGTCCACGCCGCATCCGGCATTGACTACAAACTTAACGCTGCTCGTAGCGTTTAAACACCAGTTCGCCATTGCTGGAGGAAGCTTCATCAAAGAAGTAACCTTCGCTATTAAAACCAGTCAGTTGCTCTGGTTTGGTCAGCCGATTTTCAATAATGAAACGACTCATCAGACCGCGTGCTTTCTTAGCGTAGAAGCTGATTATCTTAAATTTGCCGTTCTTCTCATCGAGGAACACCGGCTTGATAATCTCGGCATTCAATTTCTTCGGCTTCACCGATTTAAAATACTCATCTGACGCCAGATTAATCACCACATTATCGCCTTGTGCTGCGAGCGCCTCGTTCAGCTTGTTGGTGATGATATCTCCCCAGAATTGATACAGATCTTTCCCTCGGGCATTCTCAAGACGGATCCCCATTTCCAGACGATAAGGCTGCATTAAATCGAGCGGGCGCAGTACGCCATACAAGCCGGAAAGCATTCGCAAATGCTGTTGGGCAAAATCGAAATCGTCTTCGCTGAAGGTTTCGGCCTGCAAGCCGGTGTAGACATCACCTTTAAACGCCAGAATCGCCTGGCGGGCATTCTCCGGCGTGAAATCTGGCTGCCAGTCATGAAAGCGAGCGGCGTTGATACCTGCCAGTTTGTCGCTGATACGCATCAGCGTGCTAATCTGCGGAGGCGTCAGTTTCCGCGCTTCATGGATCAACTGCTGGGAATTGTCTAACAGCTCCGGCAGTGTATATCGCGTGGTGGTCAACGGGCTTTGGTAATCAAGCGTTTTCGCGGGTGAAATAAGAATCAGCATATCCAGTCCTTGCAGGAAATTTATGCAGACTTTAGCAAAAAACGAGAATGAGTTGATCGATAGTTGTGATTACTCCTGCGAAACATCATCCCACGCGTCCCGAGAAAGCTGGCGACCGATATCCGGATAACGCAACGGATCAAACACCGGGCGCACGCCGAGTTTACGCTGGCGTAGATAATCACTGGCAATGGTATGAACCACAGGCGAGAGCAGTAAAATGGCGGTCAAATTGGTAATAGCCATGCAGGCCATTATGATATCTGCCAGTTGCCACATCAGCGGAAGACTTAGCAAGGTGCCGCCGATGACCGTTGCGAAGGTGCAGATCCGCAAACACCAGATCGCTTTAGGGTTGTTCAGGCGTAAAAAGAAGAGATTGTTTTCGGCATAAATGTAGTTGGCAACGATGGAGCTGAAGGCAAACAGAATAACCACGAGGGTAACAAACTCAGCACCCCAGGAACCCATTAGCACCCGCATCGCCTTCTGGATAAGCTGAATACCTTCCAGCGGCATGTAGGTTGTGCCGTTACCCGCCAGTAATATCAGCATGGCGCTTGCCGTACAGATGACCAGGGTGTCGATAAAAATGCCAATCATCTGGACAATTCCTTGCGCTGCCGGATGCGGAGGCCAGGACGCCGCTGCCGCTGCCGCGTTTGGCGTCGAACCCATTCCCGCCTCATTGGAAAACATACTGCGCTGAAAACCGTTAGTAATCGCCTGGCTTAAGGTATATCCCGCCGCGCCGCCTGCCGCTTCCTGCCAGCCAAAAGCACTCTCAAAAATAGACCAAATGACGTGGGGAAGTTGCCCGATATTTATTACGCAAATCACCAGGCTGGTCAGTACCCAGATTATCGCCATCAACGGGACAAACCCCTGCATGAGCCGGGCGACGCCATGAAGACCGCGAGTGATTGCCAGCAGAGCAAAGACAGCGAGAATAATGCCTGTCACCAGCGGGGGAAAATCAAAAGAAAAACTCAGGGCTCGGGCAACAGCGTTTGCCTGAACTCCGCTGAAAATTATGCCGTAGGCGATGAGCAAAAAGACGGCGAACAGAACGCCCATCCAGCGCATCCCCAGCCCGCGCGCCATATACCATGCCGGTCCGCCACGAAACTGCCCATTGACGTCACGTTCTTTATAAAGTTGTGCCAGGGAACATTCGGCAAACGAGGTCGCCATGCCGATAAACGCGGCAACCCACATCCAAAAGACGGCTCCAGGTCCACCGGCGGTAATAGCCAGCGCAACGCCGGCCAGGTTGCCGCTACCCACGCGCGCCGCAAGACTGGTACACAATGACTGAAATGAGGTTAAACCGCCTGGCTGTGGATGAATGCTATTTTTAAGACTTTTGCCAAACTGGCGGATGTAGCGAAACTGCACAAATCCGGTGCGAAAAGTGAACCAACAACCTGCGCCGAAGAGCAGGTAAATCATTACCGATCCCCAAAGGACGCTGTTAATAAAGGAGAAAAAATCTGGCATGCATATCCCTCTTATTGCCGGTCGCGATGACTTTCCTGTGTAAACGTTACCAATTGTTTAAGAAGTATATACGCTACGAGGTACTTGATAACTTCTGCGTAGCATACATGAGGTTTTGTTTAAAAATGGCGGGCGATATCAACGCAGTGTCAGAAATCCGAAACAGTCTCGCCTGGCGATAACCGTCTTGTCGGCGGTTGCGCTGACGTTGCGTCGTGATATCATCAGGGCAGACCGGTTACATCCCCCTAACAAGCTGTTTAAAGAGAAATACTATCATGACGGACAAATTGACCTCCCTTCGTCAGTACACCACCGTAGTGGCCGACACTGGGGACATCGCGGCAATGAAGCTGTATCAACCGCAGGATGCCACAACCAACCCTTCTCTCATTCTTAACGCAGCGCAGATTCCGGAATATCGTAAGTTGATTGATGATGCTGTCGCCTGGGCGAAACAGCAGAGCAACGATCGCGCGCAGCAGATCGTGGACGCGACTGACAAACTGGCAGTAAATATTGGTCTGGAAATCCTGAAACTGGTTCCGGGCCGTATCTCAACTGAAGTTGATGCGCGTCTTTCCTATGACACCGAAGCGTCAATTGCGAAAGCAAAACGCCTGATCAAACTCTACAACGATGCAGGTATTAGCAACGATCGTATTCTGATCAAACTGGCTTCTACCTGGCAGGGTATCCGTGCTGCGGAACAGCTGGAAAAAGAAGGTATCAACTGTAACCTGACCCTGCTGTTCTCCTTCGCTCAGGCTCGTGCTTGTGCGGAAGCGGGCGTGTTTCTGATCTCTCCATTTGTTGGCCGTATTCTTGACTGGTACAAAGCGAATACCGATAAGAAAGAGTACGCTCCGGCAGAAGATCCGGGCGTGGTTTCTGTATCTGAAATCTACCAGTACTACAAAGAGCACGGTTATGAAACCGTGGTTATGGGCGCAAGCTTCCGTAACATCGGCGAAATTCTGGAACTGGCAGGCTGCGACCGTCTGACCATCGCACCGGCACTGCTGAAAGAGCTGGCTGAGAGCGAAGGGGCTATCGAACGTAAACTGTCTTACACCGGCGAAGTGAAAGCGCGTCCGGCGCGTATCACTGAGTCCGAGTTCCTGTGGCAGCACAACCAGGATCCAATGGCAGTAGATAAACTGGCGGAAGGTATCCGTAAGTTTGCTATTGACCAGGAAAAACTGGAAAAAATGATCGGCGATCTGCTGTAATCATTCTTAGCGTGACCGGGAAGTCGGTCACGCTACCTCTTCTGAAGCCTGTCTGTCACTCCCTTCGCAGTGTATCATTCTGTTTAACGAGACTGTTTAAACGGAAAAATCTTGATGAATACTTTACGTATTGGCTTAGTTTCCATCTCTGATCGCGCATCCAGTGGCGTTTATCAGGATAAAGGCATCCCTGCGCTGGAAGAATGGCTGACATCGGCGCTAACCACGCCGTTTGAACTGGAAACCCGCTTAATCCCCGATGAGCAGGCGATCATCGAGCAAACGTTGTGTGAGCTGGTGGATGAAATGAGTTGCCATCTGGTGCTCACCACGGGCGGAACTGGCCCGGCGCGTCGTGACGTAACGCCCGATGCGACGCTGGCAGTAGCGGACCGCGAGATGCCTGGCTTTGGTGAACAGATGCGCCAGATCAGCCTGCATTTTGTACCAACTGCGATCCTTTCGCGTCAGGTGGGTGTGATTCGCAAACAGGCGCTGATCCTTAACTTACCCGGTCAGCCGAAGTCTATTAAAGAGACGCTGGAAGGTGTGAAGGACGCTGAGGGTAACGTTGTGGTACACGGTATTTTTGCCAGCGTACCGTACTGCATTCAGTTGCTGGAAGGGCCATACGTTGAAACGGCACCAGAAGTGGTTGCTGCATTCAGACCGAAGAGTGCAAGACGCGACGTTAGCGAATAAAAAAATCCCCCCGAGCGGGGGGATCTCAAAACAATTAGTGGGATTCACCAATCGGCAGAACGGTGCGACCAAACTGCTCGTTCAGCACTTCACCCATCGCCAGATAGATTGCGCTGGCACCGCAGATCAGACCAATCCAGCCGGCAAAGTGGATGATCGCGGCATTACCGGCAATGTTACCGATCGCCAGCAGGGCAAACAGCACGGTCAGGCTAAAGAAAACGAATTGCAGGACGCGTGCGCCTTTCAGCGTGCCGAAGAACATAAACAGCGTAAATACGCCCCACAGACCCAGGTAGACACCAAGGAACTGTGCATTTGGCGCATCGGTCAGACCCAGTTTCGGCATCAGCAGAATCGCAACCAGCGTCAGCCAGAAAGAACCGTAAGAGGTGAATGCGGTTAAACCGAAAGTGTTGCCTTTTTTGTACTCCAGCAGACCGGCAAAAATTTGCGCGATGCCGCCGTAGAAAATGCCCATGGCAAGAATAATACCGTCCAGAGCGAAATAACCCACGTTGTGCAGGTTAAGCAGAATGGTGGTCATGCCGAAGCCCATCAGGCCCAGCGGTGCCGGATTAGCCAACTTAGTGTTGCCCATAATTCCTCAAAAATCATCATCGAATGAATGGTGAAATAATTTCCCTGAATAACTGTAGTGTTTTCAGGGCGCGGCATAATAATCAGCCAGTGGGGCAGTGTCTACGATCTTTTGAGGGGAAAATGAAAATTTTCCCCGGTTTCCGGTATCAGACCTGAGTGGCGCTAACCATCCGGCGCAGGCAGGCGATTTGCAGTACGGCTGGAATCGTCACGCGATAGGCGCTGCCGCTGACCGCTTTAACCCCATTTAATGCTGCGCCCACAGGGCCTCCCAGACCCGCGCCGCGCAGCAAACCATGCCCAAGCACGCTCATTGCTGCGTGGGTGCGTAAAATGCGGGTCAATTGGCTGGAAAGCAAATGCGACACACCTTTTGCCAATAATTTGTCTTTCATCAGCAGCGGCAGCAGCTCTTCCAGCTCATTCACCCTGGCATCGACCGCGTGCAGAAACTCCTGCTTATGTTCCTCGTCCATTTTCTTCCAGGTATTACGCAGAAATTGTTCCAGTAACTGTTGCTCAATTTCAAACGTAGACATCTCTTTGTCGGCTTTCAGCTTCAATCGCTTTGAAACATCGAGCAAAATGGCCCGATACAATTTACCGTGTCCGCGCAGTTTGTTGGCGATACTATCGCCACCAAAATGCTGTAATTCTCCGGCAATCAGCTGCCAGTTGCGGCGATGTTGCTCGGGATGTCCTTCCATCGATTTAAACAGTTCGTTGCGCATCAGTACGCTGGAGAGGCGAGTTTTGCCTTTTTCATTATGGGTGAGCAGCCGGGCGAAATTTGCTAACTGTTCCTCACTACAATGCTGGAGAAAATCCAGATCTGAATCATTCAGGTAATTAACATTCATTTTTTGTGGCTTCTATATTCTGGCGTTAGTCGTCGCCGATAATTTTCAGCGTGGCCATATCCGATGAGTTCACCGTATGACCGGAAAAGGTGATTTTTGAGACGCAGCGTTTATTGTCGTTATCGCTGTTAATGTTGATCCAGTCAGTGGTTTGCCCTTCTTTTATTTCTGAAGGAATATTCAGGCTCTGACTGGCGCTACGGGCGGCTTTGAAATAAACCGATGCACCGCTTAACTGTAAATCGCCATGGTCGGCAGAGAGTTGTATGCGTTTCACAATGCGACAAACAGGAAGTTTCAGCGCCAGATCGTTGGTTTCGTTACGCGGCATTGCAATGACGCCGAGGAGTTTATGGTCGTTTGCCTGCGCCGTGCAGCACAGCATCAGGCTAATCGCCAGGCTGGCGGAAATCGTAAAAACGGATTTCATAAGGATTCTCTTAGTGGGAAGAGGTAGGGGGATGAATACCCACTAGTTTACTGCTGATAAAGAGAAGATTCAGGCACGTAATCTTTTCTTTTTATTACAATTTTTTGATGAATACCTTGACTGCGATTCATTCTTTATATGAATAAAATTGCTGTCAATTTTACGTCTTGTCCTGCCATATCGCGAAATTTCTGCGCAAAAGCACAAAAAATTTTTGCATCTCCCCCTTGATGACGTGGGTTACGACCCCATTTAGTAGTCAACCGCAGTGAGTGAGTCTGCAAAAAAATGAAATTGGGCAGTTGAAACCAGACGTTTCGCCCCTATTACAGACTCACAACCACATGATGACCGAATATATAGTGGAGACGTTTAGATGGGTAAAATAATTGGTATCGACCTGGGTACTACCAACTCTTGTGTAGCGATTATGGATGGCACCACTCCTCGTGTGCTGGAGAACGCCGAAGGCGATCGCACCACGCCTTCTATCATTGCCTATACCCAGGATGGTGAAACTCTGGTTGGTCAGCCGGCTAAACGTCAGGCAGTGACGAACCCGCAAAACACCCTGTTTGCGATTAAACGCCTGATTGGCCGCCGCTTCCAGGACGAAGAAGTACAGCGTGATGTTTCCATCATGCCGTTCAAAATTATTGCTGCTGATAACGGCGACGCATGGGTCGAAGTTAAAGGCCAGAAAATGGCACCGCCGCAGATTTCTGCTGAAGTGCTGAAAAAAATGAAGAAAACCGCTGAAGATTACCTGGGTGAACCGGTAACTGAAGCTGTTATCACCGTACCGGCATACTTTAACGATGCTCAGCGTCAGGCAACCAAAGACGCAGGCCGTATCGCTGGTCTCGAAGTAAAACGTATCATCAACGAACCGACTGCAGCTGCGCTGGCTTACGGTCTGGACAAAGGTACTGGCAACCGTACTATCGCGGTTTATGACCTGGGTGGTGGTACTTTCGATATTTCTATTATTGAAATCGACGAAGTTGACGGCGAAAAAACCTTCGAAGTTCTGGCAACCAACGGTGATACCCACCTGGGTGGTGAAGACTTCGACAGCCGTCTGATCAACTATCTGGTTGAAGAATTCAAGAAAGATCAGGGCATTGACCTGCGCAACGATCCGCTGGCAATGCAGCGCCTGAAAGAAGCGGCAGAAAAAGCGAAAATCGAACTGTCTTCCGCTCAGCAGACCGACGTTAACCTGCCGTACATCACTGCAGACGCGACCGGTCCGAAACACATGAACATCAAAGTGACTCGTGCGAAACTGGAAAGCCTGGTTGAAGATCTGGTAAACCGTTCCATTGAGCCGCTGAAAGTTGCACTGCAGGACGCTGGCCTGTCCGTATCTGATATCGACGACGTTATCCTCGTTGGTGGTCAGACTCGTATGCCAATGGTTCAGAAGAAAGTTGCTGAGTTCTTTGGTAAAGAGCCGCGTAAAGACGTTAACCCGGACGAAGCTGTAGCAATCGGTGCTGCTGTTCAGGGTGGTGTTCTGACTGGTGACGTAAAAGACGTACTGCTGCTGGACGTTACCCCGCTGTCTCTGGGTATCGAAACCATGGGCGGTGTGATGACGACGCTGATCGCGAAAAACACCACTATCCCGACCAAGCACAGCCAGGTGTTCTCTACCGCTGAAGACAACCAGTCTGCGGTAACCATCCACGTGCTGCAGGGTGAACGTAAACGTGCGGCTGATAACAAATCTCTGGGTCAGTTCAACCTGGATGGTATCAACCCGGCACCGCGCGGTATGCCGCAGATCGAAGTTACCTTCGATATCGATGCTGACGGTATCCTGCACGTTTCCGCGAAAGATAAAAACAGCGGTAAAGAGCAGAAGATCACCATCAAGGCTTCTTCTGGTCTGAACGAAGATGAAATCCAGAAAATGGTACGCGACGCAGAAGCTAACGCCGAAGCTGACCGTAAGTTTGAAGAGCTGGTACAGACTCGCAACCAGGGCGACCATCTGCTGCACAGCACCCGTAAGCAGGTTGAAGAAGCAGGCGACAAACTGCCGGCTGACGACAAAACTGCTATCGAGTCTGCGCTGACTGCACTGGAAACTGCTCTGAAAGGTGAAGACAAAGCCGCTATCGAAGCGAAAATGCAGGAGCTGGCACAGGTTTCCCAGAAACTGATGGAAATCGCCCAGCAGCAACATGCCCAGCAGCAGACTGCCGGTGCTGATGCTTCTGCAAACAACGCGAAAGATGACGATGTTGTCGACGCTGAGTTTGAAGAAGTCAAAGACAAAAAATAATCGCCCTGTAAACGGGTAATTATACTGACACGGGCGAAGGGGAATTTCCTCTCCGCCCGTGCATTCATCTAGGGGCAATTTAAAAAAGATGGCTAAGCAAGATTATTACGAGATTTTAGGCGTTTCCAAAACAGCGGAAGAGCGTGAAATCAAAAAGGCCTACAAACGCCTGGCCATGAAATACCACCCGGACCGTAACCAGGGTGACAAAGAGGCCGAGGCGAAATTTAAAGAGATCAAGGAAGCTTATGAAGTTCTGACCGACTCGCAAAAACGTGCGGCATACGATCAGTATGGTCATGCTGCGTTTGAGCAAGGTGGCATGGGCGGCGGCGGTTTTGGCGGCGGCGCAGACTTCAGCGATATTTTTGGTGACGTTTTCGGCGATATTTTTGGCGGCGGACGTGGTCGTCAACGTGCGGCGCGCGGTGCTGATTTACGCTATAACATGGAGCTCACCCTCGAAGAAGCTGTACGTGGCGTGACCAAAGAGATCCGCATTCCGACTCTGGAAGAGTGTGACGTTTGCCACGGTAGCGGTGCAAAACCAGGTACACAGCCGCAGACCTGTCCGACCTGTCATGGTTCTGGTCAGGTGCAGATGCGCCAGGGTTTCTTTGCCGTGCAGCAGACCTGTCCACACTGTCAGGGCCGCGGTACGCTGATCAAAGATCCGTGCAACAAATGTCATGGTCATGGTCGTGTTGAGCGCAGCAAAACGCTGTCCGTTAAAATCCCGGCAGGGGTGGACACTGGAGACCGCATCCGTCTTGCGGGCGAAGGTGAAGCGGGCGAGCATGGCGCACCGGCAGGCGATCTGTACGTTCAGGTTCAGGTTAAACAGCACCCGATTTTCGAGCGTGAAGGCAACAACCTGTATTGCGAAGTCCCGATCAACTTCGCTATGGCGGCGCTGGGTGGCGAAATCGAAGTACCGACCCTTGATGGTCGCGTCAAACTGAAAGTGCCTGGCGAAACCCAGACCGGTAAGCTATTCCGTATGCGCGGTAAAGGCGTCAAGTCTGTCCGCGGTGGCGCACAGGGTGATTTGCTGTGCCGCGTTGTCGTCGAAACACCTGTAGGCCTGAACGAGAAGCAGAAACAGCTGCTGCAAGAGCTGCAAGAAAGCTTCGGTGGCCCAACCGGCGAGCACAACAGCCCGCGCTCAAAGAGCTTCTTTGATGGTGTGAAGAAGTTTTTTGACGACCTGACCCGCTAACCTCCCCAAAAGCCTGCCCGTGGGCAGGCCTGGGTAAAAATAGGGTGCGTTGAAGATATGCGAGCACCTGTAAAGTGGCGGGGATCACTCCCCGCCGTTGCTCTTACTCGGATTCGTAAGCCGTGAAAACAGCAACCTCCGTCTGGCCAGTTCGGATGTGAACCTCACAGAGGTCTTTTCTCGTTACCAGCGCCGCCACTACGGCGGTGATACAGATGACGATCAGGGCGACAATCATCGCCTTATGCTGCTTCATTGCTCTCTTCTCCTTGACCTTACGGTCAGTAAGAGGCACTCTACATGTGTTCAGCATATAGGGGGCCTCGGGTTGATGGTAAAATATCACTCGGGGCTTTTCTCTATCTGCCGTTCAGCTAATGCCTGAGACAGACAGCCTCAAGCACCCGCCGCTATTATATCGCTCTCTTTAACCCATTCTGTTTTATCGATTCTAATCCGGAAGACGCCTCGCATTTTTATGGCGTAATTTTTTAATGATTTAATTATTTAACTTTAATTTATCTCTTCATCGCAATTATTGACGACAAGCTGGATTATTTTTGAAATATTGGCCTAACAAACATCGCCGACTGACAACAAATTAATTATTACTTTTCCTAATTAATCCCTCAGAAATCCTCACCTTAAGCTATGATTATCAGGGCTTAGGGTCACCCGTCAGCGCTTACAGCCGTCAAAAACGCATCTCACCGCTGATGGCGCAAATTCTTCTATAGATCGTAAAAAACGAATTATTCCTACACTATAATCTGATTTTAACGATGATTCGTGCGGGGTAAAATAGTAAAAACGATCTATTCACCTGAAAGAGAAATAAAAAGTGAAACATCTGCATCGATTCTTTAGCAGTGATGCCTCGGGAGGCATTATTCTTATCATTGCCGCTATCCTGGCGATGATGATGGCCAACAGCGGCGCAACCAGTGGATGGTATCACGACTTTCTGGAGACGCCGGTTCAGCTCCGGGTTGGTTCACTCGAAATCAACAAAAACATGCTGTTATGGATAAATGACGCGCTGATGGCGGTATTTTTCCTGTTAGTCGGTCTGGAAGTTAAACGTGAACTGATGCAAGGATCGCTAGCCAGCTTACGCCAGGCCGCATTTCCAGTTATCGCCGCTATTGGTGGGATGATTGTGCCGGCATTACTCTATCTGGCCTTTAACTATGCCGATCCGATTACCCGCGAAGGGTGGGCGATCCCGGCGGCTACTGACATTGCCTTTGCACTTGGTGTGCTGGCGCTGTTGGGAAGTCGTGTTCCGTTAGCACTGAAGATCTTTTTGATGGCTCTGGCTATTATCGACGATCTTGGGGCCATCATTATCATCGCATTGTTCTACACTAATGACTTATCGATGGCCTCTCTTGGCGTCGCGGCTGTAGCAATTGCGGTACTCGCGGTATTGAATCTGTGTGGTGTACGCCGCACGGGCGTCTATATTCTGGTTGGCGTAGTGTTGTGGACTGCAGTGTTGAAATCGGGGGTTCACGCAACCCTGGCGGGGGTAATTGTCGGCTTCTTTATTCCTTTGAAAGAGAAGCATGGGCGTTCTCCAGCGAAGCGACTGGAGCATGTGTTGCACCCGTGGGTGGCGTATCTGATTTTACCACTGTTTGCATTTGCTAATGCTGGCGTTTCACTGCAAGGCGTCACGCTGGATGGCTTGACCTCCATTCTGCCATTGGGGATCATCGCTGGCTTGCTGATTGGCAAACCGCTGGGGATTAGTCTGTTCTGCTGGTTGGCGCTGCGTTTGAAACTGGCGCATCTGCCTGAGGGAACGACTTATCAGCAAATTATGGCTGTGGGGATCCTGTGCGGTATCGGTTTTACTATGTCTATCTTTATTGCCAGCCTGGCCTTTGGTAGCGTAGATCCAGAGCTGATTAACTGGGCGAAACTCGGTATCCTGGTCGGTTCTATCTCTTCGGCGGTAATTGGATACAGCTGGTTACGCGTTCGTTTGCGTCCATCAGTTTGACAGGACGGTTTACCGGGGAGCCATAAACGGCTCCCTTTTCATTGTTATCAGGGAGAGAAATGAGCATGTCTCATATCAATTACAACCACTTGTATTACTTCTGGCATGTTTATAAAGAAGGTTCTGTGGTTGGCGCAGCGGAGGCGCTTTATTTAACACCACAAACCATTACCGGACAGATTCGGGCGCTGGAAGAGCGCCTGCAAGGCAAATTATTTAAGCGCAAGGGACGTGGTCTCGAGCCCAGCGAGCTGGGGGAGCTGGTCTATCGCTATGCCGATAAAATGTTCACCTTGAGCCAGGAAATGCTGGATATCGTGAACTATCGTAAAGAATCCAATTTATTGTTTGACGTTGGCGTGGCTGATGCACTTTCCAAACGTCTGGTCAGTAGCGTGCTGAATGCTGCAGTAGTAGAAGGCGAGCCAATTCATCTTCGCTGCTTCGAATCCACCCACGAAATGCTGCTGGAGCAATTAAGCCAGCATAAACTGGATATGATCATTTCCGACTGTCCGATAGATTCTACGCAGCAGGAAGGTCTGTTCTCCGTGAGAATTGGCGAATGTGGCGTGAGTTTCTGGTGTACAAATCCACCGCCGGAAAAACCGTTCCCAGCTTGTCTGGAAGAACGGCGGCTTTTGATTCCTGGGCGACGTTCAATGTTAGGGCGCAAATTGCTTAACTGGTTTAACTCCCAGGGATTAAACGTAGAAATCCTTGGCGAGTTTGATGATGCCGCGTTGATGAAAGCTTTTGGTGCGATGCACAATGCAATCTTCGTTGCCCCAACGCTTTATGCATATGACTTTTATGCCGATAAAACTGTCGTAGAAATTGGTCGCGTCGAGAATGTGATGGAAGAGTACCATGCTATTTTTGCTGAGCGGATGATTCAGCACCCGGCGGTACAGCGAATCTGCAATACGGATTATTCTGCGCTTTTTAGTCCAGCGGTGCGTTAATCGGCAGCTCCCCCAAAGTTAAGGTGGGGGGAGATAGATTAGTTGTACATTACCACGATTTTGACTCGGCTCATTATTTGCCCGCTTGAGACATTGTTTCCATATGTACGCGGGCGAATAAATAGAGGAATCTGATTACTTCCTTCATGGGGATGCTGAAAAGAGTAGTAATTGCTTTTACCATACTGGATTTCATTCGTACCATCATTGGAGAGTTGAAAGCCTATTTGACCCGCACCGTCCTCACTGTTTTCTAACTCATTTTTTAATATGCTGGTTCCTGACTCCTGTATCGTCACTGGTTCAAAGTAATATTCAACGTCACTGGGTTCAAAAACTAATTCACCTTGCTCGCCCTGGATGCAGTCAAATCTTATATGATGAAACTGATAATTTTCATTATTGATACGAGACAGTACAAATCGTCCAGTGTCGATGGATTGATCTTCAAAACCACAGGTCATTAAATTTACCTGTAAAATAGTATTTAAATTAAAATTAAAGCGGACGCTATTACAATTAGTATTATTCCCTGTACATGAACTCACTTCAATTTCGAACAACAAAGGAAAAGGAGTTCCTGGAAAAATATC
The DNA here is from genome assembly GCF_046487665.1 of Escherichia sp. WS1152. Taxonomy (NCBI): domain Bacteria; kingdom Pseudomonadati; phylum Pseudomonadota; class Gammaproteobacteria; order Enterobacterales; family Enterobacteriaceae; genus Escherichia; species Escherichia sp. WS1152. The sequence continues at coordinate 209,751 of NZ_JBJQJA010000003.1, read as the reverse complement.
TGCGGTGTTGGAACTATCTGATACAGATGCGATAGAGTATGGAATGGTGAAATTTATCGCAGATAGCATCTCTTCTAAATTATAAGATGACTTCCCTGGAAGCTCTATTTTTTTACCGTCAGATTCAAAGGGGAAATTAATAATATAATGACGACTTCCGACTTTAAACCTTAAAGCGTTCTGTGTTAAAAAATGAACTTTAATGGCGTTAGTCGTCTCTTGCAAGTCTGCACACTCAATGATATTTCCGGTGTTTTCAATTTTTTCGGCGGTGAGATTACCTTTCATACTCAGTGGCTTGAGTATATATGTTCCACGTTGTTCCCCGATATTGGTCAATCCACAGGGAGCACTTTGCACAATAAAAGAATATAGACTCAAGGTGATTAATAAAAGCCACTTCATAGTAAACTCCTTTTACTGGCATATATATGTTTTGTTTTCATCGATAACGTGTTGAAAAGTAATAGTACAGAATAAATTCTGTTCATCATTGAGAGCAACTTTTATGCCAGTTGGAATTTCATCTACGCGAATAAAAAGGCGACTACCCTGGCCAACGACTCCAATATTGTTTTCCTGGAGATCCAGTACGTCATAGCCAAAAGTTAATGGCGAACCATCGGGACGCAGTGCCTGTATATACCAGGGCTTACGTTGGTCAGTTGTAAACTGCACATAAGAAACTGCTCCACGGTAAGGCGCAATAATTTGACGATTGCCCTGCAATTCGGTTTCACTTTCACTGTTTGCTATATCAAGTACCAGATGGTTTTCACGATGAGGTATCATCAGGTCGTAAACAACCTGGCCTTTGCTGTTTGTTCGGTTGTATTTTTGTCCATTAATATGCGCCCCTTCTAACCCAGGCGCATCCAGAATTGCAAATGTATCGGATAGCTGGTTAGTGATATTAATACCACCGGGCCAGACAACTAATGCACTACTAATACTTCCACCACTTTGCCAGGCGTTTTTAGAATGGCTATAGCTGCCATCTATTGTGGCGATTGGAGTTCTCCAGCTTAAATTCGTACCAAGCGAGGTATCATTATTTTGTTGTTGCTGATTAACATATATACCATAATTTAACTGATCATGTTCACCGGCTATGCCAGTAATTCCAGTATTGTTGGAGGAATAGCCATCTTTGGAAAATGAGGTAGAATTCGATAAGTTAATTTGGTGACGTGTTTTGGCAATATCATCACCCCAGTAGAAAGGAATGGAGATAAACAGATTAAAACGCTCCTCTTCTTTATCGTTTTCATCATAGGATTGGCTGGCAGAGAAAGTATAACTAATGTGTTGCCAGTTATTGGAGTAACTGAATTGGTAATCTTTAGCATTTCCACTTCGCCCCCAGTAATTCCGCCAAAGTACACTTAATGATACATTTCCCAGATAATTGGATAAAGGTTGCATTATATTGGCAGAAAGGCTATTTTTTCTGCCAATATCATAAAAATCATCATAGTCACTCTGATGATTTATTTTATCATTTTCGTAAAGATGGTCGCTGAATGTCCTGTAATCCTGCGAAGCATAACGCCAGGCGGCCACGCTAAAGTGAGTGGCCGTTTGCAATAGATATTTATTATAGGCGACCTGATAGCTCGTACCTTCGTGTCTGGTATCATTATTTAACTTACTACTCGATCGGGTAGCGTCAAAAGAGATGGCACCCAGCGGTGTATTCCAACCATTTCCCAGAGTTATAGCATTATAGTTATCGGATAAAATCGTACCGCCATAAAGTGTCAAAAGATTGTTGAGGCCATATATATAATTTGCCTCGAGAAAGTCCTCCTGATTCTTTACACCATATATCTTACTGCGTCCGGCGATAAAATCGAAATTTGAAATACCAGGTTGCAGCATGTTAGGCACGGAAGAGTAGGGCACCAAAAAGGAACGAACACTGCCATCTGCTTCCTTTATGCTGACATCGAGATCAGAGCCGCTGCCCGAGAGTTGCAAATCTGCGATAGTAAATGGTCCCGGGGGAACCTCTTTTTGGTAAATGATGTAGCCATTTTGCGAAACAGTTATCAAGGCATTACTTTGCGCAACACCTTGTACTAAAGGTGTAAAGCTCTGCATAGAATCAGGTAGCATTTGCATATCGCGAAATAAGCGTATTCCGCTAAATCTCAGAGAGTCGAATATGAGTGAGGATGTGTAATTTTCTCCTATCTGAACTGTGCTTAATATCTGCGACCAGCCACGTTCCAGGTAAAGAGTATTACTTTGCCATTTGCCTTTCATATCATCAGGTTTGCTATAACTGGCATCAGAGTGTAACTGCCAACTAAATAAATTTAATCCGCTGTTAAACCGGCCATAACTGGCTGTATGACTGTTATTATTGCTGTCATAAGAGCGATACTGACTTAAATTATAGGAGGTATAAAAAGCATCAATGCCGCGATCCCAACTTTCTGGGGGAACGTAGCCTCTTTCAAGTTCATTGATATACGCCTGTGGTACTGTTAAATTTAGTCGGTGTTCACTGATATCCCACTGATATTGTCCACCATGAACCGCTTTATCCAGTAAAATACAATTATCTTCTGTATTGAGGTTACCGGTCTTTACCCCCAGTTTGGTTAGTAGCACCTTAGGCAGACATGGTTTGACTGGTGACTCTGGGATCGTGATATCTTGTTTTCCACGCCACTGGTTATTTACATAAAAATCAAGTTCGTAGTTTCCTGGAAGCGGTTGTTTATTATCGAAATGATATTCGGAAACTTTTTCTCCTTTCATGCCGCCGATCATAAAGTGTGTATCAAAAGTTTCTTCAGCATAACCCGGAAAAGAATACAAAAAAATAATAGCAGCGACCCATCGTGTCGTCCTTAACATGACTTTTTCCTGTTATCTCGCGGCGATTTTACTATGGATGTTATTCCCGTAATCATCAACTACCGTTAGTTCATATTCTGATGCGTGGTTATTTTTTAATGTAATGTCGTTATTTGAAAATGGAGGCAGTAAGATACTTTCATTATTAACTTTCACGTTTTGTGCTTTGATAGTTGTAACCGTTATCCAGTTGGCTGTTTCGTTGTTTATTGAGATGGCGTTATTTTTCTTTTTGATATTTAATTGAGAAAGGCTTTTTTTATCTACCGGAGCTATTCCGCTTGGACGCCAAAGTAGCTTTATACGGTTTTGCAATGCAAGTTTAATTTTGTTTTTTCCTGCATTTTGTGGGTTGTTTGGAGGGATATCCAGAACATTTAGGTAAAATAAACTTTCTTTATTGTGAGGCAAATTGTTTGGCATTTTTCTTATTTTAAGTTGTTGGCCAGAACCACCTGCTACACGACTTACTGGCGGTGTGAGAATAAATGGGACCTGAATTTTTTCTGGCGCGATAGTGGTGTTCCCATCATCGATCCATGCCTGAATTAAAGAGGCATTTTTACTTTGATTCATTAACTGTACGAGAACTTCTCTGTTTTTTTCAGGATAAATAATGCGCGTACCATAGATGACCACACCGGCATGAACAGGTAAAATAAAAAATGACATCAGTAATGCTATTATTATTCTCACGTAATCACTCCGTAAATAATACCGGTAGCAGAGCTACCGGCAAAAAACGTTAATCTGCACTGATTTTAATCGTTACGGTTGACTCTACGGAGCCTTTTGTAACAGGATTGCCACTTGTGCGGGCATATTGTGCATTTAAATTGAGAAAATATTGACCAGAGCCATTATCTTTCAGCGGTGTTTTTAACCCTGGTCTCATTCTGGTCAAAGTCCCATCATCGAGGAAAATGGCAAAGCCAATGTTCTCAGCAGTTCCTTTATTCAGCGTAAAGTTATTAGCATCAAACTCTGATGCTAGTACTTCGATACTTGGGGCTGTATTTCCGTCACACTGAATTTCTAAGTCATGAGAGGTTGAACCGGTTTTTAAAGTATAGATTTCATTATTGATAAGTTGATTCATTGCACTGGTTACAACATCTTCGACAACGATATCTGTTGTCGAATCACCATTAACAAAGTAACACGTTGTATCAACAACTTCTCCTCTAATGGTTAGTGTTCCTTGATCGACATCCTTGGCGAAGGTTGTTGCGCTAAACATCAACGTTGTCGCAACGAAGGGAATAATATACTTTTTCATAAATCATCCTTAATTAACTGGTATGGAAGGTCACTCGTTTTCAAACCCGATTATGTGATCAGGTTGTTATTATTTAGATTAATGTTTAAATTTTTTAATTTCTTGATGTGAAGTTGATGAAAGTTTGAAAATTTAATATTCTTAATTGTTCCCTTCTTTATAAGAAGAGCAAGGTGCCATCATTAGAGTGACAGAGTAGGATGTTTCAGAGCATGCTTCAGATTATTTTTTATTTCTCTGCAGTTAATTAATAATTATCACAGGTAATTTCATTCTGAAATTACTTCTTTTTTGGGTGTTTTAATCTTGATGAGATATTTTTTTCATAAGGAACATAGACTCGTTGATGCTCTGAAGGTATTTTCTCATTTCTGGGGATGTTTTGTCGTAATCGTGCATAAACTTTTTCAGTTCTTTATACACATCATTATTTAGCTTTACATTGTCGCGAACTAAAGTTTGTACCAATGGTATCAAAATTTCGAAACGGGACGGTTTGTCATCAATACTTGCCAGGGTTTTGAATACTCCTGTGTATCTGTAACCTAAGTGCTTATTGACAAGTTGAGTGGTCCATCGGCCAGGCATAATATCTTCACAGCGCAAATTTTTTATCATGGTATTAGTGAACGATGTTCCAAATATGTTGCTTTTTTTAATGAAGAGGTTGTTTATTTCTCCATTTGAAAAGATGGTGTTTGATAAGTCGCTTTCAAAACATGATATATTGGATAATACACAACCAAAATAATACCCATATGAAAGGTTGCTCTTTTTTATTGTTATATTTGATAGCAACAGTTTATTTATATTAATATTAGGGGTAGTCACATACTGGATCTTTTGCTCGTTAAGTTCATACATCTCCAGCGATTTATTATAGGGTAATAAAAGTATAAATTCCTTTATATTATCTCCGCAGTAAGAAAAGACAACATCAAATTTATTGGTGATCATGTTTTCAGTTGAGCAGTAAGCTGATTTTTCTATTAACCGACTGGGCACGCTTTTAAATAAAGATAATTTTTCACATAGTTGTGAATATGCCGCATTGCTAGTTTTAAAATTCTGCCATGTTATTTGCTGGTTATCATCTGTCGATGAGGAGGGGATTTTATTGCATTGCTCATTGTATAGCTCAGGGAAAATATTTTTTTTAATTAGCTTTTTGATTTCCTGGTTAAGATGACTTTTTTTCTTGTCTATTGCACTATATTTAGCGTTTTGTGACGTCTCCTGATGAGCATAAAATGACTGGAGATTTCTGCAGGCCTCATAAAATATTTCAGGAGTATATAGCTGTGGGTATATTTCCTGGTTGAAGTTTGCCTTTAAAAACTTAACGAATTTTTCATAGCATTCTTGATATATCTTAATCTCTTCAGAAAGACATTCGCTTGTTCTGTCATCAAAAACATCCAATCTAAGTAATGTGATGCCTTTGTGTTTAAAAAAAGAAAATTGAACTGTATGTTCTATGAGTTTACATCTATAAAAATGTGCATCTCTCAGATGAGTATATTGAAAAAAATTATGGAGGACTGGAGATGGTTTAGGCAAATCCTGGCTTCTGAAAAAGTCATCAAACAAAATTAAGAACTCTGTTTTATACTCGCAAAACACTTTTACTAACTCATTTTGTCTTGTTTTATTTATTATTACATCATCTACTATATTTGATTTATAAAGACAATGTGGCGAAGTTGAGATACCATCTGTCATTATCAGTCCTTGAAGTTGATGAATTTTTATTAATTTAATTTATGAGTGAATGTGACTACTATCAAAAATCGCTCATTAATTTTAAGAAGTACAATATAAATAGGTATTTAACCTGTGTTGATTGCTGTTAATAATTTACAAGGTCTAATGAGGAGATATTTATGAATGGTTAAAGTATATAGGAATTTAATTCAAAAATAGAGTGGTCTTAAGTTTAATACCTCAATGTGTATCACAATATCCATATTCTTTGTGGGGGAGTCTGGAGATTGAGTAGATATTCTTGTTCAGAATGTATCAGCCGATGGTTCTACGATTCTTAAGCCACTAAGAGTTCAGATAGTGCAACGGCATGTCTGCAAGAACCTGCAACTTTTGACTATCTGGCAACCGGCAGTGTGTTCTCTCACGCATCACAAAAGCAGCAGGCATAAAAAAACCCGCTTGCGCGGGCTTTTTCACAAAGCTTCAGCAAATTGGCGATTAAGCCAGTTTGTTGATCTGTGCAGTCAGGTTAGCCTTATGACGTGCAGCTTTGTTTTTGTGGATCAGACCTTTAGCAGCCTGACGGTCCACGATCGGTTGCATTTCGTTAAATGCTTTCTGTGCAGCATCTTTGTCGCCAGCTTCGATAGCTGCGTATACTTTCTTGATGAAAGTACGCATCATAGAGCGACGGCTTGCGTTGTGCTTACGAGCCTTTTCAGACTGAATGGCGCGCTTCTTAGCTGATTTGATATTAGCCAAGGTCCAACTCCCAAATGTGTTCTATATGGACAATTCAAAGGCCGAGGAATATGCCCTTTTAGCCTTCTTTTGTCAATGGATTTGTGCAAATAAGCGCCGTTAATGTGCCGGCACTCGTTACGTAGTGATGGCGCAGGATTCTACCAGCTTGCGGGGTGTGAATACAGCTTTTCCGCGATAAAAATTGCAGCAGGCGGTCAGTTTCTTCCCGTGATTTGCGCCATGGCAATGAAAAGCCACTTCTTTCTGATTTCGGTACTCAATCGCCGGTTAACCTTGACCGCTGTACAAGGTATACTCGGACGATTTTCACTGTTTTGAGCCAGACATGAAGCTGATACGCGGCATACATAATCTCAGCCAGGCCCCGCAAGAAGGGTGTGTGCTGACTATTGGTAATTTCGACGGCGTGCATCGCGGTCATCGCGCGCTGTTACAGGGCTTGCAGGAAGAAGGGCGCAAGCGCAACTTACCGGTGATAGTGATGCTTTTTGAACCTCAACCACTGGAACTGTTTGCTACCGATAAAGCCCCGGCAAGACTGACCCGGCTGCGGGAAAAACTGCGTTACCTTGCAGAGTGTGGTGTTGATTACGTGCTGTGCGTGCGTTTCGACAGGCGTTTTGCGGCGTTAACCGCGCAAAATTTCATCAGCGATCTTTTGGTGAAGCATTTGCGCGTAAAATTTCTTGCCGTAGGTGATGATTTCCGCTTTGGCGCTGGTCGTGAAGGCGATTTCTTGTTATTACAGAAAGCTGGCATGGAATACGGCTTCGATATCACCAGTACGCAAACTTTTTGCGAAGGTGGTGTGCGTATCAGCAGCACCGCCGTGCGTCAGGCGCTGGCTGATGACAATCTGGCTCTGGCAGAAAGTTTACTGGGGCACCCGTTTGCCATCTCCGGGCGTGTAGTCCACGGTGATGAATTAGGGCGCACTATAGGTTTCCCGACGGCGAATGTACCGCTACGCCGTCAGGTTTCCCCGGTGAAAGGGGTTTATGCGGTAGAAGTGCTGGGCCTCGGTGAAAAGCCGTTACCCGGCGTGGCAAACATCGGAACACGCCCAACGGTTGCCGGTATTCGCCAGCAGCTGGAAGTGCATTTGTTAGATGTTGCAATGGACCTTTACGGTCGCCATATACAAGTAGTGCTGCGTAAAAAAATACGCAATGAGCAGCGATTTGCGTCGCTGGACGAACTGAAAGCGCAGATTGCGCGTGATGAATTAACCGCCCGCGAATTTTTTGGGCTAACAAAACCGGCTTAAGCCTGTTATGTAATCAAACCGAAACACGGAACCGAGAATCTGATGAGTGACTATAAATCAACCCTGAATTTGCCGGAAACAGGGTTCCCGATGCGTGGCGATCTCGCCAAGCGCGAACCGGGAATGCTGGCGCGTTGGACTGATGATGATCTGTACGGCATCATCCGTGCGGCTAAAAAAGGCAAAAAAACCTTCATTCTGCATGATGGCCCTCCTTATGCGAATGGCAGCATTCATATTGGTCACTCGGTTAACAAGATTCTGAAAGACATTATCGTGAAGTCCAAAGGGCTTTCCGGTTATGACTCGCCGTATGTGCCTGGCTGGGACTGCCACGGTCTGCCGATCGAGCTGAAAGTAGAGCAAGAATACGGTAAGCCGGGTGAGAAATTCACCGCCGCCGAGTTCCGCGCCAAGTGCCGCGAATACGCGGCGACCCAGGTTGACGGTCAACGCAAAGACTTTATCCGTCTGGGCGTGCTGGGCGATTGGTCGCACCCGTACCTGACCATGGACTTCAAAACTGAAGCCAATATCATCCGCGCGCTGGGCAAAATCATCGGCAACGGTCACCTGCACAAAGGCGCGAAGCCAGTTCACTGGTGCGTTGACTGCCGTTCTGCGCTGGCGGAAGCGGAAGTTGAGTATTACGACAAAACTTCTCCGTCCATCGACGTTGCTTTCCAGGCAGTCGATCAGGATGCACTGAAAGCAAAATTTGCCGTAAGCAACGTTAACGGCCCAATCTCGCTGGTAATCTGGACCACTACGCCGTGGACTCTGCCTGCGAACCGCGCAATCTCTATTGCACCTGATTTCGACTATGCGCTGGTGCAGATCGACGGTCAGGCCGTGATTCTGGCGAAAGATCTGGTTGAAAGCGTAATGCAGCGTATCGGCGTGACCGATTACACCATTCTCGGCACGGTAAAAGGTGCGGAGCTTGAGCTGCTGCGCTTTACCCATCCGTTTATGGGTTTCGACGTTCCGGCAATCCTCGGCGATCACGTTACCTTGGATGCCGGTACCGGTGCCGTTCACACCGCGCCTGGCCACGGACCGGACGACTATGTGATCGGTCAGAAATACGGCCTGGAAACCGCTAACCCGGTTGGCCCGGACGGCACTTATCTGCCGGGCACTTATCCGACGCTGGATGGCGTGAACGTCTTCAAAGCGAACGACATCGTCGTTGCGCTGCTGCAGGAAAAAGGCGCGCTGCTGCACGTTGAGAAAATGCAGCACAGCTATCCGTGCTGCTGGCGTCACAAAACGCCGATCATCTTCCGCGCGACGCCGCAGTGGTTCGTCAGCATGGATCAGAAAGGTCTGCGTGCGCAGTCACTGAAAGAGATCAAAGGCGTGCAGTGGATCCCGGACTGGGGCCAGGCGCGTATCGAGTCGATGGTTGCTAACCGTCCTGACTGGTGTATCTCCCGTCAGCGCACCTGGGGCGTACCGATGTCACTGTTCGTGCACAAAGACACGGAAGAGCTGCATCCGCGTACCCTCGAACTAATGGAAGAAGTGGCAAAACGCGTTGAAGTTGACGGCATCCAGGCGTGGTGGGATCTTGATGCGAAAGAGATCCTCGGCGATGAAGCTGATCAGTACGTGAAAGTGCCGGATACGCTGGATGTATGGTTTGACTCCGGATCTACCCACTCTTCTGTTGTTGACGTGCGTCCGGAATTTGCCGGTCACGCAGCGGACATGTATCTGGAAGGTTCTGACCAGCACCGTGGTTGGTTCATGTCTTCCCTGATGATCTCCACCGCGATGAAAGGCAAAGCGCCGTATCGTCAGGTACTGACCCACGGCTTTACCGTGGATGGTCAGGGCCGCAAGATGTCTAAATCCATCGGCAACACCGTTTCGCCGCAGGATGTGATGAACAAACTGGGCGCGGATATTCTGCGTCTGTGGGTGGCATCAACCGACTACACCGGTGAAATGGCCGTTTCTGACGAGATCCTGAAACGTGCTGCCGATAGCTATCGTCGTATCCGTAACACCGCGCGCTTCCTGCTGGCAAACCTGAATGGTTTTGATCCAGCAAAAGATATGGTGAAACCGGAAGAGATGGTGGTACTGGATCGCTGGGCCGTAGGTTGTGCGAAAGCGGCACAGGAAGACATCCTCAAGGCGTACGAAGCATACGATTTCCACGAAGTGGTACAGCGTCTGATGCGCTTCTGCTCCGTTGAGATGGGTTCCTTCTACCTCGACATCATCAAAGACCGTCAGTACACCGCCAAAGCGGACAGCGTGGCGCGTCGTAGCTGCCAGACTGCGCTGTATCACATCGCAGAAGCGCTGGTTCGCTGGATGGCACCAATCCTCTCCTTCACCGCTGATGAAGTGTGGGGCTACCTGCCGGGCGAACGTGAAAAATACGTCTTCACCGGTGAGTGGTACGAAGGCCTGTTTGGTCTGGCAGACAGTGAAGCAATGAACGATGCGTTCTGGGACGAGCTGTTGAAAGTGCGTGGCGAAGTGAACAAAGTCATTGAGCAAGCGCGTGCCGACAAGAAAGTGGGTGGCTCGCTGGAAGCGGCAGTAACCTTGTATGCAGAACCGGAACTGGCGGCGAAACTGACCGCGCTGGGCGATGAATTACGATTTGTCCTGTTGACCTCCGGCGCTACCGTTGCAGACTATAACGACGCACCTGCTGATGCTCAGCAGAGCGAAGTACTCAAAGGGCTGAAAGTCGCGTTGAGTAAAGCCGAAGGTGAGAAGTGCCCACGCTGCTGGCACTACACCCAGGATGTCGGCAAGGTGGCGGAACACGCAGAAATCTGCGGCCGCTGTGTCAGCAACGTCGCCGGTGACGGTGAAAAACGTAAGTTTGCCTGATGAGTCAATCGATCTGTTCAACAGGGCTACGCTGGCTGTGGCTGGTGGTAGTCGTGCTGATTATCGATCTGGGCAGCAAATACCTGATCCTCCAGAACTTTGCTCTGGGGGATACGGTCCCGCTGTTCCCGTCGCTTAATCTGCATTATGCGCGTAACTATGGCGCGGCGTTTAGTTTCCTTGCCGATAGCGGCGGCTGGCAGCGTTGGTTCTTTGCCGGTATTGCGATTGGTATTAGCGTGATCCTGGCAGTGATGATGTATCGCTCGAAGGCCACGCAGAAGCTAAACAATATCGCTTACGCGCTGATTATTGGCGGCGCGCTGGGCAACCTGTTCGACCGCCTGTGGCACGGCTTCGTTGTCGATATGATCGACTTCTACGTCGGCGACTGGCACTTCGCCACCTTCAACCTTGCCGATACTGCCATTTGTGTCGGTGCGGCACTGATTGTGCTGGAAGGTTTTTTACCTTCTAAAGCGAAAAAACAATAATAAACCCTGCCGGATGCGGCCTACAGATTGCTGCGAAATCGTAGGCCGCATCCGGCAAAAATCCTCAAAATATAAGAGCAAACCTGCATGTCTGAATCTGTACAGAGCAATAGCGCCGTCCTGGTGCACTTCACGCTAAAACTCGACGATGGCACCACCGCCGAGTCTACCCGCAACAACGGTAAACCGGCGCTGTTCCGCCTGGGTGATGCTTCTCTTTCTGAAGGGCTGGAGCAACACCTGCTGGGGCTGAAAGTGGGCGATAAAACCACCTTCTCGCTGGAGCCAGATGCGGCGTTTGGCGTGCCGTCACCGGACCTGATTCAGTACTTCTCCCGCCGTGAGTTTATGGATGCAGGCGAGCCAGAAATTGGCGCAATCATGCTTTTTACCGCAATGGATGGCAGTGAGATGCCTGGCGTGATCCGCGAAATTAACGGCGACTCCATTACCGTTGATTTCAACCATCCGCTGGCCGGGCAGACCGTTCATTTTGATATTGAAGTGCTGGAGATCGATCCGGCACTGGAGGCGTAACATGCAGATCCTGTTGGCCAACCCGCGTGGTTTTTGTGCCGGGGTAGACCGCGCTATCAGCATTGTTGAAAACGCGCTGGCCATTTACGGCGCACCGATATATGTCCGTCACGAAGTGGTGCATAACCGCTACGTGGTCGATAGCTTGCGCGAGCGTGGGGCTATCTTTATTGAGCAGATTAGCGAAGTGCCGGACGGCGCGATCCTGATTTTCTCCGCACACGGTGTTTCTCAGGCGGTTCGTAACGAAGCGAAAAGCCGCGATTTGACGGTGTTTGATGCCACCTGTCCGCTGGTGACCAAAGTGCATATGGAAGTTGCCCGCGCCAGTCGCCGTGGCGAAGAATCTATTCTCATCGGCCACGCCGGGCACCCGGAAGTGGAAGGGACAATGGGTCAGTACAGCAACCCGGAAGGGGGAATGTATCTGGTTGAATCGCCAGACGATGTGTGGAAACTGACGGTCAAAAACGAAGAGAAGCTCTCCTTTATGACCCAAACCACGCTGTCGGTGGATGACACGTCTGATGTGATCGACGCGCTGCGTAAACGCTTCCCGAAAATTGTCGGTCCGCGCAAAGATGACATCTGCTACGCCACGACTAACCGTCAGGAAGCGGTACGCGCCCTGGCAGAACAGGCGGAAGTTGTGCTGGTGGTCGGTTCGAAAAACTCCTCCAACTCCAACCGTCTGGCGGAGCTGGCCCAGCGTATGGGCAAACGCGCGTTTTTGATTGACGATGCGAAAGATATCCAGGAAGAGTGGGTGAAAGAGGTTAAATGCGTCGGCGTGACTGCGGGCGCATCGGCTCCGGATATTCTGGTGCAGAATGTGGTGGCACGTTTGCAGCAACTGGGCGGTGGTGAAGCCATTCCGCTGGAAGGCCGTGAAGAAAACATTGTTTTCGAAGTGCCGAAAGAGCTGCGTGTCGATATTCGTGAAGTCGATTAAGTCATTAGCAGCCTAAGTTATGCGAAAATGCCGGTCTTGTTACCGGCATTTTTTATGGAGAAAACATGCGTTTACCTATCTTCCTCGATACTGACCCCGGCATTGACGATGCCGTCGCCATTGCCGCCGCGATTTTTGCCCCCGAACTCGACCTGCAACTGATGACCACCGTCGCGGGTAATGTCTCGGTTGAGAAAACCACCCGCAACGCCCTGCAACTGCTGCATTTCTGGAATGCGGAGATTCCGCTCGCCCAGGGAGCCGCTGTGCCGCTGGTACGCGCACCGCGTGATGCAGCATCTGTGCACGGCGAATCGGGAATGGCTGGCTACGACTTTGTTGAGCACAACCGAAAGCCACTCGGGATACCGGCGTTTCTGGCGATTCGGGATGCCCTGATGCGTGCACCAGAGCCCGTTACCCTGGTGGCCATCGGCCCGTTAACCAATATTGCGCTGTTACTTTCACAATGCCCGGAATGTAAACCGTATATTCGTCGTCTGGTGATCATGGGCGGTTCTGCCGTTCGCGGCAACTGCACACCAAACGCCGAGTTTAATATCGCTGCCGATCCAGAAGCGGCTGCCTGTGTCTTCCGTAGCGGCATCGAAATTGTCATGTGCGGTCTGGATGTCACCAATCAGGCAATATTAACCCCTGACTATCTCGCTACTTTACCGGAGTTGAATCGCACCGGAAAAATGCTCCACGCCCTGTTTAGCCACTACCGTAGCGGCAGTATGCAAAGCGGTCTGCGAATGCACGATCTCTGCGCCATCGCCTGGCTGGTGCGCCCGGACTTATTCACCCTCAAGCCGTGTTTTGTCGCGGTAGAAACTCAAGGCGAATTTACCTCAGGCACGACGGTGGTTGATATCGACGGTTGCCTGGGCAAACCAGCCAATGTACAGGTGGCATTGGATCTGAATGTAAAAGGCTTCCAACAGTGGGTGGCTGAGGTGCTGGCTCTGGCGCCGTAACCTGTCACATGTTATTGGCATGCAGTCATTCATCGACTCATGCCTTTCACTGATATCCCTCCCTGTTTATCATTAATTTCTAATTATCAGCGTTTTTGGCTGGCGGCGTAGCGATGCGCTGGTTACTCTGAAAACGGTCTATGCAAATTAACAAAAGAGAATAGCTATGCATGATGCAAACATCCGCGTTGCCATCGCGGGAGCCGGGGGGCGTATGGGCCGCCAGTTGATTCAGGCGGCGCTGGCATTAGAAGGCGTGCAGCTGGGCGCGGCGCTGGAGCGCGAAGGATCTTCTTTACTGGGCAGCGACGCCGGTGAGCTGGCTGGTGCAGGGAAAACAGGCGTTACCGTGCAAAGCAGCCTCGATGCGGTAAAAGATGATTTTGATGTGTTTATCGATTTTACCCGTCCGGAAGGTACGCTGAACCATCTCGCTTTTTGTCGCCAGCATGGCAAAGGGATGGTGATCGGCACTACGGGGTTTGACGAAGCCGGTAAACAGGCGATTCGTGACGCCGCCGCCGATATTGCGATTGTCTTTGCCGCCAATTTTAGCGTTGGCGTTAACGTCATGCTTAAGCTGCTGGAGAAAGCAGCCAAAGTGATGGGTGACTACACCGATATCGAAATTATTGAAGCACATCATAGACATAAAGTTGATGCGCCGTCAGGCACCGCACTGGCAATGGGAGAGGCGATCGCCCACGCCCTTGATAAAGATCTGAAAGATTGCGCGGTCTACAGTCGTGAAGGCCATACCGGTGAACGTGTGCCTGGTACCATTGGTTTTGCCACCGTGCGTGCAGGTGACATCGTTGGCGAACATACCGCGATGTTTGCCGATATTGGCGAGCGTCTGGAGATCACCCATAAGGCGTCCAGCCGCATGACATTTGCTAACGGTGCGGTAAGATCGGCTTTGTGGTTGAGTGGTAAGGAAAGTGGTCTTTTTGATATGCGAGATGTACTTGATCTCAATAATTTGTAACCACAAAATATTTGTTATTGTGCAAAAATAACACATTTAATTTATTGATTGTAAAGGGCTTTAATTTTTGGCCCTTTTATTTTTAGTGTTATGTTTTTAAGTTGTCTATAAGTGCTAAAAATAACATGTTTTGTCTTCTATTTTTGTTGTTTTAATGTAAATTTTGACCATTTGGTCCACTTTTTCCTGCTCGTTTTTATTTCATGCAATCTTCTTGCTGCGCAAGCGTTTTCCAGAACAGGTTATATGATCTTTTTGTCGCTTAATACCTGTAAAACATGCATGAGCCACAAAATAATATAAAAAATCCTGCCATTAAGTTGACTTTTAGCGCCCATATCTCCAGAATGCCGCCGTTTGCCAGAAATTCGTCGGTAAGCAGATTTGCATTGATTTACGTCATCATTGTGAATTAATATGCAAATAAAGTGAGTGAATATTCTCTGGAGGGTGTTTTGATTAAGTCAGCGCTATTGGTTCTGGAAGACGGAACCCAGTTTCACGGTCGGGCCATAGGGGCAACAGGTTCGGCGGTTGGGGAAGTCGTTTTCAATACTTCAATGACCGGTTATCAAGAAATCCTCACTGATCCTTCCTATTCTCGTCAAATCGTTACTCTTACTTATCCCCATATTGGCAATGTCGGCACTAATGACGCCGATGAAGAATCTTCTCAGGTACATGCACAAGGTCTGGTGATTCGCGACCTGCCGCTGATTGCCAGCAACTTCCGTAATACCGAAGATCTCTCTTCTTACCTGAAGCGCCATAACATCGTGGCGATTGCCGATATCGATACCCGTAAGCTGACGCGTTTACTGCGCGAGAAAGGCGCACAGAATGGCTGCATTATCGCAGGCGATAACCCGGATGCGGCGCTGGCGTTAGAAAAAGCCCGCGCGTTCCCAGGTCTGAATGGCATGGATCTGGCAAAAGAAGTGACCACCGCAGAAGCCTATAGCTGGACACAAGGGAGCTGGACGTTGACCGGTGGCCTGCCAGAAGCGAAAAAAGAAGACGAGCTGCCGTTCCACGTCGTGGCTTATGATTTTGGTGCCAAGCGCAACATCCTGCGGATGCTGGTGGATAGAGGCTGTCGCCTGACCATCGTTCCGGCGCAAACTTCTGCGGAAGATGTGCTGAAAATGAATCCAGACGGCATCTTCCTCTCCAACGGTCCTGGCGACCCGGCCCCGTGCGATTACGCCATTACCGCCATCCAGAAATTCCTCGAAACCGATATTCCGGTATTCGGCATCTGCCTCGGTCATCAGCTGCTGGCGCTGGCGAGCGGTGCGAAGACTGTCAAAATGAAATTTGGTCACCACGGCGGCAACCATCCGGTTAAAGATGTTGAGAAAAACGTGGTGATGATCACCGCCCAGAACCACGGTTTTGCGGTGGATGAAGCAACATTACCTGCAAACCTGCGTGTCACGCATAAATCCCTGTTCGACGGTACGTTACAGGGCATTCATCGCACCGATAAACCGGCGTTCAGTTTCCAGGGTCACCCGGAAGCCAGCCCTGGTCCACACGACGCCGCGCCGTTGTTCGACCACTTTATCGAGTTAATTGAGCAGTACCGTAAAACCGCTAAGTAATCAGGAGTAAAAGAGCCATGCCAAAACGTACAGATATAAAAAGTATCCTGATTCTGGGTGCGGGCCCGATTGTTATCGGTCAGGCGTGTGAGTTTGACTACTCTGGCGCGCAAGCATGTAAAGCCCTGCGCGAAGAGGGTTACCGCGTCATTCTGGTGAACTCCAACCCGGCGACCATCATGACCGACCCGGAAATGGCCGATGCGACCTACATCGAGCCGATTCACTGGGAAGTGGTACGCAAGATTATTGAAAAAGAGCGCCCGGACGCGGTGCTGCCAACTATGGGCGGTCAGACGGCGCTGAACTGCGCGCTGGAGCTGGAACGTCAGGGCGTGTTGGAAGAGTTCGGCGTCACCATGATTGGCGCCACTGCCGATGCGATTGATAAAGCAGAAGACCGCCGTCGTTTCGACGTAGCGATGAAGAAAATTGGTCTGGAAACCGCGCGTTCCGGTATCGCACACACGATGGAAGAAGCGCTGGCGGTTGCCGCTGACGTGGGCTTCCCGTGCATTATTCGCCCATCCTTTACCATGGGCGGTAGCGGCGGCGGTATCGCTTATAACCGTGAAGAGTTTGAAGAAATTTGCGCCCGCGGTCTGGATCTCTCTCCGACCAAAGAGTTGCTGATTGATGAGTCGCTGATCGGCTGGAAAGAGTACGAGATGGAAGTGGTGCGTGATAAAAACGACAACTGCATCATCGTCTGCTCTATCGAAAACTTCGATGCGATGGGCATCCACACCGGTGACTCCATCACTGTCGCGCCAGCCCAAACGCTGACCGACAAAGAATATCAAATCATGCGTAACGCCTCGATGGCGGTGCTGCGTGAAATCGGCGTTGAAACCGGTGGTTCCAATGTCCAGTTTGCGGTGAACCCGAAAAACGGTCGCCTGATTGTTATCGAAATGAACCCACGCGTGTCCCGTTCTTCGGCGCTGGCGTCGAAAGCGACCGGTTTCCCGATTGCTAAAGTGGCGGCGAAACTGGCGGTGGGTTACACCCTCGACGAACTGATGAACGACATCACTGGCGGACGTACTCCGGCCTCCTTCGAGCCGTCCATCGACTATGTGGTTACTAAAATTCCTCGCTTCAACTTCGAAAAATTCGCCGGTGCTAACGACCGTCTGACCACTCAGATGAAATCGGTTGGCGAAGTGATGGCGATTGGTCGCACGCAGCAGGAATCCCTGCAAAAAGCGCTGCGCGGCCTGGAAGTCGGTGCGACTGGATTCGACCCGAAAGTGAGCCTGGATGACCCGGAAGCGTTAACCAAAATCCGTCGCGAACTGAAAGACGCAGGCGCAGAGCGTATCTGGTACATCGCCGATGCTTTCCGTGCGGGCCTGTCTGTGGACGGCGTCTTCAACCTGACCAACATTGACCGCTGGTTCCTGGTACAGATTGAAGAACTGGTGCGTCTGGAAGAGAAAGTGGCGGAAGTGGGCATCACTGGCCTGAACGCTGACTTCCTGCGCCAGCTGAAACGCAAAGGCTTTGCCGATGCGCGTCTGGCAAAACTGGCGGGCGTGCGCGAAGCGGAAATCCGTAAGCTGCGTGACCAGTATGACCTGCACCCGGTCTACAAGCGCGTGGATACCTGTGCGGCAGAGTTTGCCACCGACACCGCTTACATGTACTCCACTTATGAAGAAGAGTGCGAAGCGAATCCGTCTACCGACCGTGAAAAAATCATGGTGCTCGGCGGCGGCCCGAACCGTATCGGTCAGGGTATCGAATTCGACTACTGCTGCGTACACGCCTCGCTGGCGCTGCGTGAAGACGGTTACGAAACCATTATGGTTAACTGTAACCCGGAAACCGTCTCCACCGACTACGACACCTCCGACCGCCTCTACTTCGAGCCGGTAACGCTGGAAGATGTGCTGGAAATTGTGCGTATTGAGAAGCCGAAAGGCGTTATCGTCCAGTACGGCGGTCAGACCCCGCTGAAACTGGCGCGCGCGCTGGAAGCTGCTGGCGTACCGGTTATCGGTACCAGCCCGGATGCCATCGACCGTGCGGAAGACCGTGAACGCTTCCAGCATGCGGTTGAGCGTCTGAAACTGAAACAACCGGCGAACGCCACCGTTACTGCTATTGAAATGGCAGTTGAGAAGGCAAAAGAGATTGGCTACCCGCTGGTGGTGCGTCCGTCTTACGTTCTCGGCGGTCGGGCGATGGAAATCGTCTATGACGAAGCTGACCTGCGTCGCTACTTCCAGACGGCGGTTAGCGTGTCTAACGATGCGCCAGTGTTGCTGGATCATTTCCTTGATGACGCAGTAGAAGTTGACGTGGACGCCATCTGCGACGGCGAAATGGTGCTGATTGGCGGCATTATGGAGCACATCGAGCAGGCGGGCGTGCACTCCGGTGACTCCGCATGTTCTCTGCCAGCCTACACCTTAAGTCAGGAAATTCAGGATGTGATGCGCCAGCAGGTGCAGAAACTGGCCTTCGAATTGCAGGTGCGCGGCCTGATGAACGTGCAGTTTGCGGTGAAAAACAACGAAGTCTACCTGATTGAAGTTAACCCGCGTGCGGCGCGTACCGTTCCGTTCGTCTCCAAAGCCACCGGCGTACCGCTGGCAAAAGTGGCGGCGCGTGTGATGGCTGGCAAATCGCTGGCTGAGCAGGGCGTAACCAAAGAAGTTATCCCGCCGTACTACTCGGTGAAAGAAGTGGTGCTGCCGTTCAATAAATTCCCGGGCGTTGACCCGCTGTTAGGGCCAGAAATGCGCTCTACCGGGGAAGTCATGGGCGTGGGCCGCACCTTCGCTGAAGCGTTTGCCAAAGCGCAGCTGGGCAGCAACTCCACCATGAAGAAACACGGTCGTGCGCTGCTTTCCGTGCGCGAAGGCGATAAAGAACGCGTGGTGGACCTGGCGGCAAAACTGCTGAAACAGGGCTTCGAGCTGGATGCGACCCACGGCACGGCGATTGTGCTGGGCGAAGCGGGTATCAATCCGCGTCTGGTGAACAAGGTGCATGAAGGCCGTCCGCACATTCAGGACCGTATTAAGAATGGCGAATATACCTACATCATCAACACCACCTCAGGTCGTCGTGCGATTGAAGACTCCCGCGTGATCCGTCGCAGTGCGCTGCAATATAAAGTGCATTATGACACCACCCTGAACGGTGGTTTCGCTACCGCGATGGCGCTGAATGCCGATGCGACTGAAAAAGTAATTTCGGTGCAGGAAATGCACGCACAGATCAAATAATAGCGTGTCATGGCGGATATTTTTCATCCGCTAATTTGATCGAATAACTAATACGGTTCTCTGATGAGGACCGTTTTTTTTTGCCCATTAAGTAAATCTTTTGGGGAATCGATATTTTTGATGACATAAGCAGGATTTAGCTCACACTTATCGACGGTGAAGTTGCATACTATCGATATATCCACAATTTTAATATGGCCTTGTTTAATTGCTTCAAAACGAGTCATAGCCAGACTTTTAATTTGTGAAACTGGAGTTCGTATGTGTGAAGGATATGTTGAAAAACCACTCTACTTGTTAATCGCCGAATGGATGATGGCTGAAAATCGGTGGGTGATAGCAAGAGAGATCTCTATTCATTTCGATATTGAACACAGCAAGGCGGTTAATACCCTGACTTATATTCTGTCGGAAGTCACAGAAATAAGCTGCGAAGTTAAGATGATCCCTAATAAGCTGGAAGGGCGGGGATGCCAGTGTCAGCGACTGGTTAAAGTGGTCGATATCGATGAGCAAATTTACGCGCGCCTGCGCAATAACAGTCGGGAAAAATTAGTCGGCGTAAGAAAGACACCGCGTATTCCTGCCGTTCCGCTCACGGAACTTAACCGCGAGCAGAAGTGGCAGATGATGTTGTCAAAGAGTATGCGTCGTTAATGTCATTTCGATGATACCGTGCGACCTGGTCGCCGGATGCGATGCTGGCGCATCTTATCCGGCCTACGGTTGCTCTCCAGCAGAGTTGGATAAGGCGTTTACGCCGCATCCGGCAAGATCACCGTTTAGGCGTCACATCCGTCGTCCCCTGCAAACGGGGGCGATTTTCCTCCATTTGCCTCAGTGGCTGCGTTTCATGTAACGATGCATGACAGCGCCCGACAAGATCCTGATACTCTTTGGTATTCAACCGTTTCCAGTGTAACTCGTCGTCACTAACACTGCGTACAGCGCGGGCTGGCGTACCCATCAACAACTGGCGTTTCTCGCCGTGAAAGCATGCTTTGACAAAGCTCATGGCGGCAACAATGCTCTCTTCGCCAATGACCGCGCCATCCATAATCACGCTGTTCATCCCGACCAATGCATCGCGACCAATCACACAACCATGCAGGATCGCTCCGTGCCCGATATGGCCGTTTTCCCCAACGATGGTGTCAGTGTCGCAGTAGCCATGCATAATGCAGCCATCCTGAATATTGGCTCCCGTTTGCACGATCAACCGCCCGTAGTCACCACGCAGTGAGGCGAGTGGGCCAATGTAGACACCGGCTCCCACAATCACATCGCCAATCAAGACTGCACTGGGATGGACAAACGCCGTCGGGTGAACCACCGGAATTAACCCCTCAAAGGCGTAATAGCTCACGGTTGTTAACGTCCTTTCCACACCGGATCGCGCTTCTCGGCAAACGCCAGCGGCCCTTCAATGGCATCTTCCGAATGCAGAACCGATGGATAGTGTTTCAACACGCCGCTGCGAATATAGCGATACGCTTCTTCTACCGGCATTTCGCTGGTGGTGCGGTAGATCTCTTTCAGCGCCGCAATCGCCAGCGGGGCGCTGTTAACCAGCTGCTGAGCCAGTTCGCGGGCGTTATCCATCAGTTCCGCCTGGCTAACCACGCGGTTGACTATCCCCCAACGCAGCGCCTCTTCTGCGCCCATTCGTCTGCCGGTCATCACCATTTCATTGACGATGGCAGGCGGCAGGATCTTCGGCAGACGCAGCACACCGCCGCTGTCAGGAACGATGCCCAGTTTGGCTTCCGGCAGGGCGAAGCTGGCGTTATCGGCACAAACAATAAAATCTGCCGCCAGCGCCAGTTCGAAACCGCCGCCAAAGGCGTAGCCGTTCACAGCTGCGATAACCGGTTTGTCGAGATTGAAAATTTCGGTTAATCCCGCAAAACCACCCGGGCCAAAGTCAGCATCCGGTGCTTCGCCTTCTGCTGCCGCTTTTAAATCCCAGCCCGCGGAAAAGAATTTCTCTCCGGCACCGGTAATAATGGCGACACGTAATTGCGGATCGTCACGGAAATTTAGAAATACTTCGCCCATTTCAAAGCTGGTTTTTGCATCAATAGCATTCGCTTTTGGGCGATCAAGGGTAATTTCCAGAATTGATCCATTGCGGGTCAGATGTAATGATTCACTCATTCCTTTTCTCCATTTTTGCTTTTTCAGGGACGACAACATCCCTGCAAAAAATGCATATTGTTTTAGAGCGTGATTATTAGCTGGCAGGGTAGTTCCCTGCCGTTTCATTTATTTCAGATTCTTTCTAATTATTTTCCCCGAGCAATTACGTGGCAGATCTTTTCTGATCTCCAGATAAGAGGGCACTTTAAATTTCGCCATATTTTGTTCGCAGAAGCGAAAAAATTCCTCTTCGCTCAATGTTTCACCTTCATTCAGCACCACAAATGCTTTGATGGCTTCATCGCGAATCGAATCTTTAATACCCACAACCACGATGTCCTGAATTTTTGGATGGGTGGCGATGATATTTTCCAGCTCCACGCAGGAGACATTCTCGCCACCGCGTTTGATCATATTGCAGCGGCGATCGACGAAATAAAAAAAGCCCTCTTCGTCGCAGTATCCGGTATCGCCGGTATGTAGCCAGCCGTCGGCTTCCAGCACTTTCGCAGTGGCTTTCGGGTTGAGAAAATACTCTTTGAAGATGGTTTTCCCTGGTACGCCTTTAATACAGATTTCACCGATCTCACCTGCCGGGAGCGGGCGATTGTGATCGTCGCGGATCTCCGCTTCGTAGCAAAACCCCGCCCGACCAATCGACGGCCAGCGTCGTTTATCGCCAGGACGATCGCCGATAATGCCCACAATGGTTTCCGTCATCCCATAAGACGTCAGCAAGCGAACGCCGAAGCGTTCACAAAACGCATCTTTTTCCTGCTCCGACAAGTTGAGATAAAACATCACTTCCCGCAGGCGGTGTTGCCGATCGTTCGCTGAAGGCGGCTGCACCATCAACGTACGGATCATCATCGGAATACATTCGGTAACGGTGGCGCGGTACTTCTGCACCTGTCCCCAGAAGGCGCGGGCGCTGTATTTCTCGACCAGCACAAAGGTGGCCCCGGCAGAAAACGCCGCCATCGCCGCAGTACACTGGCAATCGATATGAAACGCAGGCATTACCGTCAGGTAGACGTCATCGTCACGCAGTGCACACTGCCAGGCGGAGTAATATCCAGCGAAGCGCAGGTTGTAATGGGTAATCACCACACCTTTCGGTCGGGAGGTGGTGCCGGAGGTGAAGAGAATTTCCGCCGTATCGTCAGTCGATAGCGGCGGTGCATAGCACAAGGTGGCAGGTTGTTGATTTTTCAGTTGAGTAAACGAACTCACGCCATCATCAGCGGGAAGTGCCACATCTGTCAGGCAAATGTGCCGCAATTGAGTGGCATCTTCCTGCTGAATCTGTTGATACATAGGATAGAATTGCGCACTGGTCACCAGCAGGCACGCCTGGCTATTTTGCAGGATCCACGCGCTTTCCTCGCGTAACAGGCGGGCGTTAATCGGCACCATGATCGCGCCAATTTTTGCCAGCCCGAACCAGCAAAAAATAAATTCCGGGCAGTTGTCGAGATGTAGTGCAACCTTGTCGCCTTTGCGAATCCCCAGCGTATAAAACAGGTTTGCCGTGCGGTTAATCTCCTGATTTAACTCAAGATAACTATACCGGTTAACGACTCCGCCGCTGGATTCACAAATCAGCGCCGTTTTATGACCGTAAACGTCCGCCAGATCGTCCCACATTTGACGTAGATGTTGTCCGCCAATGATATCCATTGCACCTCTATCCATTTTTGTTCGTTTGTTATTGGGCGGGCGCTAGTCAGGCAAGCCGACTGACGCCACGCGTTTAGTCCTCAACTTTGGCCAGACCTTTGCTGACCAACTCCTGAATGTCGTTTTCGCTGTAGCCGATATTTTTCAAAATGGCAGCCGTGTCCATGCCATGTGAGGGCATTCCGCGCCAGATTTGTCCGGGGTTATTTTTGAATTTCGGCATGATGTTCGGCCCTTTGCAGGTGCGACCATCCATCGTTTGCCACTGAGTGATTGATTCACGGGCAACATATTGTGGATTGCTTTCCAGTTCCGGTACGGTCAGTACTTTGGCACAGGCGATATTCAGTTCGGCAAAGCGTTCTTTAACTTCTGCGATGGTATGTGCCGCCAGCCAGGCATCGAGTTTTTCTTCTACCAGTGGGCCGTAAGGGCATTCGATACGGTGGATAAGCTGAGTGCCTTCCGGGATTTCCGGCGTACCGAGCAGATGTGCGAGGCCAATATCTTTAAAGCACTCTTCAATTTGGGTAATGCCCACCAGTTCCATCACGATGTAGCCGTCGGCGCATTTATACAGACCGCAACCGGCGTAGTAGGGATCTTTACCTTTGCTCATGCGCGGGCACATTTCGCCGCCGTTGAAGTAATCCATCATGAAGTACTGGCCCATACGCAGCATCACTTCATACATGGCGATGTCGATACTTTCGCCTTTACCGGTTTCACGCGCTTTATGCAGTGCTGCCAGCGCCGCCGTGGTGGCGGTCAGGCCAGAAAAGTAATCGGCGGTATACGGGAAGGCAGGCATTGGCTGGTCAACATCACCGTTCTGAATCAGGTAACCACTGAAGGCCTGGGCGATGGTGTTATAGGCCGGAAGATTGGTGTACTCCTCGGTGCCGTACTGACCAAAACCGGACAGGTGAGCGATAACCAGTTTCGGGTTGTGCTGCCACAGTACTTCATCGGTAATGCCACGACGGGCAAAGGCCGGACCTTTACTGGCTTCGATGAAGATATCGGTGGTTTCCATTAATTTCAGAAACGCTTCGCGGCCTTCATCTTTGAAAATATTTAACGACAGCGCGTGCAAATTGCGGCGGGAGAGTTGCGGGTAGTTCGGTTGAACGCGAATGGTGTCGGCCCAGGCGACGTTCTCGATCCAGATAACTTCCGCACCCCATTCTGCGAACATTTGCCCGGCGAACGGCCCGGCAATTTCGATACCGGAGAAGACAACGCGCAATCCGGCCAGCGGTCCGAATTTCGGCATGGGTAGATGATCCATTATTAGCTCCTGAAAAATTTATGTAGCGCATGACTGCCGGATGCGGCGTAAACGCCTTATCCGGCCTACATTCGTGCTCCCGTAGGCCTGATAAGACGCGTCAGCGTCGCATCAGGCAGCGCACGGACTTAGCGGTATTGCTTCAGCACCGCACGACCCAGCGTCAGGATCTGCATTTCGTCAGATCCTCCGGAAACGCGGTCTACACGCAGGTCACGCCAGAAGCGGCTGATGCGGTGGTTGCCCGCAATCCCGACACCGCCCAGCACCTGCATTGCGCTATCCACCACTTCAAATGCCGCATTGGCGCAGAAGTATTTGCACATCGCTGCATCGCCAGAGGTGATGGTGCCGTTGTCTGCTTTCCACGCTGCTTCATACAGCATGTTTTTCATGGAGTTTAATTTGATCGCCATGTGGGCGAATTTTTCCTGAATCAACTGGAAACGACCAATAGCCTCGCCAAACTGCACGCGCTGGTTGGCGTAGCGCGCCGCATCTTCAAAGGCGCACATCGCCGTACCGTAGTTGGTCAGGGCTACCAGGAAACGTTCATGGTCGAACTCTTCTTTGACGCGGTTAAAGCCGTTACCTTCCCGACCGAACATGTCTTTCTCGTCCAGTTCCACATCGTCAAAGGTGATTTCACAGCAGCTATCCATACGCAGACCGAGCTTCTCAAGTTTGGTCACTTTGATGCCCGGTTTGCTCATATCAACAAACCATTCGGTGTAGACAGGTTTGTCCGGAGAAGCCCCGTCGCGCGCCATCACCACGATGTACGGGGTGTAGGCGCTACTGGTAATAAAACACTTACTACCATTAAGATAAATCTTACCATTTCTACGGGTATAAGTCGTTTTCAGGCTACCCACGTCGGAGCCCGCGCCCGGTTCGGTAATCGCTGAGTTCCACATCTGCTTACCGGTGCCGCGGAAAGCCATAATCTTGTCGATCTGCTCTTGTGTGCCTTCGCGCAGGAAGGTATTGAACCCGCCCGGCAGCTGGTACAGTACATAGGTTGGTGCCCCCAGACGTCCCAGCTCCATCCACACGGCGGCGAGAGTAACAAACCCCGCGTCCAGACCACCGTGCTCTTCAGGGATCAGCAGACTGTCGATACCCATATCCGCCAGTGCTTTGACAAAACGTTCCGGGTAGACGCTGTCACGGTCGCACTCGGCAAAATAGGCCTCCCAGTTTTCGCTGGCCATCAGTTCGCGGATACCGGCGACAAACAGTTCCTGCTCATCATTTAAATTAAAATCCATCTTTCAACCTCTTGATATTTTGGGGGTTAATTAATCTTTCCAGTTCTGTTTCGCGTCTTTAATAAAGGAGAGCGTCACCATAATGTTGACGAAGAACAGCGGGCATCCTCCGGCGATAATGGCGGTTTGAATCGGTTTCAGGCCGCCGAGCGCCAGCAGAACAATACCGATAATGCCAACCAGAATTGACCAACCGATACGCACCAGCAGCGGCGGCTCTTCACCATCGCGTACTTCGCGGCAAGTGGACATCGCCAGGGTATAAGAGCAGGCGTTAACCAGCGTAACGGTGGCAATAAAGCAGAGGATGAAGAAGCCCCACATGGTGGCGGTGCTGAGTGGCAGAGCGGCCCAGGTTTCGATAATGGCGCGCGCCACACCGTACTGTTCGATCAGATTTGGAATGTTGATGATGTTTTTATCTATCAACAGCAGAGTGTTACTACCGAGTACAGTCCACAGGATCCAGGTTGACGCTGTCAGTCCCAGCACCATGCCGAAGCACAGTTCACGCACAGTACGACCACGGGAGATGCGGGCGAGGAAGATACTCATCTGGATGGCGTAAATCACCCACCATGCCCAATAGAACACGGTCCAGCCCTGCGGGAAGCCGCCTTTAGCGATGGGATCGGTATAGAACAACATGCGCGGCAGATACATCAGCAACATCCCCACCGAATCGGTGAAGTAGTTCATGATGAAGCTGGCACCGCTGACAATGAACACCCAACCCAGCATCAGGAAGCTCAGGTAACTACGCACGTCACTGGCGATACGTACCCCTTTTTGCAGACCGCAGGCGACGCAAATGGCGTTGAGGATAATCCAGCAGGTAATGATGATAGCGTCCAGTTGCAGGGTATGCGGAATGCCAAACAACCATTGCATACACTCGGTCACCAGCGGCGTGGCAAGGCCCAGACTGGTACCCATCGCGAAGATCAAGGCGACGAGATAGAAGTTGTCGACGATAGTGCCGAACAACCCTTTGGCGTGTTTTTCACCTACCAGCGGCACCAAGGTGGAGCTGGGGCGAATCACTTCCATTTTGCGGACAAAGAAGAAGTAAGCGAAGGCGACTGAAAGGAAGCTGTAAGTGGCCCACGGCAGAGGTCCCCAGTGGAACAAGCTGTAAGCCAGCCCCAACTCTTTCGCTCCTGTCGAGTTCGGTTCTAAGCCAAACGGCGGGGTGGATATGTAGTAGTAGATCTCAATCGATCCCCAGAACAGTACGGCAGCAGACGTACAGGAGGCGAACATCATAAAGATCCAACTGGCGGTACTAAATTCAGGTGGTTCGTTACCTAAACGCTTTTTGGCATACGGGCCAAACACCAGCCAGAACCAACCGAAAAGCATCACCACCATATACCATTCAAATGCCCATCCCCATACATTGGTGACGTAACTGAATACAGCATTAATAACGACATTCGCCGCATCCAGATCTCTGACTGTAAGCCAACAAAGTATGCCGACGATTATTAATGGCGGAAAGAAAACCTTCGGTTCTATTCCCGTTTTTCTCTTTTCATTCTTCATGAGTTAATTCCACTGTGAAAACGAATATTTATTTTGCGTTCCCGTTTGTTTTATTTTTGTTAACATTTAATATAATTATTATTAACCTCGTGGACGCGTTAATGGCTAACTCATAATGGGTATTCAATAAGCTGTATTCTGTGATTGGTGTCACATTTTTGTTTCGGGTGAATAGAGGACGTTTTTCCGTTAATTTTGGTTATTAATCAGTTTGTTATGTTCTTTTGTGGGTAAAAAAATAGCATCTGACTTTCAATATTGGTGATCTATAAAACAATATTGAAAATTTCTTTTTGCTACGCCATGTTTTCAATATTGGTGAGGAACTTAACAATATTGAAAGTTGGATTTATCTGCGTGTGACATTTTCAATATTGGTGATTAAAGTTTTATTTCCAAATTAAAGGGCGTGATATCTGTAATTAACACCACCGATATGAACGACGTTTCCTTCATGATTTCTGGAGATGCAATGAAGATTATTACTTGCTATAAGTGCGTGCCTGATGAACAGGATATTGCGGTCAATAATGCTGATGGTTCATTAGACTTCAGCAAAGCCGATGCCAAAATAAGCCAATACGATCTCAACGCTATTGAAGCGGCTTGCCAGCTAAAGCAACAGGCAGCAGAGGCGCAGGTGACAGCCTTAAGTGTGGGCGGTAAAGCCCTGACCAACGCCAAAGGGCGTAAAGATGTGCTATCGCGCGGCCCGGATGAACTGATTGTGGTGATTGATGACCAGTTCGAGCAGGCACTGCCGCAACAAACGGCGAGCGCACTGGCTGCAGCCGCCCAGAAAGCAGGCTTTGATTTGATCCTCTGTGGCGATGGTTCTTCCGACCTTTATGCCCAGCAGGTTGGTTTGCTGGTAGGCGAAATCCTCAATATTCCGGCAGTTAACGGCGTCAGCAAAATTATCTCCCTGACGGCAGATACCCTCACCGTTGAGCGCGAACTGGAAGATGAAACAGAAACGTTAAGCATTCCGCTGCCTGCGGTTGTTGCTGTTTCCACTGATATCAACTCCCCACAAATTCCTTCGATGAAAGCCATTCTCGGCGCGGCGAAAAAGCCAGTCCAGGTATGGTCGGCGGC
Source organism: Escherichia sp. WS1152 (assembly GCF_046487665.1). NCBI lineage: Bacteria > Pseudomonadati > Pseudomonadota > Gammaproteobacteria > Enterobacterales > Enterobacteriaceae > Escherichia > Escherichia sp. WS1152. The sequence goes on along the minus strand of NZ_JBJQJA010000003.1, from coordinate 181,188 downwards.
GGATATCGGTTTTAACGCAGAGGCAGCCTGGTCAGAACAACAGGTTGCCGCGCCGAAACAGCGCGAGCGTCAGCGCATCGTGATTGAAGGCGACGGCGAAGAACAGATCGCCGCATTTGCTGAAAATCTTCGCAAAGTCATTTAATTACAGGGGATGCTATGAACACGTTTTCTCAAGTCTGGGTATTCAGCGATACCCCTTCTCGTCTGCCGGAACTGATGAACGGTGCGCAGGCTTTAGCTAATCAAATCAATGCCTTTGTCCTCAATGATGCCGACGGCGCACAGGCAATCCAGCTCGGCGCTAATCATGTCTGGAAATTAAACGGCAAACCGGACGATCGGATGATCGAAGATTACGCCGGTGTCATGGCTGACACTATTCGCCAGCACGGCGCAGACGGCCTGGTGCTGTTGCCAAACACCCGTCGCGGCAAATTACTGGCGGCAAAACTGGGTTATCGCCTTAAAGCGGCGGTGTCTAACGATGCCAGCACCGTCAGCGTACAGGACGGTAAAGCAACAGTGAAACACATGGTTTACGGCGGCCTGGCGATTGGCGAAGAACGCATTGCCACGCCGTATGCGGTACTGACCATCAGCAGTGGCACGTTCGATGCGGCTCAGCCAGACGCGTCACGCACTGGCGAAACGCACACCGTGGAGTGGCAGGCTCCGGCTGTGGCGATAACCCGCACGGCAACCCAGGCGCGCCAGAGCAACAGCGTCGATCTCGACAAAGCCCGTCTGGTGGTCAGCGTCGGTCGCGGCATTGGCAGCAAAGATAACATTGCGCTGGCAGAACAGCTTTGTAAGGCGATAGGTGCGGAGTTGGCCTGTTCTCGTCCGGTGGCGGAAAACGAAAAATGGATGGAGCACGAACGCTATGTCGGTATCTCCAACCTGATGCTGAAACCTGAACTGTACCTGGCGGTGGGGATCTCCGGGCAGATCCAGCACATGGTTGGTGCTAATGCATCGCAAACCATTTTCGCCATCAACAAAGATAAAAATGCGCCGATCTTCCAGTACGCGGATTACGGCATTGTTGGCGACGCCGTGAAGATCCTTCCGGCGCTGACCGCAGCTTTAGCGCGTTGATCCACTCTGGCAGGGCTGCATTACGGCCCTGCCGCTGACAGGGAGCTCTTATGTCCGAAGATATCTTTGACGCCATCATCGTCGGTGCAGGGCTTGCCGGTTCGGTTGCCGCACTGGTGCTCGCCCGCGAAGGTGCGCAAGTGTTAGTTATCGAGCGTGGCAATTCCGCAGGTGCCAAGAACGTCACCGGCGGGCGTCTCTATGCCCACAGTCTGGAACACATTATTCCTGGTTTCGCCGACTCCGCCCCCGTAGAACGCCTGATCACCCATGAAAAACTCGCGTTTATGACGGAAAAGTCAGCGATGACTATGGACTACTGCAATGGTGACGAAACCTCGCCATCCCAGCGTTCTTACTCCGTTTTGCGCAGTAAATTTGATCCCTGGTTGATGGAGCAGGCCGAAGAAGCGGGCGCGCAGTTAATTACCGGGATCCGCGTCGATAACCTCGTACAGCGCGATGGCAAAGTCGTCGGTGTAGAAGCCGATGGCGATGTGATTGAAGCGAAAACGGTGATCCTTGCTGATGGGGTGAACTCCATCCTTGCCGAAAAGTTGGGGATGGCAAAACGCGTTAAACCGACGGATGTGGCGGTTGGCGTGAAGGAACTGATCGAGTTACCGAAGTCGGTAATCGAAGACCGTTTTCAGTTGCAGGGTAATCAGGGCGCGGCTTGTCTGTTTGCGGGATCACCCACCGATGGCCTGATGGGCGGCGGCTTCCTTTATACCAATGAAAATACCCTGTCGCTGGGGCTGGTTTGTGGTCTGCATCATCTGCATGACGCAAAAAAATCGGTGCCGCAAATGCTGGAAGATTTCAAACAGCATCCGGCCGTTGCACCGCTGATCGCGGGTGGCAAGCTGGTGGAATATTCCGCTCACGTAGTGCCGGAAGCAGGCATCAACATGCTGCCGGAGTTGGTTGGTGACGGCGTATTGATTGCCGGTGATGCCGCCGGAATGTGTATGAACCTCGGTTTTACCATTCGCGGTATGGATCTGGCGATTGCCGCCGGGGAAGCTGCAGCAAAAACCGTGCTTTCAGCGATGAAAAGCGACGATTTCAGTAAGCAAAAACTCGCGGAATATCGTCAGCATCTGGAGAGTGGCCCGCTGCGCGATATGCGCATGTACCAGAAACTACCGGCGTTCCTTGATAACCCACGCATGTTTAGCGGCTACCCAGAACTGGCGGTGGGCGTGGCGCGTGACCTGTTCACCATTGACGGCAGTGCGCCGGAACTGATGCGCAAGAAAATCCTCCGCCACGGCAAGAAAGTGGGCTTCATCAATCTGATCAAGGATGGCATGAAAGGAGTGACCGTTTTATGACTTCTCCCGTCAATGTGGACGTCAAACTGGGCGTCAATAAATTCAATGTCGATGAAGAGCATCCACACATTGTTGTGAAGGCCGATGCCGATAAACAGGCCCTGGAGCTGCTGGTGAAAGCGTGCCCCGCAGGTCTGTACAAGAAGCAGGATGACGGCAGTGTGCGCTTCGATTACGCCGGATGTCTGGAGTGCGGCACCTGTCGCATTCTGGGGCTGGGGTCGGCGCTGGAACAGTGGGAATACCCGCGCGGCACCTTTGGTGTGGAGTTCCGTTACGGCTGATGTTGGTTTGATACGTAACGCCGCACTGACTCTCATTGCAAAAAACAGGAATAACCCATGCAACCGTCCAGAAACTTTGACGATCTCAAATTCTCCTCTATTCACCGCCGCATTTTGCTGTGGGGAAGCGGTGGTCCGTTTCTGGATGGTTATGTACTGGTAATGATTGGCGTGGCGCTGGAGCAACTGACTCCGGCGCTAAAACTGGACGCTGACTGGATTGGCTTGTTGGGCGCGGGAACGCTCGCCGGGCTGTTCGTTGGCACATCGCTGTTTGGCTATATTTCCGATAAAGTCGGACGGCGCAAAATGTTCCTCATTGATATCATCGCCATCGGCGTGATATCGGTGGCGACGATGTTTGTTTCATCCCCCGTCGAACTGTTGGTGATGCGGGTACTTATCGGCATTGTCATCGGTGCAGATTATCCCATCGCCACCTCAATGATCACCGAGTTCTCCAGTACCCGTCAGCGGGCATTTTCCATCAGCTTTATCGCCGCCATGTGGTATGTCGGCGCGACCTGCGCCGATCTGGTCGGCTACTGGCTTTATGATGTGGAAGGCGGCTGGCGCTGGATGCTGGGTAGCGCAGCGATCCCCTGTTTGTTGATTTTGATTGGTCGATTCGAACTGCCTGAATCTCCCCGCTGGTTATTACGCAAAGGGCGAGTAAAAGAGTGCGAAGAGATGATGATAAAACTGTTTGGCGAACCGGTGGCTTTCGATGAAGAGCAGCCGCAGCAAACCCGTTTTCGCGATCTGTTTAATCGCCGCCATTTTCCTTTTGTTCTGTTTGTTGCCGCCATCTGGACCTGCCAGGTGATCCCAATGTTCGCCATTTACACCTTTGGCCCGCAAATCGTTGGTTTGTTGGGATTGGGGGTTGGCAAAAACGCGGCACTAGGGAATGTGGTGATTAGCCTGTTCTTTATGCTCGGCTGTATTCCGCCGATGCTGTGGTTAAACACTGCCGGACGGCGTCCATTGTTGATTGGCAGCTTTGCCATGATGACGCTGGCGCTGGCGGTTTTGGGGCTAATCCCGGATATGGGGATCTGGCTGGTAGTGATGGCCTTTGCGGTGTATGCCTTTTTCTCTGGCGGGCCGGGTAATTTGCAGTGGCTCTATCCTAATGAACTCTTCCCGACAGATATCCGCGCCTCTGCCGTGGGCGTGATTATGTCCTTAAGTCGTATTGGCACCATTGTTTCGACCTGGGCACTACCGATCTTTATCAATAATTACGGTATCAGTAACACGATGCTAATGGGGGCGGGTATCTCGCTGTTTGGCTTGTTGATTTCCGTAGCGTTTGCCCCGGAGACTCGAGGGATGTCACTGGCGCAGACCAGCAATATGACGATCCGCGGGCAGAGAATGGGGTAATTTGTTCAGATTTCTCTCTTTTCTGAATCAATATTATTGACTATAAGCCGCGTGAATATATGACTACACTTTGTGGGAAAACAAAGGCGTAAACACGCGGGCTAATAACTATGATCCTCATCATTTATGCGCATCCGTATCCGCATCATTCCCATGCGAATAAACGGATGCTTGAACAGGCAAGGACGCTGGATGGCGTCGAAATTCGCTCTCTTTATCAACTCTATCCTGACTTCAATATCGATATTGCCGCCGAGCAGGAGGCGCTGTCTCGCGCCGATCTGATCGTCTGGCAGCACCCGATGCAGTGGTACAGCATTCCTCCGCTCCTTAAACTTTGGATCGATAAAGTCTTCTCGCACGGCTGGGCTTACGGTCACGGCGGCACGGCGCTGCATGGCAAACATTTGCTGTGGGCGGTGACGACCGGCGGCGGGGAAAGCCATTTTGAAATTGGTGCGCATCCGGGCTTTGATGTGCTGTCGCAGCCGCTACAGGCGACGGCAATCTACTGCGGGCTGAACTGGCTGCCACCGTTTGCCATGCACTGCACCTTTATTTGTGACGACGAAACCCTCGAAGGGCAGGCGCGTCACTATAAGCAACGTCTGCTGGAATGGCAGGAGGCCCATCATGGATAGTCATACGCTGGTTCAGGCGCTGATCTACCTCGGATCGGCGGCGCTGATTGTACCCATTGCGGTACGTCTTGGTCTGGGATCGGTACTTGGCTACCTGATCGCCGGCTGCATTATTGGCCCGTGGGGGCTGCGACTGGTGACCGATGCCGAATCTATTCTGCACTTTGCCGAGATTGGGGTGGTGCTGATGCTGTTTATTATCGGCCTCGAACTCGATCCACAAAGGCTGTGGAAGCTGCGTGCGGCAGTGTTCGGCGGTGGCGCATTGCAGATGGTGATTTGCGGCGGCCTGCTGGGGCTGTTCTGCATGTTACTTGGGCTGCGCTGGCAGGTCGCGGAATTGATCGGCATGACGCTGGCGCTCTCCTCTACGGCGATTGCCATGCAGGCGATGAATGAACGCAATCTGATGGTGACGCAAATGGGTCGCAGCGCCTTTGCGGTGCTGCTGTTCCAGGATATCGCGGCGATCCCGTTGGTGGCGATGATTCCGCTACTGGCGGCGAGCAGTGCCTCGACGACGATGGGCGCATTTGCTCTCTCGGCGTTAAAAGTGGCGGGTGCGCTGGTACTGGTGGTATTGCTGGGGCGCTATGTCACGCGTCCGGCGCTGCGTTTTGTTGCCCGCTCTGGCTTGCGGGAAGTGTTTAGTGCCGTGGCTTTATTCCTCGTGTTTGGCTTTGGTTTGCTGCTGGAAGAGGTCGGCTTGTCGATGGCGATGGGCGCATTTCTGGCGGGCGTACTGCTGGCAAGCTCGGAATACCGTCATGCGCTGGAAAGCGATATCGAGCCATTTAAAGGTTTGCTGTTGGGGCTGTTTTTCATCGGTGTTGGCATGTCGATAGACTTTGGCACGCTGATTGAAAACCCTTTGCGCATTGTCATTTTGCTGCTCGGTTTCCTCATCATCAAAATCGCCATGCTGTGGCTGATTGCCCGACCGTTGCAGGTGCCAAATAAACAGCGTCGCTGGTTTGCGGTGTTGTTAGGGCAGGGCAGTGAGTTTGCCTTTGTGGTATTTGGCGCGGCGCAGATGGCGAATGTGCTGGAGCCGGAGTGGGCGAAATCGCTGACCCTGGCGGTGGCGCTGTCGATGGCAGCAACGCCGATTCTGCTGGTGATCCTCAATCGCCTTGAGCAATCTTCTACTGAGGAAGCGCGTGAAGCCGATGAGATCGACGAAGAACAGCCGCGGGTAATCATTGCCGGATTCGGTCGTTTTGGACAGATTACCGGACGTTTACTGCTCTCCAGCGGGGTGAAAATGGTGGTGCTCGATCACGATCCGGACCATATCGAAACGCTGCGTAAATTTGGTATGAAAGTGTTTTACGGCGATGCCACGCGGATGGATTTACTGGAATCTGCCGGAGCGGCGAAAGCGGAAGTGCTGATTAATGCTATTGACGATCCGCAAACCAACCTGCAACTGACGGAGATGGTGAAAGAACATTTCCCGCATTTGCAGATTATTGCCCGCGCCCGCGATGTCGACCACTACATTCGTTTGCGTCAGGCAGGCGTTGAAAAGCCGGAGCGTGAAACCTTCGAAGGTGCGCTGAAAATCGGGCGTCTGGCGCTGGAAAGTTTAGGTCTGGGGCCGTATGAAGCGCGAGAACGTGCCGATGTGTTCCGCCGCTTTAATATTCAGATGGTGGAAGAGATGGCAATGGTTGAGAATGACACCAAAGCCCGCGCGGCGGTCTATAAACGCACCAGCGCGATGTTAAGTGAGATCATCACCGAGGACCGCGAACATCTGTCATTAATTCAACGACATGGCTGGCAGGGAACAGAAGAAGGTAAACATACCGGCAACATGGCGGATGAACCGGAAACGAAACCCTCATCCTAATAAAGAGTGACGTAAATCACACTTTACAGCTAACTGTTTGTTTTTGTTTCATTGTAATGCGGCGAGTCCAGGGGGAGAGCGTGGACTCGCCAGCAGAATATAAAATTTTCCTCAACATCATCCTCGCACCAGTCGACGACGGTTTACGCTTTACGTATAGTGGCGACAATTTTTTTTATCGGGAAATCTCAATGATCAGTCTGATTGCGGCGTTAGCGGTAGATCGCGTTATCGGCATGGAAAACGCCATGCCGTGGAACCTGCCTGCCGATCTCGCCTGGTTTAAACGCAACACCTTAAATAAACCCGTGATTATGGGCCGCCATACCTGGGAATCCATCGGTCGTCCGCTGCCAGGACGCAAAAACATTATCCTCAGCAGTCAACCGGGTACGGACGATCGCGTAACGTGGGGGAAGTCGGTGGATGAAGCCATCGCGGCGTGTGGTGACGTACCAGAAATCATGGTGATTGGCGGCGGTCGCGTTTATGAGCAGTTCCTGGCAAAAGCGCAAAAACTGTATCTGACGCATATCGACGCAGAAGTGGAAGGCGACACCCATTTCCCGGATTACGAGCCGGATGACTGGGAATCGGTATTCAGCGAATTCCACGACGCTGATGCGCAGAACTCTCATAGTTATTGCTTTGAGATTCTGGAGCGGCGGTAATTTTGTATATTAGAATTCCGGCATCACTGATACGTGCAGATATCCGTGTATACTAGACGTATAAATTGTACAGGAGCACGATATCATGACTGCAAAACGTACCACACAAAGTGTGACCGTCACCGTCGACCGTGAGTTAGTCAATCGCGCTCGTGATGCAGGCTTAAATATGAGCGCCACCCTTACGGTTGCGCTCAATGCTGAACTTAAAAAACATGCAGCAACACGTTGGCGTGAAGAGAACGCAGAAGCTATCGCTGCGTTAAATCAATTGGCTGATGAAACCGGATGTTTCTCTGATGAGTACCGGCGCTTCTAGCGATGCAATTTACGGTATACCGCAGTCGCAGCAGGAACGCCGCGTTTCCCTTTGTTATCGATGTTACCAGCGACATTATTGGTGTGATTAATCGCCGTATTGTTATTCCATTAACACCTATTGAACGATTTAGCCGTATTCGCCCACCAGAACGGCTTAACCCAATCCTTTTACTGGTAGACGGCAAAGAATATGTGCTCATGACGCATGAGACTGCAACTGTTCCAGTTAACGCGCTGGGAACGAAATTTTGCGATGCCAGCGCGCACCGAACGTTGATTAAAGGAGCATTAGATTTTATGCTCGACGGGATTTAAGACGCGACCGCCTCTCCCTCACCCATATCTTTATGCCGGTTCGACGGCTGGACAAAATAGTGTTTATCTTCCCAGCGCAGGCAGGTTAATGTACCACCCCAGCAGCAGCCAGTATCCAGCGCGTAAATACCTTCCGGCGTACCTTTGCCTTCCAGCGATGCCCAGTGACCAAAGGCGATGCTGTATTCTTCAGCGACAGGTCCAGGAATCGCAAACCACGGTTTCAGTGGGGCAGGGGCCTCTTCCGGCGATTCTTTGCTGTACATATCCAGTTGACCGTTCGGGAAGCAAAAACGCATACGGGTAAAGGCGTTGGTGATAAAACGCAATCTTCCCAGCCCCCGCAATTCCGGTGACCAGTTATTTGGCATATCGCCGTACATAGCGTCGAGAAAGAAGGGATAGGAGTCACTCGACAGCACCGCTTCTACATCGCGCGCGCACTCTTTGGCGGTCTGCAGATCCCACTGCGGCGTGATCCCTGCGTGGGCCATCACCAGCTTTTTCTCTTCGTCGATTTGCAGCAGAGGCTGGCGACGCAGCCAGTTAAGCAGCTCGTCGGCATCCGGCGCTTCCAGCAGCGGTGTCAGGCGATCTTTCGGTTTATTGCGGCTGATCCCGGCAAATACCGCCAGCAGATGCAGATCGTGATTGCCCAGCACCAGACGTACGCTGTCGCCTAAGGATTTCACATAGCGCAAAACATCCAGCGAACCCGGGCCGCGCGCGACCAGATCGCCCGTCAGCCAGAGGGTATCTTTCCCAGGGGTAAATTCTACTTTATGCAGCAATGCGATCAGTTCATCGTAACAACCATGAACGTCGCCAATAAGGTATGTCGCCATATTCTTTTAATGAATGAGTGTGGGAACGGCGAGTCGGAATACGGGAATGTCGATGCTGAAAGGGACGCCATTTTCATCGATCATTTCGTAGTGACCCTGCATGGTGCCCAGCGGGGTTTCAATGATTGCACCGCTGGTGTACTGGTACTCTTCGCCAGGCGCGATAAGTGGCTGGACGCCAACCACTCCTTCGCCCTGGACTTCGGTTTCACGGCCATTGCCATTGGTGATCAGCCAGTAACGCCCCAACAACTGCACTGGCGCTCGCCCCAGATTGCGTATGGTTACGGTATAAGCAAAAACGTAACGTTCATTATCAGGTGAAGATTGAGCCTCAATGTAGACGCTTTGAACCTGAATACACACTCGGGGCGAATTGATCATCGTTAACTCTCCTGCAAAGGCGCGTTCTCCGCCAGATAGTTCGCCATCTGGCAATATTGCGCGACAGAGATATTTTCCGCTCGCATCGCCGGGTCGATCCCCATTCCCGTTAACACCTCGACGCTAAACAGGTTGCCGAGGCTGTTACGAATGGTTTTACGACGCTGGTTAAAGGCTTCGGTGGTGATGCGGCTCAACACGCGAACATCTTTAACCGGGTGAGGCATCGTTGCATGAGGAACCAGGCGCACGACGGCGGAATCCACTTTGGGTGGTGGTGTAAAGGCTGACGGCGGTACTTCCAGCACTGGGATCACGTTGCAATAGTATTGCGCCATGACGCTTAATCGACCATACGCCTTGCTGTTCGGTCCTGCAACCAGACGATTCACCACCTCTTTTTGCAACATAAAGTGCATGTCGGCAATGGCATCAGTATAGCTAAACAGATGGAACATCAACGGCGTGGAGATGTTATAAGGCAGGTTGCCGAAAACACGCAGCGGCTGACCCATTTTCTCAGCCAGTTCGCCAAAGTTAAAGGTCATCGCATCCTGCTGATAAATCGTCAGTTTCGGGCCTAAGAATGGATGCGTTTGCAGACGTGCCGCAAGATCGCGGTCAAGTTCGATGACCGTCAGCTGGTCCAGACGTTCGCCGACCGGTTCGGTCAATGCCGCCAGACCGGGGCCGATTTCGACCATCGCCTGGCCCTTTTGCGGGTTAATGGCAGAAACAATACTGTCGATCACGAACTGATCGTTGAGAAAGTTTTGCCCGAAGCGTTTACGGGCTAAGTGGCCCTGGTGGACTCGATTATTCATTGGGTGTTAACAATCATTTTGATGGCGAGATTAAGCGCCGTAATAAAACTGCCGACATCGGCTTCGCCACGTCCCGCCAGTTCAAGCGCGGTGCCGTGGTCCACTGATGTGCGAATAAAGGGCAGGCCCAGCGTAATGTTCACACCGCGCCCGAAGCCCTGGTATTTTAGCACGGGAAGACCCTGATCGTGGTACATCGCCAGCACGGCGTCGGCGTTATCGAGATATTTCGGCTGAAACAGGGTATCGGCAGGCAGCGGCCCGTTAAGTTTCATCCCCTGCGCCCGCAACTCGTCGAGCACCGGAATAATGGTGTCTATCTCTTCCGTGCCCATATGACCGCCTTCGCCCGCGTGCGGATTAAGGCCGCAGACCAGAATGCGCGGTTCGGCAATACCAAATTTGGTCCGCAAATCGTGATGCAAAATAGCAATCACTTCGTGCAAAAGCGCAGGGGTGATAGCATCTGCGATATCGCGCAGCGGTAAATGCGTCGTTGCCAGCGCCACGCGAAGTTCTTCGGTCGCCAGCATCATCACCACCTTTTTCGCCCGCGAACGCTCTTCGAAAAACTCGGTATGACCGGTAAACGGAATGCCTGCGTCGTTAATGACGCCTTTATGCACGGGGCCTGTGATCAGCGCAGCAAATTCATCGTTCAGACAGCCATCACACGCTCGCGCCAGCGTTTCCACCACATAATGCCCATTTTCAACCGCTAACTGCCCCGCAGTGACAGATTCACGTAGCGCGACAGGAAGTAGCGTTAATGTGCCCGCAGTTTGCGGTTGTGCAGGGGAGTTGGGGGAATAAGGTCGGAGGGTGAGCGGCAAACCGAGCATCGCTGCCCGGTCGGTAAGGAGAGTTGCATCGGCACAAACAACCAGTTCGACCGACCACTCACGCTGTGCAAGCTGGACAACTAAGTCCGGGCCAATCCCGGCGGGCTCGCCGGGAGTGATCACAACACGTTGGGTTTTAACCATTAGTTGCTCAGGATTTTAACGTAGGCGCTGGCACGTTGTTCCTGCATCCAGCTTGCTGCTTCTTCCGAGAACTTACGGTTCATCAGCATGCGGTATGCACGATCTTTCTGCGCAGCGTCGGTTTTATCGACATTACGGGTATCCAGCAGTTCGATTAAATGCCAGCCGAATGAAGAGTGAACCGGTGCACTCATTTGACCTTTGTTCAGGCGGGTCAGGGCGTCACGGAAGGCTGGATCGAAAATATCTGGTGTAGCCCAGCCGAGATCGCCGCCCTGGTTAGCAGAGCCTGGATCCTGCGAGAACTCTTTCGCTGCGGCAGCAAAAGTCGTTTTACCACTCTTGATATCAGCAGCAATCTGTTCCAGTTTCACGCGGGCCTGTTCGTCAGTCATGATCGGCGACGGTTTCAGCAGAATATGGCGAGCATGAACTTCGGTCACCGAGATATTTTTGCTTTCGCCGCGCAGGTCGTTAACTTTCAGAATATGGAAGCCAACGCCGGAACGAATCGGACCAACAATGTCGCCTTTCTTCGCGGTGCTTAATGCCTGGGCGAAGATCCCGGGCAACTCCTGAATACGGCCCCAGCCCATCTGGCCGCCGTTCAGCGCCTGCTGGTCGGCAGAATGAGCAATCGCCAGCTTACCGAAATCAGCGCCGTTACGCGCCTGATCGACAATGGCGCGTGCCTGGCTTTCCGCTTCGTTCACCTGATCAGAGGTCGGGTTTTCCGGCAGCGGGATCAGGATGTGGCTTAGGTTCAGCTCAGTGCTGGCGTCGTTTTGGTTACCCACCTGCTGCGCCAGGGATTCGACTTCCTGCGGCAGGATGGTGATGCGACGACGCACCTCGTTGTTACGCACTTCAGAGATAATCATCTCTTTGCGGATCTGGTTACGATAGGTGTTGTAGTTCAGACCATCGTAGGCCAGACGGCTGCGCATCTGATCCAGCGTCATGTTGTTCTGTTTCGCGATGTTAGCAATCGCCTGATCCAGCTGCTCATCGGAGATTTTCACTCCCATTTTCTGCCCCATCTGCAGGATAATTTGATCCATGATCAAACGTTCCATGATTTGGTGGCGCAGCGTCGCGTCATCAGGAAGTTGCTGCCTTGCCTGAGCAGCGTTCAGTTTTACCGACTGCATTAATCCATCAACGTCGCTTTCCAGCACGACGCCGTTATTGACGACGGCTGCGACTTTATCGACTACCTGGGGGGCAGCGAAACTGGTATTCGCGATCATGGCGATACCGAGAAGCAGCGTTTTCCAGTTCTTCATACTTTTTCCATTTCAATTAACCGCACTGCGGATTACGTGGTAAATCAACAAATCACAAAGTGTTTTGATACGGCAGAATGTTCGAACGCAGCATCTCTTGCGTACCCAGACCGTAATTGGAGCTCAGGCCGCGAAGTTCGATGTTAAAGCCGATTGCGTTGTCATATACCGCATGTTGTTTATCGTTATCCCAACCGTTCAGCTTCCGCTCGTAACCGACGCGAATTGCATAGCAGCAGGAGCTGTATTGCACACCTAACATAGAGTCGGCTTGCTTGTTCGCATTGGTGTCGTAGTAGTAGGCCCCAACAATGGACCAACGATCGGCAATTGGCCAGCTGGCGACAGCACCTACCTGCGAAATACCATCTTTGTACTGAGGGGCATTCCAACGTTTATCTCTACTGTCTCTTGGCAGTGTAGCCTGAATATATTCCGGGCTGGCGTAACGGTAGTTCAGCTGCACCAGACGGTCTTCATCTCGGCGATACTCAATACTAGAACTACTGGTCGCCACATTATCCAGGCGAGTGTCGTACTGAATCCCGCCACGCAATCCCCAACGCTCGGAGATACGCCAGTAGGTGTCGCCTGCCCACACCAGTGAGCCCGTTTTGTCGTCATTCTCCCATGTTATGTTGTCATCGCCAGTGCGAGACTCCGTGAAATAGTAGATTTGACCAACAGAAATATTAAAACGTTCAACGGCAGCATCATCATATATGCGAGATGTGACACCGGTCGTCACCTGGTTAGCGGAGGCAATACGGTCAAGACCGCCGTAAGTCCGGTCCCGGAACAGGCCCGAATAATCGGATTGCAATAAGGCAGAGTCGTAGTTGTAGATATCGCTTTGATCGCGATACGGCACGTACAAATACTGCACGCGCGGTTCCAGCGTTTGGGTAAAGCCCGGTGCCAGCAGATTCATATCACGTTCGAAGACCATTTTACCGTCAACTTTAAATTGCGGCATTACACGGTTAACAGAATCTGCCAACTTATTGTTTTGTGGATTGCTGTTATACCAGTCAAGATTGGTTTGCTGATAATGGGTTGCCAGCAACTTCGCTTCGGTATTGATGCTGCCCCAGTTATTAGAGAGCGGCAAATTGATGGTCGGTTCCAGGTGAACACGAGTTGCTTCAGGCATGTCGTCTCTGGTGTTAACAAAGTGCACTGCCTGGCCGTAAATACGCGTATCAAACGGACCAACATCATTCTGGTAGTAGTTAACGTCTAACTGCGGCTCTGCCGAGTAGCTACTGGTGTTCTGTTCGCTGAAGACCTGGAACTGCTTGGTTGAAACGGTGGCATTGAAGTTTTGCACCGCATAGCCAACGCTGAATTTTTGCGTTGCGTAGCCGTCAGTACTGGAACCGTACTTGTTATCGAAATCATTGAAGTAGCTAGGATCGCTGACCTTGGTGTAGTCGACGTTGAAACGCCACACCTGATCCATGACCCCGGAGTGGTTCCAGTAGAACAACCAACGACGTGAACTGTCATCGTTCGGGTGTTCATCTTCATAGACTTTATCTGAAGGCAGATAGTCCAGTTCCATCAAGCCAGCGCCCGCCTGGGAGAGGTAGCGGAATTCGTTCTCCCACATGATGTTGCCACGACGATGCATATAATGCGGCGTGATGGTGGCATCCATATTTGGCGCGATGTTCCAGTAATATGGCAGGTAGAACTCAAAGTAGTTGGTGGTGGTGTACTTGGCGTTCGGGATCAAGAAACCAGAGCGACGTTTGTCACCCACCGGCAACTGCAAATAGGGGCTATAAAAGATCGGTACCGGACCCACCTTAAAGCGGGCGTTCCAGATCTCCGCAACTTGTTCTTCGCGGTCATGAATAATTTCGCTACCTACCACACTCCAGGTGTCAGAACCCGGCAGACAGGAGGTAAAGCTACCGTTATCCAGAATGGTATAGCGGTTTTCGCCACGTTGTTTCATCAGGTCCGCTTTACCGCGGCCCTGGCGACCCACCATCTGGTAATCACCCTCCCAGACGTTGGTATCTTTGGTGTTCAGATTCGCCCAGCCTTTCGGCCCTTTGAGGATCACCTGGTTATCGTCGTAATGGACATTACCGAGCGCATCAACGGTACGTACCGGCTCCGGTTGTCCTGGTGCCTCTTTTTGATGGAGCTGCACTTCGTCGGCCTGCAGACGGCTGTTACCCTGCATGATATCCACGCTGCCAGTAAACACGGCGTCATCCGGGTAGTCCCCTTTCGCGTGGTCAGCATTGATAGTCACGGGTAAGTCATTGGTATCGCCCTGTACCAGAGGACGGTCATAGCTTGGCACGCCCAACATGCACTGTGAGGCGAGGTCGGCTGCCAGTCCCTGTTGACTATAAAGGGCGGTGGCAATCATGGTGGCCAGGAGAGTGGGGATACGTTTTTTCATACGTTGATTTTATTGTTCCATCATCGGTAACGTTGCGCGTGACAAACGGTCAGAGACTAACGTACTCGTCATCTCTACGCTAGTGTTAATCCTGTCCGAATAGCGTCAGTGGTGTTAGGCACGGCATTGAATGACAGGTATGATAATGCAAATTATAGGCGATGTCCCACAATTGACCGCAGCCGGAAAACGGTAAAAGCACCTTTATATTGTGGGAGATAGCCCTGATATCCGTGTGTCGATTTGGGGAATATATGCAGTATTGGGGAAAAATCATTGGCGTGGCCGTGGCCTTACTGATGGGCGGCGGCTTTTGGGGCGTAGTGTTAGGCCTGTTAATTGGTCATATGTTTGATAAAGCCCGTAGCCGTAAAATGGCGTGGTTCGCCAACCAGCGTGAGCGTCAGGCGCTGTTTTTTGCCACCACTTTTGAAGTGATGGGGCATTTAACCAAATCCAAAGGTCGCGTCACGGAGGCTGATATTCATATCGCCAGCCAGTTGATGGACCGAATGAACCTTCATGGCGCTTCCCGTACTGCGGCGCAAAACGCGTTCCGGGTGGGAAAATCAGACAATTACCCGCTGCGCGAAAAGATGCGCCAGTTTCGCAGTGTCTGCTTTGGTCGTTTTGACTTAATTCGTATGTTTCTGGAGATCCAGATTCAGGCGGCGTTTGCTGATGGTTCACTGCACCCGAATGAACGGGCGGTGCTGTATGTCATTGCTGAAGAATTAGGGATCTCCCGCGCCCAGTTTGACCAGTTTTTGCGCATGATGCAGGGCGGTGCACAGTTTGGCGGCGGTTATCAGCAGCAATCTGGCGGTGGTAACTGGCAGCAAGCGCAGCGTGGCCCGACGCTGGAAGATGCCTGTAATGTTTTGGGCGTGAAGCCGACGGATGATGCGACCACCATCAAACGTGCCTACCGTAAGCTGATGAGTGAACACCATCCCGATAAGTTGGTGGCGAAAGGTTTGCCGCCTGAGATGATGGAGATGGCGAAGCAAAAAGCGCAGGAAATTCAGCAGGCCTATGAATTGATTAAGCAGCAGAAAGGGTTTAAGTGACCCTGTAAATGATGCTGAGTAACTGCCCACGATTAAAGGTGGCCGCCCTGGCGGTCACTTCTTTGAGAAAAGGCGTTTACTCAGAGTGGTGGACAGGCTCAATACACGGTTTACGGGAGGGTTTCTGTTGGTTTTATCGCGTTGACCCTGCTTAAGGTTGAGAGCTTTACGACGAGCGGAATTATATTTTTACGTCTTAAAAATAAAAAACACATATCTGAATGAGCGATTTTTGAAAGTATATTTATTCAGAGCGCGCATCATGAGTTTTTAACTCAATGCGAGGCTATTACCATGAAAGTATCAGTTCCAGGCATGCCGGCTACGCTTTTAAATATGAGCAATAACGATATTTATAAGATGGTGAGCGGGGACAAGATTGACGTGAAGATGAATATCTTTCAACGCTTGTGGGAGACGTTACGTCATCTGTTCTGGTCAGATAAACAGACTGAGGCTTATAAACTTCTGTTCAATTTCGTGAATAAAAAGGCTGGCAATATCAACGCCTCAAAATACTTTACTGGGGCTGTCAACGAGAATGAGAAAGAAAAGTTTATCAATAGCCTGGAATTATTCAATGAACTCAAAACATGCGCAAAAAATCCGGATGAGATGGTCGCAAAGGGCAGTATGAGCTGGGTCGCCCAGACCTTCGGTGATATCGAGTTAAGTGTCACTTTTTTTATTGAAAATAAGGAGATATGTACTCAGACGTTGCAGCTGCATAAAGGCCCAGGTAACTTGGGCGTTGATCTTAGAGAGGCTTACCTTCCCGGCGTTGACATGAGGGATTGTTACTTTGGTCTCAAAACAATGAAAGGTCACAATAAAGTCCTTTACTTGGAACCTGGGTGGAATGCTAACCTGGACGGTGCTACCCTGGACGGTGCTATCCTGGACGGTGCTACCGTGGACGGTGCTACCCACCTATATGATGAGGTAATTATTATTAATAAAATCACCCCCAAAAAAATTGATACTGAAGAAGTTGCTACTAAACAAAGTACTGCTGAAGAAATTATTGCCAACGCAATTATTGAATGATCCAGAATAAGCTAAGGTTGAAGGGGCTGGAACGCCCCTTCAACCTTAGCAGTAGCGTGGGATGATTTCACAATTAGAAAGACCTGCATGATGAGCGAGAGAAGAGGCTCGTGACGCAAGGCGTCGTGCACGACCCGGATCACCGAGATGGGCATCGCCAACCAGACTGCTAATTAGCCCATGAATAACAATCAGAAAGGACCATAACAGACCCGATAAAATGAAATAGTAGAGACGATCAACGGGTGAAGAAAAAGTTCAAAAAATCGCTGTGGAGCAGAAAGGGAATTACCGAATGGAAAGCGTAGCCACACGCAACAACTGAAAGCAGTTTGGCAGAAACAAAAAATCCCCGGACTCGGGGATTTATGTACAAGAGGCAGCCCTTAGGATGAGGGTATAAACGTACAGGAAAGGTTAAAAATCCGCTGGCGCTTTAAACGTCATACTATTGCCATACGCCGGATGGGTAATCGTCAACATCTCTGCATGTAGCAACAAACGCGGTGCCATCGCTCTCGCTTCCGGTGATGCATAAAAACGATCGCCGAGAATCGGATGACCCAGCGCCAGCATATGCACACGCAATTGATGCGAACGCCCGGTAATCGGTTTTAACACCACTCTTGCCGTGTTATCCGCCGCATACTCCACCACTTCATATTCCGTCTGCGCAGGTTTACCTGTTTCGTAACAGACTTTCTGTTTCGGGCGGTTTGGCCAGTCGCAAATCAGCGGCAGATCTACCAGACCTTCCGCAGGGGATGGATGCCCCCAGACGCGGGCCACATACTGCTTTTTCGGCTCGCGCTCGCGGAACTGGCGTTTTAACTCCCGCTCCGCGGCTTTGGTCAGCGCCACTACAATCACGCCGCTGGTAGCCATATCCAGACGATGCACCGATTCTGCCTGCGGATAATCACGCTGAATGCGCGTCATCACGCTGTCTTTGTGCTCTTCCAGACGACCCGGCACAGACAACAAACCGCTCGGCTTGTTGACCACCATAATGTGGTCATCCTGATACAGGATAACCAACCAGGGTTCCTGCGGTGGATTGTAGTTTTCCATCCCCATTTTCGGCTCCGTTACTGATGCGTTACAACGATCAAACGCAGGGCATCCAGACGCCAGCCTGCCTGATCCAGGCTTTCCATTACCTGCTGACGGTTGCTCTCAATGGCGGTCAGTTCGTCGTCACGAATGTTCGGGTTCACTGCGCGCAGCGCTTCCAGACGAGACAGCTCGGCAGACAGTTTTTCGTCGGCTTCGTTACGTGCGGCATCAATCAGTGCACGGGCAGATTTCTCGATCTGTGCTTCACCCAACTGAAGGATAGCGTGAACATCCTGCTGCACGGCATTAACCAGTTTGCTGCCGGTGTGACGGTTAACCGCGTTAAGCTGGCGGTTAAAGGTTTCAAACTCCACCTGGGCCGCCAGGTTGTTGCCATTTTTATCCAGCAGCATACGTACCGGCGTCGGTGGCAGGAAGCGGTTGAGCTGCAACTGCTTCGGCGCCTGGGCTTCGACCACGTAAATCAGTTCCACCAACAGCGTACCTACCGGTAACGCTTTGTTTTTCAACAGTGAAATCGTGCTGCTACCAGTATCGCCAGAAAGGATCAGATCCAGACCGTTGCGGATCAGCGGATGCTCCCAGGTAATAAACTGTGCATCTTCACGCGCCAGCGCCACTTCACGATCAAAGGTGATGGTGATGCCATCTTCCGACAGGCCAGGGAAGTCCGGCACCAGCATATGATCGGACGGGGTCAGCACGATCATGTTGTCGCCGCGATCGTCCTGATTGATACCGATAATATCGAACAGGTTCATGGCGAAGGCGATCAGGTTGGTATCGTCATCCTGCTCTTCAATGCTTTCTGCCAGTGCCTGGGCTTTTTCGCCACCGTTGGAGTGGATTTCCAGCAGGCGGTCACGCCCCTGTTCCAGTTGTGCTTTCAGCGCTTCATGTTGCTCGCGGCAGTTTTTGATCAGATCGTCAAAGCCTTCGGTTTGATCCGGTGAAGCCAGATAGTTAATCAGATCGTTGTATACGCTATCGTAAATAGTGCGTCCGGTCGGGCAGGTGTGCTCGAATGCATCCAGACCTTCGTGATACCAGCGCACCAGCACCGACTGAGCAGTTTTTTCCAGATAAGGCACATGGATCTGAATATCGTGCGCCTGACCGATACGATCCAGACGACCAATACGCTGCTCCAGCAGATCCGGGTTGAATGGCAGGTCAAACATCACCATGTGGCTGGCGAACTGGAAGTTACGTCCTTCAGAACCGATTTCCGAGCACAGCAGTACCTGTGCGCCGGTGTCTTCTTCAGCAAACCAGGCGGCAGCGCGGTCACGCTCAATAATCGACATGCCTTCGTGGAACACAGCAGCGCGGATACCTTCACGTTCGCGCAGTACTTGCTCCAGTTGCAGCGCAGTGGCAGCTTTAGCGCAGATCACCAGCACTTTCTGAGAGCGATGGCTGGTCAGGTAGCCCATCAGCCACTCAACGCGCGGATCGAAGTTCCACCAGGTGGCGTTATCACCTTCAAATTCCTGATAAATACGCTCCGGGTAGAGCATATCGCGAGCACGATCTTCCGCACTTTTACGTGCGCCCATAATGCCGGAGACTTTAATAGCCGTCTGATACTGCGTCGGTAGCGGCAGCTTAATGGTGTGCAGCTCGCGTTTCGGGAATCCTTTCACACCGTTACGGGTGTTACGGAACAGCACGCGGCTGGTGCCGTGGCGATCCATCAGCATCGAAACCAGTTCCTGACGGGCGCTCTGGGCATCTTCGCTGTCGCTGTTTGCTGCTTGCAACAGCGGCTCGATATCCTGCTCGCCGATCATCTCGCCAAGCATGTTCAGTTCGTCATTGCTCAGTTTGTTACCTGCCAGCAGCATGGCAACGGCGTCCGCAACCGGACGATAATTTTTCTGCTCTTCAACGAACTGCGCAAAATCGTGGAAACGGTTCGGGTCCAGCAGACGCAGACGGGCGAAGTGGCTTTCCATCCCCAGCTGTTCCGGGGTCGCGGTCAGCAGCAGAACGCCCGGCACGTGCTCTGCCAGTTGTTCAATGGCCTGATATTCACGGCTTGGCGCATCTTCTCTCCACACCAGGTGATGCGCTTCATCGACCACCAGCAGGTCCCATTCGGCTTCACAGAGATGTTCCAGGCGCTGTTTGCTACGACGGGCAAAATCCAGCGAGCAAATCACCAGCTGTTCGGTGTCGAACGGGTTGTAAGCATCGTGCTGAGCTTCGGCATAACGCTCATCATCAAACAGCGCAAAGCGCAGGTTGAAACGGCGCAGCATTTCTACCAGCCACTGATGCTGTAAGGTTTCCGGGACGATAATCAGCACACGTTCAGCAGCGCCAGAGAGCAGTTGCTGATGAAGGATCATCCCGGCTTCAATGGTTTTCCCTAAACCCACTTCGTCAGCCAGCAGGACGCGCGGCGCGTGGCGGCGGCCAACATCATGAGCGATGTTGAGCTGGTGCGGGATCAGGCTGGTACGCTGACCGCGCAGGCCGCTGTACGGCATACGGAACTGTTCGCTGGAATACTTACGCGCGCGATAACGCAGCGCAAAGCGGTCCATACGGTCAATCTGCCCGGCAAACAGGCGGTCCTGCGGTTTGCTGAACACCAGTTTGCTATCAAGGAAAACTTCACGCAGGGCTACGCCGGACTCTTCAGTATCCAGGCGAGTACCGATATAGGTCAGCAAGCCATTTTCTTCTTTTACTTCTTCGACTTGCATCTGCCAGCCGTCATGGCTGGTAATGGTATCACCAGGGTTGAACATCACGCGGGTCACGGGGGAATCACTGCGTGCGTACAGACGGTTTTCACCAGTAGATGGGAAAAGTAAAGTGACAGTTCGCGCATCCACCGCGACAACGGTTCCAAGTCCCAATTCGCTTTCTGTATCGCTGATCCAGCGTTGACCAAGTGTAAAAGGCATATGTGTTCGGCTCTATATCTTTAATTGCAGGCAATAACCACCCGCTACCGTGCTTATGAGGTAGTGGTGTTATTCAGGTCCAGGAATGGAAAGGGCGCTATGGTACTGGATGGCAAAGCATTCGTCACGCATCAAAATGGTATCTGGCGAACTCTTTTTTTGCTCAAAATAGCCCAAGTTGCCCGGTCATAAGTGTAGCAAAATTATCCTCAATAAAAGGGAGTATTCCCTCCGCCACGGGTTGTAGCTGGCGGGTCAGATAGTGTTCGTAATCCAGTGGTGAACGTTGGTAGTCCAGCGGCTCCGGGCCGTTGGTGGTCCATACGTACTTAATGGTACCGCGGTTCTGATATTGCAAGGGGCGACCGCGCTTTTGGTTTTCTTCATCGGCAAGACGAGCGGCGCGTACATGAGGCGGAACATTACGCTGATATTCGCTCAGCGGACGGCGAAGGCGTTTACGGTAAACCAGCCGCGCATCCAGTTCACCCGCCATCAGTTTGTCGATGGTTTCGCGGACGTACTCCTGATATGGCTCGTTGCGGAAGATACGCAGGTAAAGCTCCTGCTGAAACTGCTGGGCCAGCGGCGTCCAGTCCGTACGCACGGTTTCCAGCCCTTTAAACACCATCCGCTGTTTGTCGCCCTCCTGAATCAGCCCGGCATAACGCTTTTTACTGCCGGTATCGGCTCCGCGAATGGTTGGCATCAGAAAACGGCAGAAATGGGTTTCATACTCCAGTTCCAGTGCGCTGGTCAGCTGTTGTTTTTGCAGCGTTTCCGCCCACCAGGCGTTAACGTGCTGCACCAGTACACGACCGATTTTCGCCGCTTCTTCTTCCGAATGTGCGCCTTTCAGCCAGACAAACGTTGAGTCGGTATCGCCGTAGATCACGTCGTAGCCCTGCGCTTCAATCAACGCTTTGGTTTGCCGCATGATCTGATGACCACGCATGGTGATCGACGATGCCAGCCGCGGATCGAAGAAGCGGCAGGCGGTGGTGCCGAGCACGCCATAAAAGGCATTCATGATGATTTTCAGCGCCTGCGACAGCGGCTTATTACCCTGACGTTTGGCTTCATCGCGCCCGTGCCAGATGTTAGTCACAATCTCCGGCAGGCAATGTTTTTCTCGCGAGAACCAGGCATCGAGAAAGCCTTCGGTGCTGTGCTCTGGATCAGGCTGCGCCATGCCTTCCACCAGCCCGACGGGATCAATCAGAAAGGTGCGGATGATCGACGGGTACAGGCTTTTGTAGTCCAGCACCAGCACCGAATCATAAAGCCCAGGTCGCGAATCCATCACGTAGCCGCCAGGGCTGGCGTGCGGCGGCACTTCGCCGAGATTAGGCGCGACATAACCAGCGCGATGCATCCGGGGAAAATAGAGATGACCAAACGCCGCCACCGATCCCCCGTGGCGGTCTACCGGCAGGCCGTTCACCGTTGCTCGTTCGAGCAAAAACGGCATGATTTCAGTTTTATGGAAAATCTGCGTCACCAGCTCGCAATCTTTCAGGTTATAAGTCGCCAGCGCAGGTTTATCTTCGGCGAAACGGCGGTCAATTTCGTCCATTCGATCCCACGGGTTATCGATAGATTTTCCTTCGCCTAATAGCTCCTGAGCGACAGTTTCCAGCGAGAATGAAGAGAAATTCCAGAACGCGGATTTCAGCGCCTCGATACCGTCGATAATTAGCCGCCCTTTAGCCTGGGCAAAAAAGACGCCGTTTTTAAAGCCGTGCTCGCGCCACTCCAGCTCGCTGTTATCGCGCCCCAGCCGCAGCGGAATACGATAACGCTCGGCATGTTTTTGCAGCATTCGCAGATCGAATTGCACCACGTTCCAACCGATGATCACATCAGGATCGTAGTTGGCAAACCAGGCGTTAAGTTTTTCCAGTAGCTGCGGGCGACTGGCGACGTATTCCAGTTCGAAATCGAGCGCGGAAGCGTTGCCATTCTCCGGCCCCAGCATATAAACGATGCGCTGCCCGCAGCCCTCCAGGCCGATGCAGTACAGCTCACCGTGGCGGGTGGTTTCAATATCAATAGACACCCACTTGAGCGGCGGGCGATAGTCGGGATGCGGTTTCAGACGGGCATTAACGATAGCGCCATTGTGCATATCACCCTCGACCCACACCGGCGAGGTGATAAATCGCTCCATCAGATAGCGTTCTGGCGGGCGCACATCGGCCTCGTAGACGGTAACGCCACCTTCACGCAGGCGCTTTTCGTAATTCATCAACTGGCGATGGGCGCGACAGTAAAGGCCATACACCGGCTGGCGGTGAAAATCCTTTAACGCCAGCGGCGTCAGGCGAAAGCCTTGTTCACCCCGCAAAATATGCTGAGCGCGGGGAACCTGATCGGCGGGAATAAACGCCACGGACTCTTGCGGCGCAAGGAAAACCTGCAACGGCCCGTTGTCCGTCGCCAGCCAGAAGGAGACCTCTGTTCCTTGCGGGGTATCCCGCCAGTGTCGGGTTAAGATAAAACCTGCCTGCGCCACGCTGAAAATCCATCAAAAAACCAGGCTTGATTATAGCCTGGTTTCATTTGATTGGCTGTGGTTTTATACAGTCATTACTGCCCGTAATATGCCTTCGCGCCATGCTTACGCAGATAGTGTTTATCCAGCAGCGTTTGCTGCATATCCGGTAACTGCGGCGCTAACTGACGGCAGAATATCCCCATATAAGCGACCTCTTCCAGCACGATGGCGTTATGCACCGCATCTTCGGCATTTTTGCCCCATGCAAATGGGCCGTGAGAATGGACCAGAACGCCGGGCATTTGCGCTGCATCGATACCCTGTTTTTCGAAGGTTTCTACGATGACGTTACCGGTTTCCCACTCATATTCGCCGTTGATTTCTGCGTCGGTCATTTTGCGGGTGCAGGGAATGGTGCCGTAGAAATAGTCGGCGTGGGTGGTACCAGTTGCTGGAATCGACTGACCCGCCTGCGCCCAGATGGTGGCGTGGCGCGAGTGTGTGTGCACAATGCCGCCAATGGACGGGAATGCCTGATAGAGCAGCCGGTGAGTTGGCGTGTCGGAGGAGGGCTTTTTCGTACCTTCAACCACTTCACCGGTTTCGATGCTGACCACGACCATATCGTCGGCGGTCATGATGCTGTAATCGACGCCGGAAGGTTTGATCACAAAGACGCCGCGCTCGCGATCAACGGCGCTGACGTTGCCCCAGGTGAGCGTGACCAGGTTATGTTTTGGCAGCGCCAAATTGGCTTCTAATACCTGGCGTTTGAGATCTTCTAACATGTTGACTCCTGAGAGGTCGTTTCCCCTCACCCCGGCCCTCTCCCCAAAGGGGCGAGGGGGAAAACAATGCCGGATGCGCTTTGCTTATCCGGCCTACAAAATCACAGCGTGTAGGCCTGATAAGACGCGTCAGCGTCGCATCAGGCGTTACACACCTGATGCGGCTACTTAGCGACGAAATCCGTAATACACTTCGTTCCAGCGCAGCGCGTCTTTAAACGCTGGCAGGCGGGTGTCGTTATCAATCACCGTGATTTCAATGTCGTGCATCTCGGCGAACTGGCGCATATCGTTGAGGTTCAGCGCATGGCTGAAGACGGTATGGTGCGCGCCACCTGCGAGGATCCACGCTTCGGAAGCAGTTGGCAGATCCGGTTGCGCTTTCCACAGCGCATTCGCCACCGGCAGTTTCGGCAGGGAGTGCGGTGTTTTCACCGTGTCGATGCAGTTAACCAGTAGACGGTAACGATCGCCGAGATCAATCAGGCTGGCGACAATCGCTGGGCCGGTTTGGGTATTGAAGATCAGGCGGGCAGGATCGTCCTTACCACCAATACCGAGATGCTGAACGTCGAGGATCGGTTTCTCTTCTGCGGCGATCGACGGGCAGACTTCCAGCATGTGGGAGCCGAGCACCAGGTCATTGCCTTTCTCGAAGTGATAGGTGTAGTCCTCCATAAAGGAGGTGCCGCCCTGCAGACCGGTTGACATCACCTTCATGATGCGAAGCAGGGCGGCGGTTTTCCAGTCGCCTTCGCCCGCAAAGCCGTAACCCTGCTGCATCAGACGCTGTACGGCCAGACCTGGAAGCTGTTTCAGACCGTGCAAATCTTCAAAGGTGGTGGTGAACGCGTGGAAGCCACCTTGTTCCAGGAAACGTTTCATCCCCAGCTCAATACGCGCCGCTTCCAGCACGTTCTGTCGTTTTTCGCCGTGGATTTGTGTGGCAGGCGTCATGGTGTAGCAGCTTTCGTACTCATCGACCAGCGCGTTAACATCGCCGTCGCTGATGGAGTTCACCACCTGCACCAGATCGCCAACCGCCCAGGTATTGACGGAGAAACCGAACTTGATTTGTGCGGCAACTTTATCGCCATCGGTGACCGCCACTTCACGCATGTTATCGCCAAAACGGCAGACTTTCAGATGACGGGTATCCTGTTTAGAGACCGCCTGACGCATCCAGGAGCCGATACGCTCATGGGCTTGTTTATCCTGCCAGTGACCGGTAACCACGGCATGTTGCTGACGCATACGCGCGCCAATGAAGCCGAACTCGCGACCGCCGTGCGCGGTCTGGTTCAGGTTCATAAAATCCATATCGATACTGTCCCACGGCAGCGCCGCGTTAAACTGGGTGTGGAATTGCAGCAACGGTTTGTTGAGCATGGTCAGGCCGTTGATCCACATTTTGGCCGGGGAGAAGGTGTGCAGCCACACCACCAGACCAGCGCAACGATCGTCGTAATTCGCGTCGCGGCAAATAGCGGTGATTTCATCCGGCGTGGTGCCCAGCGGTTTCAACACCAGTTTGCAGGGCAGTTTCGCTTCCGTATTCAGCGCATTAACGACGTGCTCGGCATGTTGGGTGACCTGACGCAGGGTTTCCGGGCCATACAGATGCTGGCTGCCAATTACAAACCACACTTCATAATTATCAAAAATCGTCATTATCGTGTCCTTATAGAGTCGGAACGGCCTGGGCAGCCTGTGCCGGGGCGGAAGTTGGAAGATAGTGTTGTTCGGCGCTCATCGCCCATTGCTGATAGCGGCGATAAAGCTGTTCAAAGCGTTGTGCCTGCTCGCTGCACGGTTGCAGGGTTTTCTCTACCGCACTGGCCATTTTTTGCTGGGCTGATGGGATGTCTGCGTGCACTTTCGCGGCGACGGCAGCAAAAATCGCCGCACCGAGCGCACAGCACTGGTCAGAGGCAACAATTTGCAGCGGGCGATTCAGCACGTCGCAGCAGGCCTGCATAATGACCTGGTTTTTCCGCGCGATGCCGCCCAGCGCCATCACGTTATTGACGGCGATCCCCTGATCGGTAAAGCACTCCATGATTGCGCGTGCGCCAAAGGCGGTGGCAGCAATCAAACCGCCGAACAGCAGCGGAGCATCGGTAGCGAGGTTAAGATCGGTAATCACCCCTTTCAGGCGTTGGTTAGCGTTCGGTGTGCGGCGGCCGTTAAACCAGTCGAGCACCACCGGCATGTGATCCAGAGACGGATTTTTGGCCCATGCTTCGGTCAGCGCCGGAAGCAGTTGTTTCTGGCTGGCGTTAATTTGCTCTTTTAGTTCCGGATGCTGGGCGGCAAGCTGTTCCAGCGGCCAGCCGAGTACGCGACCGAACCAGGCGTAGATATCACCAAACGCCGATTGGCCTGCTTCCAGACCGATAAATCCAGGCACCACGCTGCCATCAACCTGACCGCAAATACCTTTCACTGCCCGCTCGCCAACGCTCTGTTTGTCGGCAATCAGAATGTCGCAGGTGGAAGTACCGATAACTTTTACCAGTGCGTTAGGCTGTGCGCCTGCGCCAACTGCGCCCATATGGCAGTCAAACGCGCCGCCGGAAATCACCACGCTTTCAGGCAGGCCGAGACGCTGCGCCCATTCCGGGCATAAGGTGCCCACCGGAATATCGGCAGTCCAGGTGTCAGTGAACAGCGGGGAAGGCAAATGGCGATTGAGGATCGGGTCCAGCTCATCAAAGAAACTGGCTGGCGGCAGGCCGCCCCAGCTTTCGTGCCACAGAGATTTATGCCCGGCGCTGCAACGTCCGCGACGAATATCCTGCGGGCGGGTGGTACCGGAAAGCAGAGCTGGCACCCAGTCGCACAGCTCAATCCACGATGCGGCAGATTGCGCCACGGCGCTGTCCTGGCGAGTCACATGCAGGATTTTTGCCCAGAACCATTCGCTGGAATAAATACCGCCAATATAGCGGGAGTAGTCAACGTTGCCCGGCGCGTGGCACAAACGGGTAATCTCTTCCGCTTCTTCAACCGCAGTGTGGTCTTTCCACAATACGAACATCGCGTTCGGGTTTTCGGCAAACTCCGGGCGCAGCGCCAGCACGTTACCGTCGGCATCAATCGGTGCGGGCGTCGAGCCGGTACTGTCAACGCCAATCCCGACCACAGCTGCGCGCTGTTCGACGCTAAGCTCTGCAAGCACGGTTTTCAGTGCCGCTTCCATTGACTCAATGTAGTCACGCGGATGATGACGGAACTGGTTATTCGGGGCATCACAAAATTGCCCTTTTTGCCAACGGGGATACCACTCTACGCTGGTGGCGATCTCTTCACCGCTGGCGCAGTCCACCGCCAAAGCTCGCACAGAATCACTGCCAAAATCGAGGCCAATTGCAATCGCCATCGTTTCACTCCATCCAAAAAAACGGGTATGGAGAAACAGTAGAGAGTTGCGATAAAAAGCGTCAGGTAGGATCCGCTAATCTTATGGATAAAAATGCTATGGCATAGCAAAGTGTGACGCCGTGCAAATAATCAATGTGGACTTTTCTGCCGTGATTATAGACACTTTTGTTACGCGTTTTTGTCATGGCTTTGGTCCCGCTTTGTTACAGAATGCTTTTAATAAGCGGGGTTACCGGTTGGGTTAGCGAGAAGAGCCAGTAAAAGACGCAGTGACGGCAATATCTGATGCAATATGGACAATTGGTTTCTTCTCTGAATGGCGGGAGTATGAAAAGTATGGCTGAAGCGCAAAATGATCCCCTGCTGCCGGGATACTCGTTTAACGCCCATCTGGTGGCGGGTTTAACGCCGATTGAGGCCAACGGTTATCTCGATTTTTTTATCGACCGACCGCTGGGAATGAAAGGTTATATTCTCAATCTCACCATTCGCGGTCAGGGGGTGGTGAAAAATCAGGGACGAGAATTTGTCTGCCGACCGGGTGATATTTTGCTGTTCCCGCCAGGAGAGATTCATCACTACGGTCGTCATCCGGAGGCTCGCGAATGGTATCACCAGTGGGTTTACTTTCGTCCGCGCGCCTACTGGCATGAATGGCTTAACTGGCCATCAATATTTGCCAATACGGGTTTCTTTCGCCCGGATGAAGCGCACCAGCCGCATTTCAGCGACCTGTTTGGGCAAATCATTAACGCCGGGCAAGGGGAAGGGCGCTATTCGGAGCTGCTGGCGATAAATCTGCTTGAGCAATTGTTACTGCGGCGCATGGAAGCGATTAACGAGTCGCTCCATCCACCGATGGATAATCGGGTACGCGAGGCTTGTCAGTACATCAGCGATCACCTGGCAGACAGCAATTTTGATATCGCCAGCGTCGCACAGCATGTTTGCTTGTCGCCGTCGCGTCTGTCACATCTTTTCCGCCAGCAGTTAGGGATTAGCGTCTTAAGCTGGCGCGAGGACCAACGCATCAGCCAGGCGAAGCTGCTTTTGAGCACCACCCGGATGCCTATCGCCACCGTCGGTCGCAATGTTGGTTTTGACGATCAACTCTATTTCTCGCGAGTATTTAAAAAATGCACCGGGGCCAGCCCGAGCGAGTTCCGTGCCGGTTGTGAAGAAAAAGTGAATGATGTAGCCGTCAAGTTGTCATAATTGGTAACGAATCAGACAATTGACGGCTTGACGGAGTAGCATAGGGTTTGCAGAATCCCTGCTTCGTCCATTTGACAGGCACATTATGCAAGCATTGCTGGAACACTTTATTACCCAATCCACCGTGTATTCATTGATGGCGGTGGTGTTGGTGGCCTTTCTGGAGTCGCTGGCGCTGGTCGGTTTGATTCTACCCGGTACGGTGCTGATGGCGGGGCTGGGAGCGCTGATTGGCAGCGGCGAGTTAAGTTTCTGGCACGCCTGGCTGGCAGGGATCGTCGGTTGTCTGCTGGGCGACTGGATCTCCTTCTGGCTGGGCTGGCGTTTTAAAAAGCCGTTGCATC
This sequence comes from Escherichia sp. WS1152, assembly GCF_046487665.1. Lineage (NCBI taxonomy): Bacteria > Pseudomonadati > Pseudomonadota > Gammaproteobacteria > Enterobacterales > Enterobacteriaceae > Escherichia > Escherichia sp. WS1152. The sequence continues at coordinate 152,187 of NZ_JBJQJA010000003.1, read as the reverse complement.
GCTGGTCATTTCTGAAGAAGAACAAAGCATTACTCGATAAAACTGAACATGCGTTGCATCAACACAGCATGTTCACCATTCTGGTCGGTCGTTTTGTTGGCCCGACGCGTCCGCTGGTGCCAATGGTGGCGGGAATGCTGGATCTGCCGGTGGCTAAATTTATTACGCCGAATATTATCGGCTGCCTGCTGTGGCCGCCGTTTTACTTCCTGCCAGGGATTCTGGCGGGCGCGGCGATCGATATTCCAGCCGGAATGCAGAGCGGTGAGTTTAAATGGTTGCTGCTGGCGACGGCGGTATTTTTGTGGGTTGGTGGCTGGCTGTGCTGGCGGTTATGGCGCAGTGGTAAAGCGACTGACCGTTTGAGTCATTATTTGTCCTACGGTCGTTTGTTGTGGCTGACGCCGTTGATTTCTGCCATCGGCGTGGTGGCGCTGGTGGTGTTAATTCGCCATCCGTTAATGCCGGTGTATATCGATATTTTGCGTAAAGTGGTTGGAGTTTAGGGCATAGTCTTGTGTGGGGCGCTTGATGCGGACAAAATGCACCCGTAGGTCGGATAAGGCGTTCACGCCGCATCCGACAGTGCATATTAACCTGTAATTCCCAACAGCGCCGAAGCACTCGCCTTACCGCTCAACAACTCATTGGTCATACCCTGCCAGGCGATGCGCCCGTCGGCGACTACTACCGAGCGCGTGGCGATCCGCGCCGCATCTTCCACGCTGTGCGACACCATCAATAGCGTCATTTTTTGCTGCTGGCAGCTCGTGCTCACCAGCGTCAACATCTCCTGACGTAACGCCGGATCGAGCGCAGAGAACGGTTCATCGAGCAATAAAATCGGCTGTTCGCGTACCAGACAACGCGCTAACGCCACTCGCTGTCGCTGACCGCCGGAAAGCTCGCCAGGTAACCGCGCCATTAAATTATCAATCCCCATCTGACGGGAAATCGCGTGCATTTTCTCCTGCTGTGCCGCGTTCAGTTTCAATCCCGGATTTAGCCCCAGCCCGATGTTCTGCGCGACCGTCAGGTGGCTGAACAGGTTGTTCTCCTGAAACAGCATCGACACCGGACGGCGTGACGGCGGCGTCGTGGTGTGATCAACGCCATCGATAGTCAGCGAACCGCTGGCTGGCGTCAGAAAACCGGCAATCAAATTCAGCAGGGTACTTTTACCCGCGCCGCTTGGCCCGAGGATCGCCACCTGCTCGCCGCGTTCCACCGTTAAGCTAAAACGCATCGGCAAATGGTGGTAAAGCCAGGTGATATCAGTCAGTTTTAACATTTCGCCCCGGTAGTTTTTCAATCACGGTAAACAGCAGAAAACAGAGTAGTAGCAGAATTAACGCGGTGACCGCGCCGTCCTGGCTGCGATAGGAGCCAATTTGCTGGTAGAGATAAAACGGCAGGGTACGGAAATCATCGTTACCGAACAACGCCACCACGCCAAAATCACCAATCGACAGCACACAAGCAAAGGCCAGCGCCTGTGCCAGCGGACGTTTCAGAGCGCGCAGTTCCACCACTTTCAAGCGCGACCAGCCTTCAATCCCCAGCGACTGACACAACATGCTGTAGCGGGCGGTGATATCGCGCATCGGGTTTTCCAGTACTTTCAGGGCGTAGGGGATCGCCATTAACGCATTGGTGAAAATCACAATGCCGTCAGCAGATTGCGGCAGGCCAATGGTGCTGTTGAGCAGTAAAAAGAAGCCCGTTGCTAGCACAATCCCCGGCATGGCGAGGATCAACATGCCACTCATCTCCAGCGCCTGACCCGCCAGCATTTTCTGCCGCGCCCGCAGTTCGCGACTGCTCCATAGCAGCATCATGGTCAGCACTACGCACAATACGCCTGCCGCCAGCGCAATACGCAACGAGGTCCACAGCGCCTGCCACAGTACCGGTTGTGCCAGCAATTCCGGCAACTGGCGATTTACCCCATCGACGATCACCGCCAGTAACGGTGGAAGCAACAGCAGCAGCGCCAGCACAATTAACACCGTGTCGCAAATGCGGCTATGCAGACGATCGTCCGGGTCGCGCCAGCCTTGCAGCAGCGTGGTGCCGGGCGCAATGGCCTTACTCAGTCGCTGACTCAACAGCACCAGCCCAAGGCAACACACCATCTGGATCAGCGCCAGCATCGCCGCGCGGGCAGGATCGTAGTCGTAACTCAGTGCCTGATAGATTGCCAGCTCGATAGTGGTCGCCTGCGGACCGCCGCCCAGCGACAGTACGGTGGCGAAGCTGGCGAAACAGAGCATAAAGATAAGCGCAGCAACCGGCGGGATTTGTCTCCGTAACCACGGCCATTCGACGAAGCGGAAAAAATGCCAGCCGCGCATCCCAAGCTGGGCGGCAAGCTGACGTTGTTCGCCGGGAATGTTTTCCAGTGCCTGGAGTAATAAGCGGCTCGCCATCGGTAGATTAAAAAATACGTGCGCCAGCAAAATACCTTGCAGGCCGTAGGGCGAAAAGGTCCACTCCAGACCGAGCGATTGGCAGAGCGATGCCAGCCAGCCCTGGCGACCATAGACGCTAAGAATGCCGAAAACAGCAACCAGCACCGGGAGGATCAAGGTCATTGCGCACAGACGCAACAGCGCCAGCCGACCCGGAAAGCGCCTGCGATAGAGCGCGCGGGCGAGGAATATCGCGGGTACGACAGAGAGTAGCGCCGAGAGAAACGCCTGCCAGAAGGAGAAGCGCACCACATGCCACAGGTAGCTGTCCTGCCAGACTGCCGACCAGTCACCCTGCGGCGCGTTCCACCACAGGGCGAGAAACGCCGCCAGCGCAACCGCTATCACCAGCGTGGCGGCGCTTACACCTGGAATTAACCAGCCGGGAATTAACGGCTGACGGCGCGTTGCCATTCGCTAATCCATGCCTGACGTTGTGCCGCCACTTCGGCTGGCGTGAACTCCAGCGTGGTTGCGGGTTTGGTCAATTTTTCAAAACCGGCAGGCAGCGTGACGTTTGCCACCGGATACATCCAGTTGCCGGTTGGGATCGCATTCTGGAAAGCCGGAGAAACCATAAACTGGAGGAATTTTTGCGCCAGCTCCGGCTGCTTGCTGGCAGCGGTGCGAGCGGCGACTTCCACTTGCAGATAGTGACCTTCGCTGAAGTTCGCGGCGGCGTAGTTATCTTTCTTCTCTTCGAGAATGTGATAAGCCGGAGAGGTGGTGTAACTCAGTACCAGATCGCTTTCACCTTTTAAAAACAGGCCGTAGGCTTCGCTCCAGCCTTTGGTGACCGTGACCGTTTTCTTCGCCAGTTTCTGCCAGGCTTGTGGGGCGTCATCGCCATAGACTTTTTGCATCCATAGCAACAGACCCAGCCCCGGTGTACTGGTGCGCGGATCCTGATAAATCACCCGCCAGTTTTGATCGCTCTCAACCAGTTCTTTCAGGCTTTGTGGCGGGTTTTTCAGTTTGTTCTTGTCATAAACGAAGGCGAAGTAGCCATAATCAAACGGTACGAAAGTGTCATTATTCCAGCCGCCGGGAACGTTAACGGCATCCGCTGCCACACCGCTTTTGGCAAACAGTCCGGTTTTACTGGCGGCGTCTAACAGGTTGTTATCCAGCCCCAGCACCACATCGGCTTTACTGTTTTTGCCTTCCATCCGTAGACGGTTGAGAAGCGAAACGCCATCTTCCAGCGCCACCAGTTTCAGTTCGCAATTACAGTCGGCTTCAAAGGCTTTTTTAACCACCGGACCAGGCCCCCAGTCGGCGGCGAAGGAATCGTAGGTATAAACAGTCAGAACGGGTTTAGCGAAAACGGGCGCTGTGCACAGCAACAGCAGGGGAAGACATTTTTTTAACACTTTGCACCTCAAAAAAGAGTGGCAAAGGACTTGAGAAGGAGCCTCAAATCCCTTCGCCGGCGTTATCCGGATCAGGTTCGACGGGTATTTTCTCAGCGCACGCGTCCGCGTGGCACCCCGTTGAGAACGGCGTTAGTGTAGTGATTTTGTTATCAACCAGCAATCCATAGAGAAGGCGTATTAAAAAAGCCAATATTCGTTCAGCTATCAAGAGCGTATTTGCATAGCTGGAGAGCGTTGATCCGAAAGAATCCCCTTAGCACAGTCAAAATCGGTAACGCAACGGCTTATTACGTGAATGAGCGATTTTTGACAGTATTCTTATTCAAGACGCTTATTCTGAGTTTTTTACTCAGAGTGGAGCTATCAGCATGAAAGTAAGAAACCCAGAACAGATTAGTATCCCTGCTAGTAATACCACTAAAGATCCAGGCCTTACTAATTCTCAGATTATCAGGATGGTTAACTTGGTCCAAAAGACCGAGAATATGAATATCTTTGAAGAGCTATGGGAGACGTTACGCAATCTCTTCCGGTCAGATAAACATTCCCAGGCTGCGGCAAGGCAAATTCTGAAGGATGCATTTTATTTCCAGAATAGTGATGACTACTCAAAATACTTTACCGGGGCTGTCGACGGGAAGGCGCGTGATCAGTTAACTCACTGGCTGATAAAATTTAATGAACTCAAAGAATACGCAAAAGATCCGGAAAATATGGCCGCGAAGGCCTCACTCTCGCCAGAAGGTACGTTATGCGTCAGTTTTTTTATTGGCGATGAGGCGATATTTACTCTGGAGTTGCAGCTGAAAAAGAGCACCAGGACCGGGGGCATTGATCTGAGTAATGCTTACTTTAACGGGGTTGTCATTTGTGGTATTGACTGTCTCGAGGTTGACCTGAGCAATGCTGAAACGAACAATAGCAGATGGTATGACTGACCTGCGCGAGGTTAACCTGAAAAAGCTGACCTTTCCGGCCAGAACACGGCTAGACTGCGCCGTTATTGATTAACTCAGAATATGAAAGAGGGGCTGGAATGCCCCTTCTTTAATCTTATTTGCGACTCTAATCAGACGATGCATAAAACAGAGAAAATATAAAAGTAATGTATTTTATTCATTCCGTCTGAATATAAAAAACGCGCTCATGACCGCCAAAAGGCGCAAGCTACTCTGGATCCGGCGGCGCAAACCACGCTGATTTAAAATCGAACCAGCCGAGGGTGTTCATGCGTAGGCCGCGCATACTGCGTTGCCCCTGAATGATCAGCCAGTGGTGGATAAGTGGCACCATTGCTTTACTGGCGACCAGTTGCTGGCACCAGTTCGCCAGATTCATCTCGCCATTGCGCCAGCGGGCGGCGTCGGCTTGCCAGTCGATCGGAATACAGTGTTGGAGCAGCGGCACCTCGCACAAGTGCGCGAACAGCGAAAAATCCAGCGGTAGCGTAAAGTTGGCGCTGTTAAGCCAGATATCGCTCTCGATCTCTCCTTCATGCCACTGATCGTAGCTGATCTCTTTGATTTCCAGTGTGACCTGGTGGCTTGCCAGAATCTGCTGCATGATCCCGGCAATCACCCGATGCTCACTGTGATCCTGATAAAAGGTCAGGGTGAGGCTTTCCAGACCAGCCGGTTTTTCGCTCTTTATGGTGCGGGCATGATGCCAACGGGGGAGCAGTCCATAAGCCGGGAACCACAGTTGCTGGTACTGTTCCTCAGCGAAATAGACCAGATTAGTTGGAGAAAGCACATAGCTTACCCAGTCCCTGACTTGCTGATTCGCCCCGCGATGGGTGCGGCTATCGAACAGTAAATAGTAACAACCTTCCTCCAGTCGGCTTTCAATCTCTTTTTCCTCGCCCTGTGGGCCTTTCAGCATCAGCCCTCCAGCGGGTTCATCGGCAATTTCCGGCAAGACCCAGACGTTAACTTCGTCGATTAATGCCCGATAACCGAAGAAATCGTCGAATGCCTGAATTTTCAGTTGGTTGGTGCTGTTACGCATTACTGCATACGGACCGGTGCCGATAGGGTGGCTGGCAAAGTTACTGAGGGTTTCCCATTCGCACGGCAGGATCATCGCCGGAACTTGCCCCAGCAGTAACGGCAACCAGCGGTCCGGCTGCGTGAGATGGATATCCAGCGTCCAGGGCGTCGGCGACACAATGTCCGCAATATGCGAATAGAGCGGCAGCGTATTGATTCGTTTTAAAGAGGCGATCACGTCGTCCATTTCCAGTTCACGACCATGATGAAAATGGACTCCTGGACGCAAAAAGAAACGCCAGTGAAGCGGTGATATTTGCTGCCAGTGGTGGGCGATGTCTGCTTCCAGTTCCCCATTTTCCTCATTTATGCGCGTTAGGGAACTGAAGATTTGCCGGGCAATATGGGTTTCGGAACGGCGCAATGCGCTGCCAGGTAGCAGATTACGCAACGGACGATAGTAGAGCACGCGCAGGATGTGCCGCCCCTGGCGGAAGCTGCGGCCCAGATGAGAAACCAGCATTTGCCGCACAGTCGCTTTGTCGCCAACCAACTGCACTAGTTGGTCGATACGATCCTGCTCCAGCAGGTCTTCCGCCCGCTGTTGCTGAAGCGCCAGCCCGGTATAGAGGAATGTCAGACGCGAGCGTTTACCGCGCCCGACTTCCGCTTCCCACGTCAGCCAGCCGCGATCCTGCATGGTGTTGAGCAGGGTGCGCATATGACGACGCGAGCAGCTCAATAACGCTGCCAGTTCGTTGAGCGTTGTGTCCTGCGATTTACCCTCGCAGCATTGCCACAGGCGGATGAACTGTTGTTGCAGACGAGCAGATGGCATAAAAGGGGAACTCCTGCGCAAAAGACAGCAATTTTATTTTCCCTATATTAAGTCAATAATTCCTAACGATGAAGCAAGGAGGTGCCCCATGCGTCAGTTTTATCAGCACTATTTTACCGCGACAGCGAAGTTGTGCTGGTTGCGTTGGTTAAGCGTCCCACAACGATTAACCATGCTTGAAGGACTGATGCAGTGGGATGACCGCAATTCTGAAAGTTGACTTGCCTGCATCATGTGTGACTGAGTATTGGTGTAAAATCACCCGCCAGCAGATTATACCTGCTGGTTTTTTTTATTCTCGCCGCGCTAAAAAGGGAACGTATGATCTGGATAATGACGATGGCTCGCCGTATGAACGGTGTTTACGCGGCATTTATGCTGGTCGCTTTTATGATGGGGGTGGCCGGGGCGCTACAGGCTCCTACATTGAGCTTATTTCTGAGTCGTGAGGTTGGCGCGCAACCTTTCTGGATCGGACTCTTTTATACGGTGAATGCTATTGCTGGGATCGGCGTAAGCCTCTGGTTGGCAAAACGTTCTGACAGTCAGGGCGATCGGCGAAAACTGATTATATTTTGCTGTTTGATGGCTATCGGCAATGCGCTATTGTTTGCATTTAATCGTCATTATCTGACGCTTATCACCTGTGGTGTGCTTCTGGCATCTCTGGCCAATACGGCAATGCCACAGTTATTTGCTCTGGCGCGGGAATATGCGGATAACTCGGCGCGAGAAGTGGTGATGTTTAGCTCGGTGATGCGTGCGCAGCTTTCTCTGGCATGGGTTATCGGTCCACCGTTGGCCTTTATGCTGGCGTTGAATTACGGCTTTACGGTGATGTTTTCGATTGCCGCCGGGATATTCACACTCAGTCTGGTATTGATTGCATTTATGCTTCCGTCTGTGGCGCGGGTAGAACTGCCGTCGGAAAATGCTTTATCAATGCAAGGTGGCTGGCAGGATAGTAACGTACGGATGTTATTTGTCGCCTCGACGTTAATGTGGACCTGCAACACCATGTACATTATTGATATGCCGTTGTGGATCAGTAGCGAGTTAGGATTGCCAGACAAACTGGCGGGTTTCCTGATGGGGACGGCAGCTGGACTGGAAATACCAGCAATGATTCTGGCTGGCTACTATGTCAAACGTTATGGTAAGCGGCGAATGATGGTCATAGCAGTGGCGGCAGGAGTACTGTTTTACACCGGATTGATTTTCTTTCATAGCCGTATGGCGTTGATGACGCTGCAACTTTTTAACGCTGTATTTATCGGCATTGTTGCGGGTATTGGGATGCTATGGTTTCAGGATTTAATGCCTGGAAGAGCGGGGGCAGCTACCACCTTATTTACTAACAGTATTTCTACCGGGGTAATTCTGGCTGGCGTTATTCAGGGAGCAATTGCACAAAGTTGGGGGCACTTTGCTGTCTACTGGGTAATTGCGGTTATTTCTGTTGTCGCATTATTTTTAACCGCAAAGGTTAAAGACGTTTGATGACGTGGACGATAGCGGAAAGCCCGGTCATTTGACCGGGCAAGGGGATTAATTCATAAACGCAGGTTGTTTTGCTTCATAAGCGGCAATGGCGTCGTCGTGCTGCAAGGTAAGCCCAATACTGTCCAGACCGTTCATCATGCAGTGGCGGCGGAAGGCATCGATGGTAAAGCGATAGGTTTTCTCTCCCGCTTTCACCTCTTGCGCTTCCAGATCCACGTCGAAATGGATCCCCGGATTGGCTTTCACCAGCGCAAACAGTTCGTCCACTTCTGCATCGCTTAATTTCACCGGCAGCAGCTGGTTGTTAAAGCTATTGCCGTAGAAGATGTCAGCAAAACTCGGCGCAATCACCACTTTAAAACCGTAGTCGGTCAATGCCCAGGGCGCGTGCTCACGCGAGGAGCCACAGCCGAAGTTTTCTCGTGCCAGCAAAATGGAAGCGCCCTGATACTGCGGGAAGTTCAGCACGAAGTCCGGGTTTGGCTGTTGGCCTTTTTCATCGAGAAAACGCCAGTCGTTAAACAGATGCGCGCCAAAACCCGTACGGGTCACTTTCTGCAAAAACTGTTTCGGGATGATTGCATCGGTATCGACATTGGCGGCATCCAGCGGAACCACCAGGCCTGTGTGTTTGATAAATTTCTCTGCCATGGTGTGCTCCTTATTTAATGTTGCGAATGTCGGCGAAATGTCCGGTCACAGCAGCAGCGGCAGCCATTGCCGGGCTGACCAGATGCGTGCGCCCGCCGCGCCCCTGGCGGCCTTCAAAGTTACGGTTGCTGGTGGATGCACAACGTTCGCCCGGATTCAGACGGTCGTTGTTCATCGCCAGACACATTGAGCAGCCAGGCAAGCGCCATTCAAAACCGGCTTCAATAAAGATTTTATCCAGACCTTCCGCTTCCGCCTGGGCTTTTACCGGGCCAGAGCCGGGAACCACCAGTGCCTGCACGCCTGGCGCGACTTTTCGCCCTTTGGCGATCTCCGCTGCCGCGCGTAAATCTTCAATGCGCGAGTTGGTACAGGAACCGATAAACACTTTGTCGATAGCCACTTCGGTCAGCGGAATGCCCGGTTTCAGCCCCATATAGGCCAGCGCTTTTTCTGCCGACGCGCGTTCAACCGGATCGGCAAACGAAGCCGGATCGGGAATATTGTCGTTCACGGAAATCACCTGGCCTGGATTGGTGCCCCAGGTGACCTGCGGTGAAATTTCTTCTGCTTGCAGAGTGACAACGGTATCGAAAGTTGCGCCTTCGTCGGTTTGCAGGGTTTTCCAGTAGGCAACGGCGTCGTCGAAATCTTTGCCTTTCGGCGCATGCAAACGGCCTTTGACATAGTTAAAGGTGGTTTCGTCCGGTGCAACCAGACCGGCTTTTGCGCCCATTTCGATTGCCATATTGCACAGGGTCATACGACCTTCCATGCTTAAATCACGAATTGCTTCGCCGCAAAACTCCACCACATGCCCGGTGCCGCCTGCGCTGCCAGTTTTACCGATAATTGCCAGCACGATATCTTTTGCTGTAATACCCGGCGCGGCTTTGCCCTGGACTTCAATTTTCATGGTCTTCGCACGGCCCTGTTTCAGGGTTTGTGTTGCCAGTACGTGTTCAACTTCGGAAGTGCCGATACCAAAGGCCAGTGCGCCAAACGCGCCGTGGGTGGCGGTATGCGAGTCGCCGCAGACAATGGTCATCCCCGGCAAGGTGACGCCCTGTTCCGGCCCCATTACGTGGACGATCCCCTGATACGGGTGATTCAGGTCATACAGCTCGACGCCAAATTCTTTGCAGTTTTTAATCAGCTCCTGCATCTGGATGCGCGCCATTTCACCACAGGCATTAATGTCTTTGGTCTGGGTAGAGACGTTGTGATCCATAGTGGCGAAGGTTTTGCCCGGCTGACGTACCGGGCGACCGTGGGCGCGCAGACCATCAAACGCCTGCGGTGAGGTCACTTCATGCACCAGGTGGCGGTCGATATATAACAGCGGGGTTTCGTTTTCGGCTTCGTACACTACGTGAGCGTCGAATAATTTTTCGTATAACGTTTTAGCCATGATTACACCCCTTCTGCCACATAGCGGGCAATGATATCGCCCATTTCATCGGTACTAACGGCGGCAGCGCCACGGGCTAAATCCCCGGTGCGAATGCCTTCTTCTAATGCGCGGTTAATGGCGCGTTCAATGGCGCAAGCCGCATCATCGGCATCCAGGCTGTAGCGCAGCAGCAGTGCCAGCGACAGAATTTGCGCAATCGGGTTGGCGATGTTTTTGCCTGCGATATCTGGTGCTGAGCCGCCTGCCGGTTCATACAGACCAAAACCTTGCTCGTTCAGGCTGGCGGAAGGCAACATCCCCATCGAGCCAGTGATCATTGCGCACTCGTCAGACAGAATGTCGCCAAACAGGTTGGAGCACAGCAGAACGTCAAACTGTGATGGATCTTTAATCAGCTGCATGGTGGCGTTGTCGATGTACATATGCGCCAGTTCGACATCCGGGTATTCCGTGGCGATCTCGTTGACGATTTCACGCCATAAAATAGAGGATTGCAGCACGTTAGCTTTGTCGATTGAGGTGACTTTGTGGCGACGTTTACGAGCAGATTCAAACGCGATGCGGGCAATACGCTCGATCTCAAAACGGTGATACACCTCGGTATCAAACGCTTTTTCATATTGTCCGCTACCTTCGCGGCCTTTTGGCTGACCGAAATAGATGCCGCCGGTCAGTTCGCGCACGCACAGGATGTCGAAGCCGTTAGCGGCAATGTCTGCACGCAGCGGACAGAATGCTTCCAGCCCCTGATACAGTTTTGCCGGGCGCAGGTTGCTGAATAATTTGAAGTGCTTACGCAAAGGCAACAGCGCGCCGCGTTCTGGTTGCTGGTCTGGTGGTAAATGTTCCCATTTCGGACCGCCTACCGAGCCAAACAGCACGGCATCGGCTTGCTCACAACCTTCAACCGTTGCAGGCGGCAGTGGTTGCCCGTGGTTATCAATGGCTGCGCCGCCTACATCGTAATGGCTGGTGGTGATGCGCATCGCAAAGCGGTTGCGCACGGCATCCAGCACTTTCAGCGCCTGGGTCATCACTTCCGGACCAATACCGTCCCCCGGCAATACGGCAATATGGTAATTCTTCGACATCACACGGTTTCCTTGTTGTTTTCGTTGTGTTGAGCTTTGCGTTGCAACTCTTTTTCGACTTCTGCGGCGCGCCAGATATTGTTCAGTACGTGCACCATGGCTTTGGCGGAGGACTCGACAATATCGGTGGCCAGGCCGACGCCGTGGAAGCGGCGACCGTTGTAGTTGGCGACAATATCCACCTGACCCAGAGCATCTTTACCGTGACCTTTAGCAGTCAGGCTGTATTTCACCAGTTCGACGTTATAGTCAGTGATGCGGTTTATCGCCTGATAGACGGCATCGACCGGACCGTTACCGTTGGCGGCTTCTGCTTTGACTTCTTCGCCGCAGGCCAGTTTGACGGCGGCGGTGGCGATATCGTTAGAGCCAGACTGCACGCTGAAGTAATCCAGACGGAAATGCTCCGGCTCTTCTTGCTGCTTACCGATGAAGGCCAGCGCCTCCAGATCGTAATCAAACACCTGACCTTTTTTGTCCGCCAGCTTCAGGAAAGCGTCGTACAAATTGTCTAAATTATATTCACTTTCTTTATACCCCATCTCATCCATGCGATGTTTCACCGCCGCACGCCCCGAACGAGAGGTCAGATTCAGCTGGATTTGGTTCAGACCAATAGATTCTGGTGTCATGATTTCGTAGTTTTCGCGGTTTTTCAGCACGCCATCCTGGTGGATACCGGAGGAGTGTGCGAATGCGCCGCTGCCAACAATGGCTTTGTTTGCCGGGATCGGCATATTACAAATCTGGCTAACTAACTGGCTGGTGCGCCATATCTCCTGGTGATTAATGGCGGTGTGGACGTTGAGAATATCCTTACGAACTTTAATCGCCATGATGACTTCTTCCAGCGAACAGTTACCGGCACGCTCGCCGATCCCGTTCATTGCACCTTCCACCTGGCGTGCACCGGCATGTACCGCCGCCAGTGAGTTGCCGACCGCCAGGCCTAAATCGTCGTGGGTATGTACGGAAATAATGGCTTTGTCGATGTTAGGTACGCGTTCATACAGGCCGCTGATGATTCCGGCGAACTCAAACGGCATGGTGTAGCCCACGGTGTCCGGAATGTTGATGGTGGTGGCACCGGCATTAATCGCCGCTTCGACCATTCGCGCCAGATCGGCAATGGGTGTACGCCCGGCATCTTCGCAAGAAAATTCAACATCATCGGTGTAATTACGGGCGCGTTTCACCATATAGATAGCGCGTTCGATCACTTCATCCAGCGTGCTGCGCAGCTTGGTGGCGATGTGCATTGGCGAAGTGGCAATAAAGGTATGAATACGGAAGGCTTCGGCGACTTTCAGGGATTCGGCCGCCACGTCGATATCTTTCTCCACGCAGCGAGCTAACGCACATACGCGGCTGTTTTTAACCTGGCGGGCGATGGTTTGCACCGATTCAAAATCGCCCGGCGAAGAGACGGGGAAACCGACTTCCATCACGTCAACACCCATACGCTCAAGGGCCAGCGCAATTTGCAGTTTTTCTTTCACACTCAAGCTTGCCTGTAACGCCTGTTCACCGTCGCGCAATGTGGTATCGAAAATAATGACTTGCTGGCTCATGGTTTGGGTCCTTGTCTCTTTTAGAGCGCCTCGCTTCGGGCATAAAAAAACCCGCGCAATGGCGCGGGTTTTTTGTTTGACTGCGTGCTGGCTTAATGCTGGATGCCGCTCACTCGTCTACCGCGCAAAGAAGATGCGTTTAGTAGTAGTAGACCGATAAAGCGAACGATGTGAGTCATTAAATCAGCTCCAGATGAATGCGATATGCTTTTAGAGTTACTGGATACAAAAACGGATGTCAACCCTGACGCAATAAAAACGTCCCGCCAGCGTGAGTTCTGCACCCGTAAAATTAGCTAATTGTGCTGCGGTGGTTAAAGTAAGCGATATTAATTTCTGCTTAACTACCGACGCTTTTCATCGGTTGACATATTTCAGCATAAATTTTTGCATCTAATCAACGAGGAAAAAGGGGACAAAATGCACGCGTTGCAAAACCTATCCTGATGATTTGTATTGAATTATATGTTTTGCGATTTTTTTTGATATTGATTTGGTGAATATTATTGATCAATTAATGTTAAGAATTAATGCATTAAATATATAAATTAATTATTAAATAAGCACATTTAATCCATTTTGTAGATGATTGAGTATTCGCGGTAGTTATGATTAGATTGTTTTCGCAACAAAAACATTATGGATTATTATGCTGTGGTAAATGACTCATTCCACGGCAATGGATTCTGTTTTTATCAGAACCCGTATCTTTATGTTTTCCGAATTTTACTCATTTTGCTTTTTCTTATTTTATATGCATGATAAATCATATTCTTCAGGATTATTTCTCTGCATTCCAATAAGGGAAAGGGAGTTAAGTGTGACAGTGGAGTTAAGTATGCCAGAGGTACAAACAGATCATTCAGAGACGGCGGAGTTAAGCAAGCCACAGCTACGCATGGTCGATCTCAACTTATTAACCGTTTTCGATGCCGTGATGCAGGAGCAAAACATTACCCGTGCCGCTCATGTTCTGGGTATGTCGCAACCTGCGGTCAGTAACGCTGTTGCACGCCTGAAGGTGATGTTTAATGACGAGCTTTTTGTTCGTTATGGCCGTGGTATTCAACCGACTGCTCGCGCATTTCAACTTTTTGGCTCAGTTCGTCAGGCATTGCAACTAGTACAAAATGAATTGCCTGGTTCAGGTTTTGAACCCGCGAGCAGTGAACGTGTATTTCATCTTTGTGTTTGCAGCCCGTTAGACAGCATTCTGACCTCGCAGATTTATAATCACATTGAGCAGATTGCGCCAAATATACATGTTATGTTCAAGTCTTCATTAAATCAGAACACTGAACATCAGCTGCGTTATCAGGAAACGGAGTTTGTGATTAGTTATGAAGACTTCCATCGTCCTGAATTTACCAGCGTGCCATTATTTAAAGATGAAATGGTGCTGGTAGCCAGCAAAAATCATCCAACAATTAAGGGCCCGTTACTGAAACATGATGTTTATAACGAACAACATGCGGCGGTTTCGCTCGATCGTTTCGCGTCATTTAGTCAACCTTGGTATGACACGGTAGATAAGCAAGCCAGTATCGCGTATCAGGGCATGGCAATGATGAGCGTACTTAGCGTGGTGTCGCAAACGCATTTGGTCGCTATTGCGCCGCGTTGGCTGGCTGAAGAGTTCGCTGAATCCTTAGAATTACAGGTATTACCGCTGCCGTTAAAACAAAATAGCAGAACCTGTTATCTCTCCTGGCATGAAGCTGCCGGGCGCGATAAAGGCCATCAGTGGATGGAAGAGCAATTAGTCTCAATTTGCAAACGCTAACTGAATGCAGAATAGGTCAGGCATGAATGTCTGGTTTATTCTGTATTTTTTATTGAATGTAGAATTTTATTCTGAATGTGTGGGCTCTCTGTTTTAGGATTAATTAAAAAAATAGAGAAATTGCTGTAAGTTGTGGGATTCAGCCGATTTATTATCAATTTAATCCTTCGTAATGGAGGATTTTATCGTTTCTTTTCACCTTTCCTCCTGTTTATTCTTATTACCCTGCGTTTATGTCTCTGGCTGCCAATTGCTTAAGCAAGATCGGACGGTTAATGTGTTTTACACATTTTTTCCGTCAAACAGTGAGGCAGGCCATGGAGATGTTGTCTGGAGCCGAGATGGTCGTCCGATCGCTTATCGATCAGGGCGTTAAACAAGTATTCGGTTATCCCGGAGGCGCAGTCCTTGATATTTACGATGCATTGCATACCGTGGGTGGTATCGATCATGTTTTAGTTCGTCATGAGCAGGCGGCAGTGCATATGGCCGATGGTCTGGCGCGCGCGACCGGGGAAGTCGGCGTCGTGCTGGTAACGTCGGGTCCAGGGGCGACCAATGCGATTACCGGCATCGCCACCGCTTATATGGATTCCATTCCATTAGTTGTCCTTTCCGGGCAGGTAGCGACCTCGTTGATAGGTTACGATGCCTTTCAGGAGTGCGACATGGTGGGGATTTCGCGACCGGTGGTTAAACACAGTTTTCTGGTTAAGCAAACGGAAGACATTCCGCAGGTGCTGAAAAAGGCTTTCTGGCTGGCGGCAAGTGGTCGCCCAGGACCAGTGGTCGTTGATTTACCGAAAGATATTCTTAATCCGGCGAACAAATTACCCTATGTCTGGCCTGAGTCGGTCAGTATGCGTTCTTACAATCCCACTACTACCGGACATAAAGGGCAAATTAAGCGCGCTCTGCAAACGCTGGTAGCGGCAAAAAAACCGGTTGTCTACGTAGGCGGTGGGGCAATCATGGCGGGCTGCCATCAGCAGTTGAAAGAAACGGTGGAGGCGTTGAATCTGCCCGTTGTTTCCTCATTGATGGGGCTGGGGGCGTTTCCGGCAACGCATCGTCAGGCACTGGGCATGCTGGGAATGCACGGTACCTACGAAGCCAATATGACGATGCATAACGCGGATGTGATTTTCGCCGTCGGGGTACGATTTGATGACCGAACGACGAACAATCTGGCAAAGTACTGCCCAAATGCCACTGTTCTGCATATCGATATTGATCCTACTTCCATTTCTAAAACCGTGACTGCGGATATCCCGATTGTGGGGGATGCTCGCCAGGTCCTCGAACAAATGCTTGAACTCTTGTCGCAAGAATCCGCCCATCAACCACTGGATGAGATCCGCGACTGGTGGCAGCAAATTGAACAGTGGCGCGCTCGTCAGTGCCTGAAATATGACACTCACAGTGAAAAGATTAAACCGCAGGCGGTGATCGAGACTCTTTGGCGGTTGACGAAGGGAGACGCTTACGTGACGTCCGATGTCGGGCAGCACCAGATGTTTGCTGCACTTTATTATCCATTCGACAAACCGCGTCGCTGGATCAATTCCGGTGGCCTCGGCACGATGGGTTTTGGTTTACCTGCGGCACTGGGCGTCAAAATGGCGTTGCCAGAAGAAACCGTGGTTTGCGTCACTGGCGACGGCAGTATTCAGATGAACATCCAGGAACTGTCTACCGCGTTGCAATACGAGTTGCCGGTACTGGTGGTGAATCTCAATAACCGCTATCTGGGGATGGTGAAACAGTGGCAGGACATGATCTATTCCGGCCGTCATTCACAATCTTATATGCAATCACTACCCGATTTCGTCCGTCTGGCGGAAGCCTATGGTCACGTCGGGATCCAGATCTCTCATCCGCATGAGCTGGAAAGCAAACTTAGCGAGGCGCTGGAACAGGTGCGCAATAATCGCCTGGTGTTTGTTGATGTTACCGTCGATGGCAGTGAGCACGTCTACCCGATGCAGATTCGCGGGGGCGGAATGGATGAAATGTGGTTAAGCAAAACGGAGAGAACCTGATTATGCGCCGGATATTATCAGTCTTACTCGAAAATGAATCAGGCGCGTTATCCCGCGTGATTGGCCTTTTTTCCCAGCGTGGCTACAACATTGAAAGCCTGACCGTTGCGCCAACCGACGATCCGACATTATCGCGTATGACCATCCAGACCGTGGGCGATGAAAAAGTGCTTGAGCAGATCGAAAAGCAATTACACAAGCTGGTCGATGTCTTGCGCGTGAGTGAGTTGGGGCAGGGCGCGCATGTTGAGCGGGAAATCATGCTGGTGAAAATTCAGGCCAGCGGTTACGGGCGTGACGAAGTGAAACGTAATACGGAAATATTCCGTGGGCAAATTATCGATGTCACCCCCTCGCTTTATACCGTTCAATTAGCAGGCACCAGCGATAAGCTTGATGCATTTTTAGCATCGATTCGCGATGTGGCGAAAATTGTGGAAGTTGCTCGCTCTGGTGTGGTCGGACTTTCGCGCGGCGATAAAATAATGCGTTGAGAATGATCTCAGTGCGCAATTTGCAGCCCAACATGTCACGTTGGGCTTTTTTTGCGAAATCAGTGGGAACCTGGAATAAAAGCAGTTGCCGCAGTTAATTTTCTGCGCTTAGATGTTAATGAATTTAACCCATACCAGTACAATGGCTATGGTTTTTACATTTTACGCAAGGGGCAATTGTGAAACTGGATGAAATCGCTCGGCTGGCGGGAGTGTCGCGGACCACTGCAAGCTATGTTATTAACGGCAAAGCGAAGCAATACCGTGTGAGCGACAAAACCGTTGAAAAAGTCATGGCTGTGGTGCGTGAGCACAATTACCACCCGAACGCCGTGGCAGCTGGGCTTCGTGCTGGACGCACACGTTCTATTGGTCTTGTGATCCCCGATCTGGAGAACACCAGCTATACCCGCATCGCTAACTATCTTGAACGCCAGGCGCGGCAACGGGGTTATCAACTGCTAATTGCCTGCTCAGAAGATCAGCCAGACAACGAAATGCGCTGTATTGAGCACCTTTTACAGCGTCAGGTCGATGCCATTATTGTTTCGACGTCGTTGCCTCCTGAGCATCCTTTTTATCAACGCTGGGCTAACGACCCGTTCCCGATTGTCGCGCTGGACCGCGCCCTCGATCGTGAACACTTCACCAGCGTGGTTGGTGCCGATCAGGATGATGCCGAAATGCTGGCGGAAGAGTTACGTAAGTTTCCCGCCGAGACGGTGCTTTATCTTGGCGCGCTGCCGGAGCTTTCTGTCAGCTTCCTGCGTGAACAAGGTTTCCGTACTGCCTGGAAAGATGATCCGCGCGAAGTGCATTTCCTGTATGCCAACAGCTATGAGCGGGAGGCGGCTGCCCAGTTATTCGAAAAATGGCTGGAAACGCATCCGATGCCGCAGGCGCTGTTCACAACGTCGTTTGCGTTGTTGCAAGGGGTGATGGATGTCACGCTACGTCGCGATGGTAAACTGCCTTCTGACCTGGCAATTGCCACCTTTGGCGATAACGAACTGCTCGACTTCTTACAGTGCCCGGTGCTGGCAGTGGCTCAACGTCACCGCGATGTCGCAGAGCGTGTGCTGGAGATTGTCCTGGCAAGCCTGGACGAACCGCGTAAGCCAAAACCTGGTTTAACGCGCATTAAACGTAATCTCTATCGCCGCGGTGTGCTCAGCCGTAGCTAAGCCGCGAACAAAAATACGCGCCAGGTGAATTTCCCTCTGGCGCGTAGAGTACGGGAATGGACATCAATATCCTTAAAGTAAATAAGACTATTCCTGACTATTATTGATAAGTTCTTTTAAACCCGCCCGTTAATTAACTCACCAGCTGAAATTCACAATAATTAAGTGATATCGACAGCGCGTTTTTGCATTATTTTGTTACATGCAGAGATGAATTGCCGATTTAACAAGCACTTTTCTTTGCTTTTGCGCAAACCCGCTGGCATCAAGCGCCACACAGACGCAACAGGGACTGTTAACCGGGGAAGATATGTCCTAAAATGCCGCTCGCGTCGCAAACTGACACTTTATATTTGCTGTGGAAAATAGTGAGTCATTTTAAAACGGTGATGACGATGAGGGATTTTTTCTTACAGCTATTCATAACGTTAATTTGCTGCGCACGTTGGACGTAAAATAAACAACGCTGATATTAGCCGTAAACATCGGGTTTTTTACCTCGGTATGCCTTGTGACTGGCTTGACAAGCTTTTCCTCCGCTCCGTAAACTCCTTTCAGTGGGAAATTGTGGGGCAAAGTGGGAATAAGGGGTGAGGCTGGCATGTTCCGGGGAGCAACGTTAGTCAATCTCGACAGCAAAGGGCGCTTATCAGTGCCTACCCGTTACCGGGAACAGCTGCTTGAGAACGCTGCCGGTCAAATGGTTTGCACCATTGACATTCATCACCCGTGCCTGCTGCTTTACCCCCTGCCTGAATGGGAAATTATCGAGCAAAAATTATCGCGTCTGTCGAGCATGAACCCGGTTGAGCGCCGTGTGCAGCGCCTACTGTTAGGTCATGCCAGCGAATGTCAGATGGATGGCGCAGGTCGATTGTTAATCGCGCCAGTACTGCGGCAACATGCCGGGCTGACAAAAGAAGTGATGCTGGTTGGACAGTTCAACAAGTTTGAGCTGTGGGATGAAACAACCTGGCATCAACAGGTCAAGGAAGATATCGACGCAGAGCAGTTGGCTACCGGAGACTTATCGGAGCGACTGCAGGACTTGTCTCTATAAAATGATGGAAAACTATAAACATACTACGGTGCTGCTGGATGAAGCCGTTAATGGCCTCAATATCCGTCCTGATGGCATCTACATTGATGGGACTTTTGGTCGCGGTGGTCACTCACGTCTGATCCTCTCGCAGCTTGGCGAAGAGGGGCGTTTGCTGGCGATCGATCGCGACCCGCAGGCTATCGCCGTTGCGAAGACTATTGATGATCCGCGCTTCTCCATCATCCACGGACCTTTCTCCGCGCTGGGCGAATACGTTGCCGAGCGCGATCTTATCGGCAAGATCGACGGCATTCTCCTCGATCTTGGTGTCTCTTCACCGCAACTTGATGATGCTGAGCGCGGCTTTTCCTTTATGCGCGATGGTCCGCTGGACATGCGTATGGACCCAACCCGTGGGCAGTCAGCCGCTGAATGGCTACAAACCGCAGAAGAAGCCGATATCGCCTGGGTATTGAAAACCTATGGTGAAGAGCGTTTTGCCAAACGCATTGCCCGCGCCATTGTCGAGCGTAACCGCGAACAGCCGATGACCCGCACCAAAGAACTGGCGGAAGTCGTGGCTGCTGCAACGCCGGTGAAAGATAAGTTTAAACATCCCGCGACTCGTACCTTCCAGGCGGTGCGCATTTGGGTAAACAGTGAACTGGAGGAGATAGAGCAGGCGCTAAAAAGCTCGCTCAACGTGCTGGCCCCGGGTGGGCGGCTTTCGATCATCAGCTTCCACTCGCTGGAAGACCGTATTGTGAAACGTTTTATGCGTGAAAACAGCCGCGGTCCGCAAGTTCCGGCAGGGTTACCGATGACTGAAGAGCAGCTCAAAAAACTGGGTGGCCGTCAGCTGCGAGCATTAGGCAAGTTAATGCCGGGCGAAGAAGAGGTGGCTGAGAATCCTCGTGCCCGTAGTTCAGTTCTGCGTATCGCAGAGAGGACGAACGCATGATCAGCAGAGTGACAGAAGCTCTAAGCAAAGTTAAAGGATCGATGGGAAGCCACGAGCGCCATGCATTGCCTGGTGTTATCGGTGACGATCTTTTGCGATTTGGGAAGCTGCCACTCTGCCTGTTCATTTGCATTATTTTGACGGCGGTGACCGTGGTAACCACGGCGCACCATACCCGTTTACTGACCGCTCAGCGCGAACAACTGGTGCTGGAGCGAGATGCTTTAGACATTGAATGGCGCAACCTGATCCTTGAAGAGAATGCGCTCGGCGACCATAGCCGGGTGGAAAGGATCGCCACGGAAAAACTGCAAATGCAGCATGTTGATCCGTCACAAGAAAATATCGTAGTGCAAAAATAAGGATAAACGCGACGCATGAAAGCAGCGGCGAAAACGCAGAAACCAAAACGTCAGGAAGAACATGCCAACTTTATCAGTTGGCGTTTTGCGTTGTTATGCGGCTGTATTCTCCTGGCGCTGGCTTTTCTGCTCGGACGCGTAGCGTGGTTACAAGTTATCTCCCCGGATATGCTGGTGAAAGAGGGCGACATGCGTTCTCTTCGCGTTCAGCAAGTTTCCACCTCCCGCGGCATGATTACTGACCGTTCTGGTCGCCCGTTAGCGGTGAGCGTGCCGGTAAAAGCGATTTGGGCTGACCCGAAAGAAGTGCATGACGCTGGCGGTATCAGCGTCGGTGACCGCTGGAAGGCGCTGGCTAACGCGCTCAATATTCCGCTGGATCAGCTTTCTGCCCGCATTA
The DNA here is from genome assembly GCF_046487665.1 of Escherichia sp. WS1152. Classification (NCBI taxonomy): domain Bacteria; kingdom Pseudomonadati; phylum Pseudomonadota; class Gammaproteobacteria; order Enterobacterales; family Enterobacteriaceae; genus Escherichia; species Escherichia sp. WS1152. The sequence goes on along the minus strand of NZ_JBJQJA010000003.1, from coordinate 131,016 downwards.
ACGCCAACCCGAAAGGGCGCTTTATTTATCTGGCGCGTCAGGTAAACCCTGACATGGCGGACTACATCAAAAAACTGAAACTGCCGGGGATTCATCTGCGTGAAGAATCTCGCCGTTATTATCCATCCGGCGAAGTGACTGCTCACCTCATCGGCTTTACTAACGTCGATAGTCAGGGGATTGAGGGCGTTGAGAAGAGTTTCGATAAATGGCTTACCGGGCAGCCGGGTGAGCGCATTGTGCGTAAAGACCGCTATGGTCGCGTAATTGAAGATATTTCTTCTACTGACAGCCAGGCAGCGCACAACCTGGCGTTGAGTATTGATGAACGCTTGCAGGCGCTGGTTTATCGCGAACTGAACAACGCGGTGGCCTTTAACAAGGCTGAATCCGGTAGCGCCGTGCTGGTGGATGTCAACACCGGTGAAGTGCTGGCGATGGCTAACAGCCCGTCATACAACCCTAACAATCTGAGCGGCACGCCGAAAGAGGCGATGCGTAACCGTACCATCACCGACGTGTTTGAACCGGGCTCAACGGTTAAACCGATGGTGGTAATGACCGCGTTGCAACGTGGCGTGGTGCGGGAAAACTCGGTACTCAATACCATTCCTTATCGAATTAACGGCCACGAAATCAAAGACGTGGCACGCTACAGCGAATTAACCCTGACCGGGGTATTACAGAAGTCGAGTAACGTCGGTGTTTCCAAGCTGGCGTTAGCGATGCCGTCCTCAGCGTTAGTAGATACTTACTCACGTTTTGGACTGGGAAAAGCGACCAATTTGGGGTTGGTCGGAGAACGCAGTGGCTTATATCCTCAAAAACAACGGTGGTCTGACATAGAGAGGGCCACCTTCTCTTTCGGCTACGGGCTAATGGTAACACCGTTACAGTTAGCGCGAGTCTACGCAACTATCGGCAGCTACGGCATTTATCGCCCACTGTCGATTACCAAAGTTGACCCCCCGGTTCCCGGTGAACGTGTCTTCCCGGAATCCATTGTTCGCACCGTGGTGCATATGATGGAAAGCGTGGCGCTACCAGGCGGCGGCGGCGTGAAAGCGGCGATTAAAGGCTATCGTATCGCCATTAAAACCGGTACCGCGAAAAAGGTCGGGCCGGACGGTCGCTACATCAATAAATATATTGCTTATACCGCAGGCGTTGCGCCTGCGAGTCAGCCGCGCTTCGCGCTGGTTGTTGTTATCAACGATCCGCAGGCGGGTAAATACTACGGCGGCGCCGTTTCCGCGCCGGTCTTTGGTGCCATCATGGGCGGCGTATTGCGTACCATGAACATCGAGCCGGATGCGCTGACAACGGGCGATAAAAATGAATTTGTGATTAATCAAGGCGAGGGGACAGGTGGCAGATCGTAATTTGCGCGACCTTCTTGCTCCGTGGGTGCCAGACGCACCTTCGCGAGCACTGCGAGAGATGACACTCGACAGCCGTGTGGCTGCGGCGGGCGATCTCTTTGTAGCTGTAGTAGGTCATCAGGCGGACGGGCGTCGATATATCCCGCAGGCGATAGCGCAAGGTGTGGCTGCCATTATTGCAGAGGCGAAAGATGAGGCGACCGATGGTGAAATCCGTGAAATGCACGGCGTACCGGTCATCTATCTCAGCCAGCTCAACGAGCGTTTATCTGCACTGGCGGGCCGCTTTTACCATGAACCCTCTGACAATTTACGTCTCGTAGGCGTAACGGGCACCAACGGCAAAACCACGACTACCCAGCTGCTGGCGCAGTGGAGCCAACTGCTTGGCGAAACCAGCGCGGTAATGGGCACCGTTGGTAACGGTCTGCTTGGGAAAGTGATCCCGACAGAAAATACTACCGGTTCGGCAGTCGATGTTCAGCATGAGCTGGCGGGGCTGGTGGAGCAGGGCGCGACGTTTTGCGCAATGGAAGTTTCCTCCCACGGGCTGGTACAGCACCGTGTGGCGGCATTGAAATTTGCGGCGTCGGTCTTTACCAACTTAAGCCGCGATCACCTTGATTATCATGGTGATATGGAACACTACGAAGCTGCGAAATGGCTGCTTTATTCTGAACATCATTGCGGTCAGGCGATTATTAACGCCGACGATGAAGTGGGCCGCCGCTGGCTGGCAAAACTGCCGGACGCGGTTGCGGTATCAATGGAAGATCATATCAATCCGAACTGTCACGGACGCTGGTTAAAAGCGATCGACGTGAACTATCACGACAGCGGTGCGACGATTCGCTTTAGCTCAAGTTGGGGCGATGGCGAAATTGAAAGCCATCTGATGGGCGCTTTTAACGTCAGCAACCTGCTGCTCGCGCTGGCGACACTGCTGGCACTCGGCTATCCACTGGCTGATCTGCTGAAAACCGCCGCGCGTCTGCAACCGGTTTGCGGACGTATGGAAGTGTTCACTGCGCCAGGCAAACCGACGGTGGTGGTGGATTACGCGCATACGCCGGATGCACTGGAAAAAGCCTTACAGGCGGCGCGCCTGCACTGTGCGGGCAAGCTGTGGTGCGTCTTTGGCTGTGGTGGCGATCGCGATAAAGGTAAGCGTCCACTGATGGGCGCAATTGCCGAAGAGTTTGCTGACGTGGCGGTGGTGACGGACGATAACCCGCGTACCGAAGAACCGCGTGCCATCATCAACGATATTCTGGCGGGAATGTTAGATGCCGGACATGCCAAAGTGATGGAAGGCCGTGCTGAAGCGGTGACTTGCGCCGTTATGCAGGCTAAAGAGAATGATGTGGTACTGGTCGCGGGCAAAGGCCATGAAGATTACCAGATTGTTGGCAATCAGCGTCTGGACTACTCCGATCGCGTCACGGTGGCGCGTCTGCTGGGGGTGATTGCATGATTAGCGTAACCCTTAGCCAACTTACCGACATTCTCAACGGTGAACTGCAAGGTGCAGATATCACCCTTGATGCTGTAACCACTGATACCCGAAAACTGACGCCGGGCTGCCTGTTTGTTGCCCTGAAAGGCGAACGTTTTGATGCCCACGATTTTGCCGACCAGGCGAAAGCTGGCGGCGCAGGCGCACTACTGGTTAGCCGTCCGCTGGACATCGACCTGCCGCAGTTAATCGTCAAGGATACGCGTCTGGCGTTTGGTGAACTGGCTGCATGGGTTCGCCAGCAAGTTCCGGCGCGCGTGGTTGCTCTGACGGGGTCCTCCGGCAAAACCTCCGTTAAAGAGATGACGGCGGCGATTTTAAGCCAGTGCGGCAACACGCTTTATACGGCAGGCAATCTCAACAACGACATCGGTGTACCGATGACGCTGTTGCGCTTAACGCCGGAATACGATTACGCAGTTATTGAACTTGGCGCGAACCATCAGGGCGAAATAGCCTGGACTGTGAGTCTGACTCGCCCGGAAGCTGCGCTGGTCAACAACCTGGCAGCGGCGCATCTGGAAGGTTTTGGCTCGCTTGCGGGTGTCGCGAAAGCGAAAGGTGAAATCTTTAGCGGCCTGCCGGAAAACGGTATCGCCATTATGAACGCCGACAACAACGACTGGCTGAACTGGCAGAGCGTAATTGGCTCACGCAAAGTGTGGCGTTTCTCACCCAATGCCGCCAACAGCGATTTCACCGCCACCAATATCCATGTGACCTCGCACGGTACGGAATTTACCCTACAAACCCCAACCGGTAGCGTCGATGTTCTGCTGCCGTTGCCGGGGCGTCACAATATTGCGAATGCGCTGGCAGCCGCTGCGCTCTCCATGTCCGTGGGCGCAACGCTTGATGCTATCAAAGCGGGGCTGGCAAATCTGAAAGCTGTTCCAGGCCGTCTGTTCCCCATCCAACTGGCAGAAAACCAGTTGCTGCTCGACGACTCCTACAACGCCAATGTCGGTTCAATGACCGCCGCTGTTCAGGTACTGGCTGAAATGCCGGGCTACCGCGTGCTGGTGGTGGGCGATATGGCGGAACTGGGCGCTGAAAGCGAAGCCTGCCATGTACAGGTGGGCGAGGCGGCAAAAGCTGCTGGTATTGACCGCGTGTTAAGCGTGGGTAAACAAAGCCATGCTATCAGCACCGCCAGCGGCGTTGGCGAACATTTTGCTGATAAAACTGCGTTAATTACGCGTCTTAAATCACTGATTGCTGAGCAACAGGTAATTACGATTTTAGTTAAGGGTTCACGTAGTGCCGCCATGGAAGAGGTAGTACGCGCTTTACAGGAGAATGGGACATGTTAGTTTGGCTGGCCGAACATTTGGTCAAATATTATTCCGGCTTTAACGTCTTTTCCTATCTGACGTTTCGCGCCATCGTCAGCCTGCTGACCGCGCTGTTCATCTCATTGTGGATGGGCCCGCGTATGATTGCTCATTTGCAAAAACTTTCCTTTGGTCAGGTGGTGCGTAACGACGGTCCTGAATCACACTTCAGCAAGCGCGGTACGCCGACCATGGGCGGGATTATGATCCTGACGGCGATAGTGATCTCCGTACTGCTGTGGGCTTACCCGTCCAATCCGTACGTCTGGTGCGTGTTGGTGGTGCTGGTAGGTTACGGTGTTATTGGCTTTGTTGATGATTATCGCAAAGTGGTGCGTAAAGACACCAAAGGGTTGATCGCTCGTTGGAAGTATTTCTGGATGTCGGTCATTGCGCTGGGTGTCGCCTTCGCCCTGTACCTTGCCGGCAAAGACACGCCCGCAACGCAGCTGGTGGTCCCATTCTTTAAAGATGTGATGCCGCAGCTGGGGCTGTTCTACATTCTGCTGGCTTACTTCGTCATTGTGGGTACTGGCAACGCGGTAAACCTGACCGATGGTCTTGACGGTCTGGCAATTATGCCGACCGTATTTGTCGCCGGTGGTTTTGCGCTGGTGGCGTGGGCGACCGGCAACATGAACTTTGCCAGCTATTTACACATACCGTATCTGCGACACGCCGGGGAACTGGTTATTGTCTGTACCGCGATAGTCGGGGCAGGACTGGGCTTCCTGTGGTTTAACACCTATCCGGCGCAGGTCTTTATGGGCGATGTAGGTTCGCTGGCGTTAGGTGGTGCGTTAGGCATTATCGCCGTACTGCTACGTCAGGAATTCCTGCTGGTGATTATGGGGGGCGTGTTCGTGGTAGAAACGCTTTCTGTCATCCTGCAGGTCGGCTCCTTTAAACTGCGCGGACAACGTATTTTCCGCATGGCACCGATTCATCACCACTATGAACTGAAAGGCTGGCCGGAACCGCGCGTCATTGTGCGTTTCTGGATTATTTCGCTGATGCTGGTCCTGATTGGTCTGGCAACGCTGAAGGTACGTTAATCATGGCTGATTACCAGGGTAAAAATGTTGTCATTATCGGCCTGGGCCTCACCGGGCTTTCCTGCGTGGACTTTTTCCTCGCTCGCGGTGTGACGCCGCGCGTTATGGATACGCGTATGACACCGCCTGGCCTGGATAAATTACCCGAAGCCGTAGAACGCCACACGGGCAGTCTGAATGATGAATGGCTGATGGCGGCAGATCTGATTGTCGCCAGTCCCGGTATTGCACTGGCGCATCCATCCTTAAGCGCTGCCGCTGATGCCGGAATCGAAATCGTTGGCGATATCGAGCTGTTCTGTCGCGAAGCACAAGCACCGATTGTGGCGATTACCGGTTCTAACGGCAAAAGCACGGTCACCACGCTAGTGGGTGAAATGGCGAAAGCGGCGGGGGTTAACGTTGGTGTGGGTGGCAATATTGGCCTGCCTGCGTTGATGCTACTGGATGATGAGTGTGAACTGTACGTGCTGGAACTGTCGAGCTTCCAGCTGGAAACCACCTCCAGCTTACAGGCGGTAGCAGCGACCATTCTGAACGTGACTGAAGATCATATGGATCGCTATCCGTTTGGTTTACAACAGTATCGTGCAGCAAAACTGCGCATTTACGAAAACGCGAAAGTTTGCGTGGTTAATGCTGATGATGCCTTAACAATGCCGATTCGCGGTGCGGATGAACGCTGCGTCAGCTTTGGCGTCAACATGGGTGACTATCACCTGAATCATCAGCAGGGCGAAACCTGGCTGCGGGTGAAAGGCGAGAAAGTGCTGAACGTGAAAGAAATGAAACTTTCCGGGCAGCATAACTACACCAATGCGCTCGCAGCACTGGCACTGGCAGACGCAGCTGGTTTGCCGCGCGCCAGCAGCCTGAAAGCATTAACCACATTCACTGGTCTGCCGCATCGCTTTGAAGTTGTGCTGGAGCATAACGGCGTACGTTGGATTAACGATTCAAAAGCGACCAACGTCGGCAGTACGGAAGCGGCGCTGAATGGCCTGCACGTAGACGGCACGCTGCATTTGTTGCTGGGCGGCGATGGTAAATCGGCGGACTTTAGCCCACTGGCGCGTTACCTGAATGGCGATAACGTACGTCTGTATTGTTTCGGTCGTGACGGCGCGCAGCTGGCGGCGCTACGCCCGGAAGTGGCAGAACAAACCGAAACTATGGAACAGGCGATGCGCTTGCTGGCTCCGCGTGTTCAGCCGGGCGATATGGTTCTACTCTCCCCGGCCTGTGCCAGCCTTGATCAGTTCAAGAACTTTGAACAACGAGGCAATGAGTTTGCCCGTCTGGCGAAGGAGTTAGGTTGATGCGTTTATCTCTCCCTCGCCTGAAAATGCCGCGCCTGCCAGGATTCAGTATCCTGGTCTGGATCTCCACGGCGCTAAAGGGCTGGGTGATGGGCTCGCGGGAAAAAGATACCGACAGCCTGATCATGTACGATCGCACCTTACTGTGGCTGACCTTCGGCCTCGCGGCGATTGGCTTTATCATGGTGACCTCGGCGTCAATGCCCATAGGGCAACGCTTAACCAACGATCCGTTCTTCTTCGCGAAGCGTGATGGCGTCTATCTGATCCTGGCATTCATTCTGGCGATCATTACGCTGCGTCTGCCGATGGAGTTCTGGCAACGCTACAGTGCCACGATGCTGCTCGGATCTATCATCCTGCTGATGATTGTGCTGGTAGTGGGTAGCTCTGTTAAAGGGGCATCGCGTTGGATCGATCTCGGTTTGCTGCGTATCCAGCCTGCGGAGCTGACAAAACTGTCGCTGTTTTGCTATATCGCCAACTATCTGGTGCGTAAAGGTGACGAAGTACGTAATAACCTGCGCGGCTTCCTGAAACCGATGGGCGTGATTCTGGTGTTGGCAGTGTTACTGCTGGCACAGCCAGACCTTGGTACGGTGGTGGTGTTGTTTGTGACTACGCTGGCGATGTTGTTCCTGGCGGGAGCGAAATTGTGGCAGTTCATTGCCATTATCGGTATGGGCATTTCAGCGGTTGTGTTGCTGATCCTCGCCGAACCGTACCGTATCCGCCGTGTTACCGCATTCTGGAACCCGTGGGAAGATCCCTTTGGCAGCGGCTATCAGTTAACGCAATCGCTGATGGCGTTTGGTCGCGGCGAACTTTGGGGGCAAGGTTTAGGTAACTCGGTACAAAAACTGGAGTATCTGCCGGAAGCGCACACTGACTTTATTTTCGCCATTATCGGCGAAGAACTGGGGTATGTCGGTGTGGTGCTGGCACTTTTAATGGTATTCTTCGTCGCTTTTCGTGCGATGTCGATTGGCCGCAAAGCGTTAGAAATTGACCACCGTTTTTCCGGTTTTCTCGCCTGTTCCATTGGCATCTGGTTTAGCTTCCAGGCGCTGGTTAACGTAGGCGCGGCGGCGGGGATGTTACCGACCAAAGGTCTGACATTGCCGCTGATCAGTTACGGTGGTTCGAGCTTACTGATTATGTCGACAGCCATCATGATGCTGTTGCGTATTGATTATGAAACGCGTCTGGAGAAAGCGCAGGCGTTTGTACGAGGTTCACGATGAGTGGTCAAGGAAAGCGATTAATGGTGATGGCAGGCGGAACCGGTGGACATGTATTCCCGGGACTGGCGGTTGCGCACCATCTAATGGCTCAGGGTTGGCAAGTTCGCTGGCTGGGGACTGCCGACCGTATGGAAGCGGACTTAGTGCCAAAACATGGCATCGAAATTGATTTCATTCGTATCTCTGGTCTGCGTGGAAAAGGTATAAAAGCACTGATAGCTGCGCCGCTGCGTATCTTCAATGCCTGGCGTCAGGCGCGGGCGATTATGAAAGCGTACAAACCTGACGTGGTGCTCGGTATGGGCGGCTACGTATCAGGTCCTGGTGGTCTGGCCGCGTGGTCGTTAGGCATTCCGGTTGTACTTCATGAACAAAACGGTATTGCGGGCTTAACCAATAAATGGCTGGCGAAGATTGCCACCAAAGTGATGCAGGCGTTTCCAGGTGCTTTCCCCAATGCGGAAGTGGTGGGTAACCCGGTGCGTACCGATGTGTTGGCGCTACCGTTGCCGCAGCAACGTTTGGCTGGACGTGAAGGTCCGGTTCGTGTGCTGGTAGTGGGTGGTTCCCAGGGCGCACGCATTCTTAACCAGACAATGCCGCAGGTTGCTGCGAAACTGGGTGATTCAGTCACTATCTGGCATCAGAGCGGCAAAGGTTCGCAACAATCCGTTGAACAGGCGTATGCCGAAGCGGGGCAGCCGCAGCATAAAGTGACTGAATTTATTGATGATATGGCGGCGGCGTATGCGTGGGCGGATGTCGTCGTTTGCCGCTCCGGTGCTTTAACGGTGAGTGAAATCGCCGCGGCAGGACTACCGGCGTTGTTTGTGCCGTTTCAACATAAAGACCGCCAGCAATACTGGAATGCGCTACCGCTGGAAAAAGCGGGCGCAGCCAAAATTATCGAGCAGCCACAGCTTAGCGTGGATGCTGTCGCCAACACCCTGGCCGGGTGGTCGCGAGAAACCTTATTAACCATGGCAGAACGCGCCCGCGCTGCATCCATTCCGGATGCCACCGAGCGAGTGGCAAATGAAGTGAGCCGGGCTGCCCGGGCGTAATTGTAGCGATGCCTTTTGCATCGTATGAATTTAAGAAGTTAATGGCGTAAAGAATGAATACACAACAATTGGCAAAACTGCGTTCCATCGTGCCCGAAATGCGTCGCGTTCGGCACATACATTTTGTCGGCATCGGTGGTGCCGGTATGGGCGGTATTGCCGAAGTTCTGGCCAATGAAGGTTATCAGATCAGTGGTTCCGATTTAGCGCCAAATCCGGTCACGCAGCAGTTAATGAATCTGGGAGCGACGATTTATTTCAACCATCGCCCGGAAAACGTACGTGATGCCAGCGTGGTCGTTGTTTCCAGCGCCATTTCTGCCGATAACCCGGAAATTGTCGCAGCTCATGAAGCGCGTATTCCGGTGATCCGTCGTGCCGAAATGCTGGCTGAGTTAATGCGTTTTCGTCATGGCATCGCCATTGCAGGAACGCACGGCAAAACGACAACCACCGCGATGGTTTCCAGCATCTACGCAGAAGCGGGGCTCGACCCAACCTTCGTTAACGGCGGGTTGGTAAAAGCGGCGGGGGTTCATGCGCGTTTGGGGCATGGTCGGTACCTGATTGCCGAAGCAGATGAGAGTGATGCATCGTTCCTGCATCTGCAACCGATGGTGGCGATTGTCACCAATATCGAAGCCGACCACATGGATACCTACCAGGGCGACTTTGAGAATTTAAAACAGACTTTTATTAATTTTCTGCACAACCTGCCGTTTTACGGTCGTGCGGTGATGTGTGTTGATGATCCGGTGATCCGCGAATTGTTACCGCGTGTGGGACGTCAGACCACGACTTACGGCTTCAGCGAAGATGCCGACGTGCGTGTAGAAGATTATCAGCAGATTGGCCCGCAGGGGCACTTTACGCTGCTGCGCCAGGACAAAGAGCCGATGCGCGTCACCCTGAATGCGCCAGGTCGTCATAACGCGCTGAACGCCGCAGCTGCGGTTGCGGTTGCTACGGAAGAGGGAATTGACGACGAGGCTATTTTGCGTGCGCTGGAGAGCTTCCAGGGGACGGGGCGCCGTTTCGATTTCCTCGGTGAATTCCCGCTGGAGCCAGTGAATGGTAAAAGCGGTACGGCGATGCTGGTCGATGACTACGGCCACCACCCGACGGAAGTGGACGCCACTATTAAAGCAGCGCGTGCAGGCTGGCCGGATAAAAACCTGGTAATGCTGTTTCAGCCGCACCGTTTTACCCGTACGCGCGACCTGTATGATGATTTCGCCAATGTGCTGACGCAGGTTGATACCCTGTTGATGCTGGAAGTGTATCCGGCTGGCGAAGCGCCAATTCCGGGAGCGGACAGCCGTTCGCTGTGTCGCACAATTCGTGGACGTGGGAAAATAGATCCCATTCTGGTGCCGGATCCGGCGCAGGTAGCCGAGATGCTGGCACCGGTATTAACCGGTAACGACCTGATTCTCGTTCAGGGGGCTGGTAATATCGGAAAAATTGCCCGTTCTTTAGCTGAAATCAAACTGAAGCCGCAAACTCCGGAGGAAGAACAACATGACTGATAAAATCGCGGTCCTGTTGGGCGGGACCTCCGCTGAGCGGGAAGTTTCTCTGAATTCTGGCGCAGCGGTGTTAGCCGGGCTGCGTGAAGGTGGTATTGACGCGTATCCTGTCGACCCGAAAGAAGTCGACGTGACGCAACTGAAGTCGATGGGCTTTCAGAAAGTGTTTATCGCGCTACACGGTCGCGGCGGTGAAGATGGCACGCTGCAGGGCATGCTCGAGCTGATGGGCTTGCCTTATACCGGCAGCGGAGTGATGGCATCTGCGCTTTCAATGGATAAACTACGCAGCAAACTTCTGTGGCAAGGTGCCGGTTTACCGGTCGCGCCGTGGGTAGCGTTAACCCGCGCAGAGTTTGAAAAAGGCCTGAGCGATAAGCAGTTAGCAGAGATTTCTGCTCTGGGTTTGCCGGTTATCGTTAAGCCGAGCCGCGAAGGTTCCAGTGTGGGAATGTCAAAAGTAGTAGCAGAAAATGCTCTACAAGATGCATTAAGATTGGCATTTCAGCACGATGAAGAAGTATTGATTGAAAAATGGCTAAGTGGGCCGGAGTTCACGGTTGCGATACTCGGTGAAGAAATTTTACCGTCAATACGTATTCAACCGTCCGGAACCTTCTATGATTATGAGGCGAAGTATCTCTCTGATGAGACACAGTATTTCTGCCCCGCAGGTCTGGAAGCGTCACAAGAGGCCAATTTGCAGGCATTAGTGCTGAAAGCATGGACGACGTTAGGTTGCAAAGGATGGGGACGTATTGACGTTATGCTGGACAGCGATGGACAGTTTTATCTGCTGGAAGCCAATACCTCACCGGGTATGACCAGCCACAGCCTGGTGCCGATGGCGGCACGTCAGGCAGGTATGAGCTTCTCGCAGTTGGTAGTACGAATTCTGGAACTGGCGGACTAATATGTCGCAGGCTGCTCTGAACACGCGAAATAGCGAAGAAGAGGTTTCTTCTCGCCGCAATAATGGAACGCGTCTGGCGGGGATCCTTTTCCTGCTGACCGTTTTAACGACAGTGTTGGTGAGCGGCTGGGTCGTGTTGGGCTGGATGGAAGATGCGCAACGCCTGCCGCTCTCAAAGCTGGTGTTGACCGGTGAACGCCATTACACGCGTAATGACGATATCCGGCAGTCGATCCTGGCATTGGGTGAGCCGGGTACCTTTATGACCCAGGATGTCAACATCATCCAGACGCAAATAGAACAACGCCTGCCGTGGATTAAGCAGGTGAGCGTCAGAAAGCAGTGGCCTGATGAATTGAAGATTCATCTGGTTGAATATGTGCCGATTGCGCGGTGGAATGATCAACACATGGTAGACGCGGAAGGAAACACCTTCAGCGTGCCGCCAGATCGCACCAGCAAGCAGGTGCTTCCAATGCTGTATGGCCCGGAAGGCAGCGCCAATGAAGTGTTGCAGGGCTATCGCGAAATGGGGCAGATGCTGGCAAAGGACAGATTTACTCTGAAGGAAGCGGCGATGACCGCGCGGCGTTCCTGGCAGTTGACGCTGAATAACGATATTAAGCTCAATCTTGGCCGGGGCGATACGATGAAACGTTTGGCTCGCTTTGTAGAACTTTATCCGGTTTTACAGCAGCAGGCGCAAACCGATGGCAAACGGATTAGCTACGTTGATTTGCGTTATGACTCTGGAGCGGCAGTAGGCTGGGCGCCCTTGCCGCCAGAGGAATCTACTCAGCAACAAAATCAGGCACAGGCAGAACAACAATGATCAAGGCGACGGACAGAAAACTGGTAGTAGGACTGGAGATTGGTACCGCGAAGGTTGCCGCTTTAGTAGGGGAAGTTCTGCCCGACGGTATGGTCAATATCATTGGCGTGGGCAGCTGCCCGTCACGTGGTATGGATAAAGGCGGGGTGAACGACCTCGAATCCGTGGTCAAGTGCGTACAACGCGCCATTGACCAGGCAGAATTGATGGCAGATTGTCAGATCTCTTCGGTATATCTGGCGCTTTCTGGTAAGCACATCAGCTGCCAGAATGAAATTGGTATGGTGCCTATTTCTGAAGAAGAAGTGACGCAAGAAGATGTGGAAAACGTCGTCCATACCGCGAAATCGGTGCGTGTGCGCGATGAGCATCGTGTGCTGCATGTGATCCCGCAAGAGTATGCGATTGACTATCAGGAAGGGATCAAGAATCCGGTAGGACTTTCGGGCGTGCGGATGCAGGCAAAAGTGCACCTGATCACATGTCACAACGATATGGCGAAAAACATCGTCAAAGCGGTTGAACGTTGTGGGCTGAAAGTTGACCAACTGATATTTGCCGGACTGGCATCAAGTTATTCGGTATTGACGGAAGATGAACGTGAACTGGGTGTCTGCGTCGTCGATATCGGTGGTGGTACAATGGATATCGCCGTTTATACCGGTGGGGCATTGCGCCACACTAAGGTAATTCCTTATGCTGGCAATGTCGTGACCAGTGATATCGCTTACGCCTTTGGCACGCCGCCAAGCGACGCCGAAGCGATTAAAGTTCGCCACGGTTGTGCGCTGGGTTCCATCGTTGGAAAAGATGAGAGCGTGGAAGTGCCGAGCGTAGGTGGTCGTCCGCCGCGGAGTCTGCAACGTCAGACCCTGGCAGAGGTGATCGAGCCGCGCTATACCGAGCTGCTCAACCTGGTCAACGAAGAGATATTGCAGTTGCAGGAAAAGCTTCGCCAACAAGGGGTTAAACATCACCTGGCGGCAGGCATTGTATTAACCGGTGGCGCAGCGCAGATCGAAGGTCTTGCAGCCTGTGCTCAGCGCGTGTTTCATACGCAAGTGCGTATCGGCGCGCCGCTGAACATTACCGGTTTAACGGATTATGCTCAGGAGCCGTATTATTCGACGGCGGTGGGATTGCTTCACTATGGGAAAGAGTCACATCTTAACGGTGAAGCTGAAGTAGAAAAACGTGTTACAGCATCAGTTGGCTCGTGGATCAAGCGACTCAATAGTTGGCTGCGAAAAGAGTTTTAATTTTTATGAGGCCGACGATGATTACGGCCTCAGGCGACAGGCACAAATCGGAGAGAAACTATGTTTGAACCAATGGAACTTACCAATGACGCGGTGATTAAAGTCATCGGCGTCGGCGGCGGCGGCGGTAATGCTGTTGAACACATGGTGCGCGAGCGCATTGAAGGTGTTGAATTCTTCGCGGTAAATACCGATGCACAAGCGCTGCGTAAAACAGCGGTTGGACAGACGATTCAAATCGGTAGCGGTATCACCAAAGGACTGGGCGCTGGCGCTAATCCAGAAGTTGGCCGCAATGCGGCTGATGAGGATCGCGATGCATTGCGTGCGGCGCTGGAAGGTGCAGACATGGTCTTTATTGCTGCGGGTATGGGTGGTGGTACCGGTACAGGTGCAGCACCAGTCGTCGCTGAAGTGGCAAAAGATTTGGGTATCCTGACCGTTGCTGTCGTCACTAAGCCTTTCAACTTTGAAGGCAAGAAGCGTATGGCATTCGCGGAGCAGGGGATCACTGAACTGTCCAAGCATGTGGACTCTCTGATCACTATCCCGAACGACAAACTGCTGAAAGTTCTGGGCCGCGGTATCTCCCTGCTGGATGCGTTTGGCGCAGCGAACGATGTACTGAAAGGCGCTGTGCAAGGTATCGCTGAACTGATTACTCGTCCGGGTTTGATGAACGTGGACTTTGCAGACGTACGCACCGTAATGTCTGAGATGGGCTACGCAATGATGGGTTCTGGCGTGGCGAGCGGTGAAGACCGTGCGGAAGAAGCTGCTGAAATGGCTATCTCTTCTCCGCTGCTGGAAGATATCGACCTGTCTGGCGCGCGCGGCGTGCTGGTTAACATCACGGCGGGCTTCGACCTGCGTCTGGATGAGTTCGAAACGGTAGGTAACACCATCCGTGCATTTGCTTCCGACAACGCGACTGTGGTTATCGGTACTTCTCTTGACCCGGATATGAATGACGAGCTGCGCGTAACCGTTGTTGCGACAGGTATCGGCATGGACAAACGTCCTGAAATCACTCTGGTGACCAATAAGCAGGTTCAGCAGCCAGTGATGGATCGCTACCAGCAGCATGGGATGGCTCCGCTGACCCAGGAGCAGAAGCCGGTTGCTAAAGTCGTGAATGACAATGCGCCGCAAACTGCGAAAGAGCCGGATTATCTGGATATCCCAGCATTCCTGCGTAAGCAAGCTGATTAAGAATTGACTGGAATTTGGGTTTCGAGGCTCTTTGTGCTAAACTGGCCCGCCGAATGTATAGTACACTTCGGTTGGATAGGTAATTTGGCGAGATAATACGATGATCAAACAAAGGACACTTAAACGTATCGTTCAGGCGACGGGTGTCGGTTTACATACCGGCAAGAAAGTCACCCTGACGTTACGCCCTGCGCCGGCCAACACCGGGGTCATCTATCGTCGCACCGACTTGAATCCACCGGTAGATTTCCCGGCCGATGCCAAATCTGTGCGTGATACCATGCTCTGTACGTGTCTGGTCAACGAGCATGATGTACGGATTTCAACCGTAGAGCACCTCAATGCTGCTCTCGCGGGCTTGGGCATCGATAACATTGTTATCGAAGTTAACGCGCCGGAAATCCCGATCATGGACGGCAGCGCCGCTCCGTTTGTATACCTGCTGCTTGACGCCGGTATCGACGAGTTGAACTGCGCCAAAAAATTTGTTCGCATCAAAGAGACTGTTCGTGTCGAAGATGGCGATAAGTGGGCTGAATTTAAGCCGTACAATGGTTTTTCGCTGGATTTCACCATCGATTTTAACCATCCGGCTATTGATTCCAGCAACCAGCGCTATGCGATGAACTTCTCCGCTGATGCGTTTATGCGCCAGATCAGCCGTGCGCGTACGTTCGGTTTCATGCGTGATATCGAATATCTGCAGTCCCGTGGTTTGTGCCTGGGCGGCAGCTTCGATTGTGCCATCGTTGTTGACGATTATCGCGTACTGAACGAAGACGGCCTGCGTTTTGAAGACGAATTTGTGCGTCACAAAATGCTCGATGCGATCGGTGACTTGTTCATGTGTGGTCACAATATTATTGGTGCATTTACCGCTTATAAATCCGGTCATGCACTGAATAACAAACTGCTGCAGGCTGTCCTGGCGAAACAGGAAGCCTGGGAATATGTGACCTTCCAGGACGACGCAGAACTGCCGTTGGCCTTCAAAGCGCCTTCAGCTGTACTGGCATAACGACATTTATACTGTCGTATAAAATTCGACTGGCAAATCTGGCACTCTCTCCGGCCAGGTGAACCAGTCGTTTTTTTTTGAATTTTATAAGAGCTATAAAAAACGGTGCGAACGCTGTTTTCTTAAGCACTTTTCCGCACAACTTATCTTCATTCGTGCTGTGGACTGCAGGCTTTAATGATAAGATTTGTGCGCTAAATACGTTTGAATACGATCGGGATGGCAATAACGTGAGTGGAATACTGACGCGCTGGCGACAGTTTGGTAAACGCTACTTCTGGCCGCATCTCTTATTAGGGATGGTTGCGGCGAGTTTAGGTTTGCCTGCGCTCAGCAACGCCGCCGAACCAAACGCGCCCGCAAAAGCGACAACCCGCAACCACGAGCCTTCAGCCAAAGTTAACTTTGGTCAATTGGCCTTGCTGGAAGCGAACACACGCCGCCCGAATTCGAACTATTCCGTTGATTACTGGCATCAACATGCCATTCGCACGGTAATCCGTCATCTTTCTTTCGCAATGGCACCGCAAACACTGCCCGTTGCTGAAGAATCTTTGCCTCTTCAGGCGCAACATCTTGCATTACTGGATACGCTCAGCGCGCTGCTGACCCAGGAAGGCACGCCGTCTGAAAAGGGTTATCGCATTGATTATGCGCATTTTACCCCACAAGCAAAATTCAGCACGCCCGTCTGGATAAGCCAGGCGCAAGGCATCCGTGCTGGCCCTCAACGCCTCACCTAACAACAATAAACCTTTACTTCATTTTATTAACTCCGCAACGCGGGGCGTTTGAGATTTTATTATGCTAATCAAATTGTTAACTAAAGTTTTCGGTAGTCGTAACGATCGCACCCTGCGCCGGATGCGCAAAGTGGTCAACAGCATCAATGCCATGGAACCGGAGATGGAAAAACTCTCCGACGAAGAACTGAAAGGGAAAACCGCAGAGTTTCGTGCACGTCTGGAAAAAGGCGAAGTGCTGGAAAATCTGATTCCGGAAGCTTTCGCCGTGGTACGTGAGGCAAGTAAGCGCGTCTTTGGTATGCGTCACTTCGACGTTCAGTTACTCGGCGGTATGGTTCTTAACGAACGCTGCATCGCCGAAATGCGTACCGGTGAAGGTAAAACCCTGACCGCAACGCTGCCTGCTTACCTGAACGCACTAACCGGTAAAGGCGTGCACGTAGTTACCGTCAACGACTACCTGGCGCAACGTGACGCCGAAAACAACCGTCCGCTGTTTGAATTCCTTGGCCTGACTGTCGGTATCAACCTGCCGGGCATGCCAGCACCGGCAAAGCGCGAAGCTTACGCAGCTGACATCACTTACGGTACGAACAACGAATACGGCTTTGACTACCTGCGCGACAATATGGCGTTCAGCCCTGAAGAACGTGTACAGCGTAAACTGCACTATGCGCTGGTGGACGAAGTGGACTCCATCCTGATCGATGAAGCGCGTACACCGCTGATCATTTCCGGCCCGGCAGAAGACAGCTCGGAAATGTATAAACGCGTGAATAAAATTATTCCGCACCTGATCCGTCAGGAAAAAGAAGACTCCGAAACCTTCCAGGGCGAAGGCCACTTCTCGGTGGACGAAAAATCTCGCCAGGTGAACCTGACCGAACGTGGTCTGGTGCTGATTGAAGAACTGCTGGTGAAAGAGGGCATCATGGATGAAGGGGAGTCTCTGTACTCTCCGGCCAACATCATGCTGATGCACCACGTAACGGCGGCGCTGCGCGCTCATGCGCTGTTTACCCGCGACGTCGACTACATCGTTAAAGATGGTGAAGTTATCATCGTTGACGAACACACCGGTCGTACCATGCAGGGCCGTCGCTGGTCCGATGGTCTGCACCAGGCTGTGGAAGCGAAAGAAGGTGTGCAGATCCAGAACGAAAACCAAACGCTGGCTTCGATCACCTTCCAGAACTACTTCCGTCTGTATGAAAAACTGGCGGGGATGACCGGTACTGCTGATACCGAAGCTTTCGAATTTAGCTCCATCTACAAGCTGGATACCGTCGTTGTTCCGACCAACCGTCCAATGATTCGTAAAGATCTGCCGGACCTGGTCTACATGACTGAAGCGGAAAAAATTCAGGCGATCATTGAAGATATCAAAGAACGTACTGCGAAAGGCCAGCCGGTGCTGGTGGGTACTATCTCCATCGAAAAATCGGAGCTGGTGTCAAACGAACTGACCAAAGCCGGTATTAAGCACAACGTCCTGAACGCCAAATTCCACGCCAACGAAGCGGCGATTGTTGCTCAGGCAGGTTATCCGGCTGCGGTGACTATCGCGACCAATATGGCGGGTCGTGGTACAGATATTGTGCTCGGTGGTAGCTGGCAGGCAGAAGTTGCCGCGCTGGAAAATCCGACCGTAGAGCAAATTGAAAAAATTAAAGCCGACTGGCAGGTACGTCACGATGCGGTACTGGAAGCAGGTGGCCTGCATATCATCGGTACCGAGCGTCACGAATCCCGTCGTATCGATAACCAGTTGCGCGGTCGTTCTGGTCGTCAGGGGGATGCTGGTTCTTCCCGTTTCTACCTGTCGATGGAAGATGCGCTGATGCGTATTTTTGCTTCCGACCGAGTATCCGGCATGATGCGTAAACTGGGTATGAAGCCAGGCGAAGCCATTGAACACCCGTGGGTGACTAAAGCGATTGCCAACGCCCAGCGTAAAGTTGAAAGCCGTAACTTCGACATTCGTAAGCAACTGCTGGAATATGATGACGTGGCTAACGATCAGCGTCGCGCCATTTACTCCCAGCGTAACGAACTGCTGGATGTCAGCGATGTGAGCGAAACCATCAACAGCATTCGTGAAGATGTGTTCAAAGCCACCATTGATGCCTACATTCCGCCACAGTCGCTGGAAGAAATGTGGGATATTCCGGGGCTGCAGGAACGTCTGAAGAACGATTTCGACCTCGATTTACCAATTGCCGAGTGGCTGGATAAAGAACCAGAACTGCATGAAGAGACGCTGCGTGAGCGCATTCTGGCGCAGTCCATCGAAGTGTATCAGCGTAAAGAAGAAGTGGTTGGTGCTGAGATGATGCGTCACTTCGAGAAAGGCGTCATGCTGCAAACGCTTGACTCCCTGTGGAAAGAGCACCTGGCAGCGATGGACTATCTGCGTCAGGGTATCCACCTGCGTGGCTATGCACAGAAAGATCCGAAGCAGGAATACAAACGTGAATCGTTCTCCATGTTTGCAGCGATGCTGGAGTCGTTAAAATATGAAGTTATCAGCACGCTGAGCAAAGTCCAGGTACGTATGCCTGAAGAGGTTGAGGAGCTGGAACAACAGCGTCGTATGGAAGCCGAGCGTTTAGCGCAAATGCAGCAGCTTAGCCATCAGGATGACGACTCTGCAGCCGCAGCTGCACTGGCGGCGCAAACCGGTGAGCGCAAAGTAGGACGTAACGATCCTTGCCCGTGCGGTTCTGGTAAAAAATACAAGCAGTGCCATGGTCGCCTGCAATAAAAGCTAACAGTTGAAGTAAAAGGCGCAGGATTCTGCGCCTTTTTTATAGGTTTAAGACAATGAAAAAGCTGCAAATTGCGGTAGGTATTATTCGCAACGAGAACAATGAAATCTTTATAACGCGTCGCGCAGCAGATGCGCACATGGCGAATAAACTGGAGTTTCCCGGCGGTAAAATTGAAATGGGCGAAACGCCGGAACAGGCGGTGGTGCGTGAACTTCAGGAAGAAGTCGGGATTACCCCACAACATTTTTCGCTATTTGAAAAACTGGAATATGAATTCCCGGACAGGCATATAACTCTGTGGTTCTGGCTGGTCGAAAGCTGGGAAGGGGAGCCGTGGGGTAAAGAAGGGCAACCCGGTGAGTGGATGTCGCTAGTCGGTCTTAATGCCGATGATTTTCCGCCAGCCAATGAACCGGTAATTGCGAAGCTTAAACGTCTGTAGATCAGATAAGGCGTTTTCGCCGCATCCGACATTCGCACACGATGCCTGATGCGACGCTGGCGCGTCTTATCAGGCCTAAAGGGATTTCTAACTCATTGATAAATTTTTTTTGTAGGTCGGATAAGGCGTTCACGCCGCATCCGACATTTGCACACGATGCCTGATGCGACGCTGTCCGCGTCTTATCAGGCCTACGTGCGGCATCAGACAAATGTCACTGCTTTGGTTCTTCGCTCCAGTCATCGCTTTCGGAAAGATCGCCACTGCTGGGGATTCGTTTTTCTTCAGCAGCCCATTCTCCGAGGTCGATCAGCTGACAACGTTTGGAGCAAAATGGCCGAAACGGGCTGATTTCACCCCACACCACCGTTTTCCCGCAGGTTGGGCAATTCACCGTAATAGTTTCTGACATTTTTACTCCTTAGCAACAGGCCAGTTCGAAATCCAGACGTTCCGGTACCTGTCCGTTTTCAGTGTCCAGCGGCATAAAACGAATGGCAAAACGGCTCTTATGTCCGGAAATTTGCGGATAAAGCTGTGAATCGAGCGACAGATTCAGGCGCAGCAAGTCGGCATCGCCACCGTTATCCTGATAAAAACCATTCAGGCTGGTTTGTTTACGGAAGGGGGCCGACTGGCGAATTAAATCCAGCACCATGGTAAGTGCCTGGGTGAGCGGGTTCAGGCTGGCAATCCAGGTTTCTACCTGGCTGTCGCGCTGCGCCTGGGGTAGATGCAGCCAAATGTGCAATGTAGGTAAATCAAAGCTGCAACAGCCGCCTGGGATGCTCAGTCGCTGACGCACCAGAGCAATCAAACGATCTTCACGCAGAAATTGCCCGATACGCGGCGCGGAAATTAATACGCTCCCCGCCGCTTTTAACTGCTGAATTAATGCTTCAATACGGCTCTGGTCCACGCCAGGCACGCCAATCCAGGTCTGGAGTTTACGTTGCTGCCGGTCAAGTTCTTTCAACAGCTCAGTGCGGACTTCGCCGCGCTCGAAAACATCCAGTAATTCACTAACATTACGGAAGAAATGCAGCGCGCCAGCGTGGTCAACGATGGGTAAATTAACGGTGAGTTGCTGAATCAAAAACTCAATGCGCAGCCATGTACGCATTTTTTCATTTAGTGGATGTTCAAAAAGGACCTGGGTCTGCATTACGGTTTTTCCTGTGAGACAAACTGCGACGCAAGCTGCAAATAGTGTGCGTGCAGGCGGGCAACATCCGATGCGATAGCATCCGGTGCGCCGTTATTATCAATGACGTCATCTGCCACGGCAAGGCGGGCTTCGCGCGTTGCCTGAGCAGCAAGGATTTGTTCGACATGCTCGCGAGTTACATCATCGCGCTGCATGGTGCGCTTAAGTTGCGTTTCTGGGCTGACATCCACCACCAGCACTCGATTCGCTTTTTTATACAGTGAGTTTTCTACCAGCAATGGCACAACCCACAGTACATAGGGGGAAGTAGCTTGCTGGATCTGGTGTTGCGTCTCTTGCTGAATCAGCGGATGCAGCAGGGCGTTAAGCCAGTTTTTCTCTTCCGGGTTGGCGAAGATCCGCTCGCGCAAGGCCCGGCGCTGCAATGTTCCATCAGCAGCAATCATGTTAGCGCCAAAGTGATCAGCAATGGCATGTAGCGCAGGTGCACCTGGTTCAACCACCTGACGCGCAATAATATCGGCATCAATGACGTTAATTCCGAGATCAGCAAACGCATTGGCAACGGTACTCTTGCCACTGCCAATGCCTCCCGTTAAGGCAACTATATACCTCATAATTTATATTCCCGGGAATTCATCATGATTATCAAAACGTTAAAAATGAGTGCACGAAAGCGAAATTGATGAAACGTTCGCTCACTATTTACCAGGTAAATTTATGGGATTGTAGCGTAAAAAAAGACAATTTCGCAGTCTTGCGCCGCATTGATTAGTGCGTATGATAGCGTCACTGGAGTTGCGCTCTTACCCTTATAGCCATTAACCCCAGGAATCCGCACATGCGTATTGAAGAAGATCTGAAGTTAGGTTTTAAAGACGTTCTCATCCGCCCTAAACGCTCCACTCTTAAAAGCCGTTCCGATGTTGAACTGGAACGTCAATTCACCTTCAAACATTCAGGTCAGAGCTGGTCCGGCGTGCCGATTATCGCCGCAAATATGGACACCGTAGGTACATTTTCTATGGCCTCTGCGCTGGCTTCTTTTGATATTTTGACTGCTGTGCATAAACACTATTCTGTCGAAGAGTGGCAAGCGTTTATCAACAATTCTTCCGCTGATGTGCTGAAACATGTGATGGTTTCTACCGGTACGTCTGATGCGGATTTCGAAAAAACTAAACAGATTCTCGACCTGAACCCGGCATTAAACTTCGTTTGTATTGATGTGGCGAATGGTTATTCCGAACACTTCGTGCAGTTCGTTGCGAAAGCGCGTGAAGCGTGGCCGACCAAAACCATTTGTGCTGGCAACGTAGTGACTGGTGAAATGTGTGAGGAGCTTATCCTCTCCGGTGCTGATATCGTTAAAGTTGGCATTGGCCCAGGTTCTGTTTGTACAACTCGCGTCAAAACAGGCGTCGGTTATCCGCAGCTTTCTGCGGTAATCGAATGTGCCGATGCGGCGCACGGTCTGGGCGGAATGATCGTCAGCGACGGTGGCTGCACCACGCCGGGCGATGTCGCAAAAGCCTTTGGCGGCGGTGCCGATTTCGTCATGCTTGGCGGCATGCTGGCGGGCCACGAAGAGAGCGGCGGTCGCATCGTTGAGGAGAACGGCGAGAAATTTATGCTGTTCTACGGCATGAGCTCCGAGTCTGCGATGAAACGTCACGTTGGCGGCGTTGCGGAATATCGCGCAGCAGAAGGTAAAACCGTTAAGCTGCCGCTGCGAGGCCCGGTTGAAAATACCGCGCGTGATATTTTGGGCGGCCTGCGTTCAGCTTGTACATACGTTGGGGCTTCACGCCTGAAAGAACTGACCAAGCGCACCACATTTATCCGTGTGCAGGAACAAGAAAACCGCATCTTCAACAACCTGTAATCTTCCAACGCTGGTGTGGAGCAACACGCCAGCGTTATCCCATCCCACTCATCGCATCGCCTAAATGGAAAATTGGCAGATACATCGCCACCACCAGCGTACCGATAATTCCTCCCGTTATGATCAGCAACGCCGGTTCCAGTAAGGCTGCGAGGTTATCCGCCAGCGCCATTGTGTTATCCCGATGATGATGGGCGAGGTTGTCTAACATGAGGTCCAGCGAGCCGGATGCCTCTCCTGTTCTCACTAATTGCAAACAGAGCGGGCTAAACTCCCCGGTATTTTTTAGCGCCAGCCAGATGGGATGACCGTTACTGATATCGTGCTGGATTTGTGTCAGAAGTTGCACCCAGTACGGGCAGCGCATTGTTTCTCTGACGCTCTCTACGCCCTGCAAAAAAGTAATGCCTGCACTTTGTGTCAGCGCCAGAATCGTAAAAATCTGCGTGAGTTTTTGTCCCCGCATCAGTGAACCCATAATCGGGATGCGTAACAGCAATTTCTGCCGCACTATAAGCCAGGTCGGTCGGCGCATCAGCAACTTATTGGCTATCGCCAGCAGAAAGCCGAACAACACCAGCAGCCAGCTCCATTCGCCACTAAAGTCTGCCAGCGTCATGATCCCCTGCGTTAGTGCCGGTAGTGGGGTGTTGAAGGTCTTATAGATAGCGGCAAACTCCGGCAGAACAAAATGCAGCATTGCCACAACCACCATGATTGCCATCGCTAAAATGATGATGGGATAACGTAACGCTGATTTCACTTTGTCGGTCAACTGACGCTGGGCTTTTTGCTGACGCGCCAGTTCAAAGCAGCATTCATCCAGCTTACCGGTCAGTTCACCCGTGCGGATCATCGCCTGATAGAGTGGCGGAAATACCTCTGACCAGGGTAATAAGGCATTGGAAAAAGCAATGCCCTGTTCGAGATCGTGCGCCAGCGATTGCAGCAACGCTTGCCATTGCTTACTGGGATGCTGTTCCGCCAGCAGTGCCAGCCCTTCAGAAAGCGTTAACCCGGCTTTGAGTAGCGTCGCCAGTTGATGAATGACTTCCGCGCTTTTATCTCCTCGCCACTGCGCAGAATTGATGGCGATTCGCTTCAGGCTAAGTGGGGTAACCATCTGTTGCTGTAGTGCCATGAGCAGCAAAGCACGGCTCTCTGCCCATAGCATCCCATCTTGCGCATTGCCGTCGCCGGTTATGCCATGCCAGCGCCAGAGTTGCTTACTCGCCATGCGGCATCCCCAGTACGCGGATTAACTCTTCAAAGGTGGTTAAGCCTTGCTCCACGGCCAGGCAGCCGTTTTCAAAAAGCGTACACATACCCGCCTGTCGTGCGTGCGTTTCCAGCGATTCAACGTCGGTATTAGCGGAAATAAGCTGACGAATGACCGGCGTTATGGGCAGAACTTCAAATAAGGCCGTACGACCATAAAAACCGTGGTAGCAATGTACACAACCGGGTGCCTGCCAGTGGGGCAGCGGCGACGGCCATACATTGACTGGAATATGGATGGGCTCCCCTTGCTGGCGGCGACAATGTGGGCAAAGTTTGCGTACCAGACGCTGGGCTATTACCAGCGTAAGCGCCGATGATAGCATCCAGCGGGCGACCCCCATTTGCTGTAAACGTACCAGCGTTTCAGTGGTGGAATTGGTGTGTAGCGTGGACAACACCAGGTGACCGGTTTGCGCGGCTTTAATGGCAATTTCTGCCGTTTCGCCATCGCGGATCTCTCCGATCATAATGACGTCAGGATCCTGGCGCAATAACGCACGCAAAACGCCCTGAAAGGTGAGTCCGGCACGCGGATGAATTTGCGTCTGGTTTAGTCCGGCTATGGGGATCTCAACCGGATCTTCGACGCTACAAATATTAATGTCAGCGGTATTCAGCTTTTGCAGGGCACTATAAAGCGTGACCGTTTTGCCGCTGCCTGTAGGGCCAGTTACCAGCACCAGTCCCTGCGGTTGTTGCAAGGCATGAGCAAAGTCCGCCAGTTGTAACGGCTGCATTCCCAGCGTGTTAACATCCAGTGCCTGGCTCACCTGCTGTAACAACCTTAATACCACCTTTTCACCACCCCGACATGGTAAGGTCGCAATACGAAATGAGACGGCTTTTCCTGCCAGTTCGACAGTGAATTGCCCGTCCTGCGGCAGGCGATGTTCCGCAATATCCAGGTTTCCCAGCACTTTTAATCTGGCGGTTAATGCGACTCCGGCATCCGGTGAAACATCCGGTAAAGGATGCAATACGCCGTCGATACGCAAGCGGATGCGGTAGGCATTGTCCGCTGGTTCGATATGAATATCAGACGCGCGTTGTTCCAGCGCAGATTGTAACGTTCGAGTCAGCAACTCTGCTTTGGGCTGATGCTTCTCCTGAACAGCTACGGGCAATGTCTGTTGTGTGCGACTGGCGTGACCTTCCATTTGTTGGCGCGTCCAGCAGGTGATCTCAATACGTTTGGTGGTAGCGAAATGCAATGCGTCCAGCAACTCATGTGAGGGGGCATCGACCACCGCAACATGAACCACTTCTTCGCTGGCATCCAGCAAGACTCCCTGATAACGCAGACACAGGGCCGTGAGCTGTGGAATATTCATTGCCGCTCCTTAGTTGGCGTCATCAAAGCGGAAGACATCTTCGCAGGCTTGCTGCAATGCGCTGTCATTTTGAATATTGCAGTTGCGCGTCCAGCCGGTGACGCCGTTTGCGTTATCCCAACCCGGCGTCATGACGACGCTTAGCCCATTGAGACTTTCTTGCCCGGTCAGCGACACCACGCCTTTTGCCACACTCATGGCTGAAACATAGCGGGTGGTGGTAGGCGAGGGAATGCCATTGCTGCCACCGTCGCAGGTATCTAATCCACCATGTTCCAGCGCGCACAACTCTACGGCGGTACGGTAAGGCACAAAGGTTTGTAGCATGTCGGTGAGTGCGGCTTTGCGCAGGTAGTTTTGATAAGCGGGAATACCAATGGCGCTTAAAATGGCAATGATGCCAATAACCACCATCAGTTCGATAAGTGTAAAACCGCGTTGCTTGTCCATCTGTTTCGCTCCTTGATTTGGTTGGTGCTACTTTGGCAAACGCCATCAGCACAGGCGAGGGGCAAAAAACGAAACGGGAAAGCTGCTTCCGAGGTTTTTTATTTCGTTGCAGCGAAAGACAAGAAATTTGCGAGGCGTTACGAAGAAGGTTGGGGAAGGGGAGATTATCCGCCCACTATGGAGCGGATAAATCTGTCAGCAACTAGCGAAAACGCATTGAAAGGTCGAGTGCCTGTACGTGCTTAGTTAGCGCACCGACGGAGATAAAGTCCACGCCCGTTTCGGCAAATTCGCGCAGTGTTTTGTCAGTGACGTTGCCAGACACTTCCAGTAGCGCCTTGCCGTTGGTGCGTTTGACGGCTTCGCGCATCTGTTCTGTTTCGAAGTTATCCAGCATGATGATATCGGCTCCTGCTTTCAGGGCTTCATCAAGTTCTTCCAGATTCTCTACTTCGACTTCTACTGGCGCATCCGGGTGCAGCCAGGACGCTTTTTCGACGGCCTGGCGCACTGAGCCGGAGGCAATAATATGGTTTTCTTTGATCAGGAAGGCATCAGAAAGCCCCAGACGGTGATTCGCTCCGCCGCCGCAAAGTACCGCGTATTTCAGCGCTGAACGCAGACCGGGTAAGGTTTTACGCGTATCCAACAACTGCGTGTTGGTGCCTTCCAGTAATTCGACATAGTGGCGTACCTTACTGGCAACTCCTGAAAGGGTTTGCACAAAATTAAGCGCAGTGCGTTCGCCCGTTAACAGCACGCGGGATGGGCCTTCAAGTTCGAACAAGGGTTGATTGGCGTTGATGACATCGCCGTCATCCACATGCCAGATTATGGTGACATCGTCGCCTGCCAGTTGAATAAACACCTCTTCAACCCAGCGTTTGCCGCAAAATACGCCATTCTCGCGGGTGATCACCGTGGCATGAGAGCGAGAATTTTCCGGTAAAAGTTTTGCCGTAATGTCATTGTTGGCATCGACTGTTCCGCCTAAATCTTCCCGCAGCGCCTGGGCCACCGCGCCGGGGATATCGAGATTAATGCGTTCCAGCAGCTCGTCACGTCGGGTGTCAGGGTTGTAGCGGCGAGGCGGCATGTTAAAACTCCAGATAGCTAACGAATCATAAGGTAGAAACATGCTACTCTGAACCGGGTATTAGCACCACATATAAGGAGATCCTGCATGTTGTTAGAACAGGGGTGGCTGGTTGGCGCGCGCCGCGTTCCCTCACCACATTACGATTGCCGCCCGGATGACGAAACACCCACCCTGCTGGTGGTGCACAATATTAGCCTGCCGCCAGGCGAGTTTGGCGGTCCGTGGATCGACGCATTATTCACTGGAACTATTGATCCGCAGGCACATCCTTTCTTTGCTGAGATCGCCCATTTGCGCGTCTCCGCTCACTGTTTGATTCGCCGTGATGGTGAAATAGTCCAGTATGTTCCTTTCGATAAACGTGCCTGGCATGCGGGAGTCTCTCAGTATCAGGGGCGCGAACGCTGCAATGATTTTTCTATTGGGATTGAGCTTGAAGGCACCGATACGCTGGCGTATACCGATGCGCAGTATCAACAGCTTGCGGCGGTTACGCGGGCACTGATTGATTGCTATCCGGATATCGCTAAAAACATGACGGGCCATTGTGATATTGCGCCGGATCGGAAAACCGATCCCGGTCCTGCATTTGATTGGGCACGGTTTCGTGCGCTGGTCAGCAAGGAGACAACATGACGCTATTTACAACCTTACTGGTGTTAATTTTCGAGCGCCTGTTTAAGTTGGGCGAGCACTGGCAGCTTGATCATCGTCTTGAAGCGTTCTTTCGGCGGGTGAAACATTTTTCTCTCGGGCGCACGTTAGGCATGACCATTATTGCGATGGGCGTGACTTTTTTACTGTTACGCGCATTGCAGGGAGTATTGTTCAACGTTCCCACGCTGCTGGTGTGGCTGCTGATTGGTTTGCTGTGTATTGGCGCAGGTAAAGTTCGTCTTCATTATCATGCTTATCTGACAGCTGCTTCACGTAATGATAGCCATGCCCGTGCCACGATGGCTGGCGAACTCACCATGATTCACGGCGTCCCGGCAGGCTGCGACGAACGTGAGTATTTGCGTGAGCTGCAAAATGCATTGCTGTGGATTAACTTTCGTTTTTATCTTGCACCGCTGTTCTGGCTGATTGTGGGGGGAACCTGGGGACCCGTTACGCTGATGGGGTATGCGTTCTTGCGTGCATGGCAATACTGGCTGGCGCGATACCAGACGCCGCATCATCGTTTACAGTCCGGCATTGATGCCGTGCTTCATGTACTGGATTGGGTGCCGGTTCGTCTTGCGGGTGTGGTATATGCCTTGATCGGTCATGGTGAGAAAGCGTTACCGGCCTGGTTTGCTTCGCTGGGTGATTTCCATACTTCGCAATATCAGGTATTAACGCGTCTGGCGCAGTTCTCTCTGGCGCGTGAACCGCATGTCGATAAGGTGGAGACGCCGAAGGCAGCGGTTTCAATGGCGAAGAAAACCTCGTTCGTGGTCGTGGTGGTGATTGCGCTACTGACGATTTACGGGGCGTTGGTGTAAAGATTATTGCCCTCACCCTGTACGGGTGAGGGCGTAGAGAGATTAATGCGCTTTTACGGCTTTGGCGGTTTTCTCTTTAAACAGATAGCCGATACCTAACACGATCAGCCATACCGGGATCAGGTATACCGAAATCGCCATTCCTGGGGTCATCAGCATAATCACCAGTACCGCCGCCATAAACAGCAGGCAGATCCAGTTACCCAGCGGATAAAGCAGAGCAGGGAAGCGAGTTACCACGCCTTGTTCCTGCTTGGCGCGACGGAACTTCATATGCGCCAGACTGATCATCGCCCAGTTGATCACCAGTGCGGATACCACCAGTGCCATTAACAGGCCAAATGCGGATTCCGGAGCAAGATAGTTAATCAATACGCACAATGCTGTAACCAGCGCAGACACCAGAATGGTGTTAACCGGTACGCCGCGTTTATCGACAGACGCCAGCGCTTTTGGCGCATTACCCTGTTGTGCCAGACCAAACAGCATACGGCTGTTGCAATATACGCAGCTGTTGTACACGGAGAGCGCCGCAGTCAGTACCACGATGTTCAGCGCATTCGCCACAAAGGTATCGCCTAACTCGTGGAAGATCAGCACAAACGGACTGGTATCGGCGGTAACGCGGGTCCACGGCATCAGTGAGAGCAGAACGGCTAACGAACCAATATAGAAAATCAGGATGCGGTAGATAACCTGGTTAGTCGCTTTCGGGATACTTTGCTCCGGGTTATCAGCTTCTGCTGCGGTGATCCCCACCAGTTCCAGACCACCGAACGAGAACATGATAATCGCCATCATCATCACCAGCCCGGTGAAGCCGTGCGGCAGGAAACCGCCCTGATCCCACAGGTTGCTAACGCTTGCCTGCGGACCGCCGTTACCACTGAACAGCAGCCAGCCGCCGAAGATGATCATCGCTACTACCGCAATAACTTTGATAATGGCAAACCAGAACTCCATCTCACCAAACACTTTTACGTTGGTCAGGTTGATGGCGTTAATCACCACAAAGAACACGGCGGCAGAAACCCAGGTTGGGATTTCCGGATACCAGAACTGAATGTATTTACCCACAGCAGTCAGCTCTGCCATGGCAACTAAAACGTACAGTACCCAGTAGTTCCAGCCAGAGGCGAAACCGGCAAAACTGCCCCAGTATTTATAAGCAAAGTGGCTAAAGGAGCCTGCGACAGGTTCTTCGACCACCATTTCACCCAGCTGACGCATGATCAGAAAGGCGATAAAACCAGCAATGGCGTATCCCAGGATAATTCCTGGCCCTGCGGACTGTATTACGGAGGCGCTACCCAGGAATAGTCCTGTCCCTATCGCGCCACCCAGCGCGATAAGCTGAATATGGCGGTTTTTAAGGCCGCGCTTTAGCTGCTCGCCGTGCTGTTGACCTTCCATCATGAAACCTCGTGCGGTGATTGTTTTTTTGATCTACGCAGTGATGCGTGTGTAAGTTTGCAATTCCGTTTGTTGTATTAATTTGTTTACATCAAAGAAGTTTGAATTGTTACAAAAAGACTTCCGTCAGATCAAGAATAATGGTATGCGGCAGCGAATGCACCCGCTTTATGCATGGTTGAAGATGAGTTGCTTAAAAAGAAACCGTTTGTAAAGCTCAGCCTCAACCCCTCTCAATATGCAGAATGAATTTAAATTCGTTTTAATTGAATTAAAAATCACAAAATTGGTAAGTGAATCGGTTCAATTCGGATTTTTATAGTTTAATAATCGTTAAAAAATCCCTTTCCTACGTAAAGTCTACATTTGTGCATAGTTACAACTTTGAAACGTTATATATGTCAAGTTGTTAAAATGTGCACAGTTTCATGATTTCAATCAAAACCTGTATGGACATAAGGTGAATACTTTGTTACTTTAGCGTCACAGACATGAAATTGGTAAGACCAATTGACTTCGGCAAGTGGCTTAAGACAGGAACTCATGGCCTACAGCAAAATCCGCCAACCAAAACTCTCCGATGTGATTGAGCAGCAACTGGAGTTTTTGATCCTCGAAGGCACTCTCCGCCCGGGCGAAAAACTCCCACCGGAACGCGAACTGGCAAAACAGTTTGACGTCTCCCGTCCCTCATTGCGTGAGGCGATTCAACGTCTCGAAGCGAAGGGCTTGTTGCTTCGTCGCCAGGGTGGCGGCACTTTTGTCCAGAGCAGCCTATGGCAAAGCTTCAGCGATCCGCTGGTGGAGCTGCTCTCCGACCATCCTGAATCACAGTATGACTTGCTCGAAACACGACACGCCCTGGAAGGTATCGCCGCTTATTACGCCGCGCTGCGTAGTACCGATGAAGACAAGGAACGCATCCGTGAACTCCACCACGCCATAGAACTGGCGCAGCAGTCTGGCGATCTGGACGCGGAATCAAACGCCGTACTCCAGTATCAGATTGCCGTCACCGAAGCGGCCCACAATGTGGTTCTGCTTCATCTGCTAAGGTGTATGGAGCCGATGTTGGCCCAGAATGTCCGCCAGAACTTCGAATTGCTCTATTCGCGTCGCGAGATGCTGCCGCTGGTGAGTAGTCACCGCACCCGCATATTTGAAGCGATTATGGCCGGTAAGCCGGAAGAAGCGCGCGAAGCATCGCATCGCCATCTGGCCTTTATCGAAGAAATTTTGCTCGACAGAAGCCGTGAAGAAAGCCGCCGTGAGCGTTCTCTGCGTCGTCTGGAGCAACGAAAGAATTAGTGATTTTTCTGGTAAAAATTATCCAGAAGATGTTGTAAATCAAGCGCATATAAAAGCGCGGCAACTAAACGTAGAACCTGTCTTATTGAGCTTTCCGGCGAGAGTTCAATGGGACAGGTTCCAGAAAACTCAACGTTATTAGATAGATAAGGAATAACCCATGTCAGAACGTTTCCCAAATGACGTGGATCCGATCGAAACTCGCGACTGGCTCCAGGCGATCGAATCGGTCATCCGTGAAGAAGGTGTTGAGCGTGCTCAGTATCTGATCGACCAACTGCTTGCTGAAGCCCGCAAAGGCGGTGTCAACGTAGCCGCAGGCACCGGTATCAGCAACTACATCAACACCATCCCCGTTGAAGAACAACCGGAGTATCCGGGTAATCTGGAACTGGAACGCCGTATTCGTTCAGCTATCCGCTGGAACGCCATCATGACGGTTCTGCGTGCGTCGAAAAAAGACCTCGAACTGGGCGGCCACATGGCGTCCTTCCAGTCTTCCGCGACCATTTATGATGTGTGCTTTAACCACTTCTTCCGTGCACGCAACGAGCAGGATGGCGGCGACCTGGTTTACTTCCAGGGCCACATCTCCCCGGGCGTATACGCACGTGCTTTCCTGGAAGGTCGTCTGACTCAGGAGCAGCTGGATAACTTCCGTCAGGAAGTTCACGGCAATGGCCTCTCTTCCTATCCGCACCCGAAACTGATGCCGGAATTCTGGCAGTTCCCGACCGTATCTATGGGTCTGGGTCCGATTGGTGCTATTTACCAGGCTAAATTCCTGAAATATCTGGAACACCGTGGCCTGAAAGATACCTCTAAACAAACCGTTTACGCGTTCCTCGGCGACGGTGAAATGGACGAACCGGAATCCAAAGGTGCGATCACCATCGCTACCCGTGAAAAACTGGATAACCTGGTCTTCGTTATCAACTGTAACCTGCAGCGTCTTGACGGCCCGGTCACCGGTAACGGCAAGATCATCAACGAACTGGAAGGCATCTTCGAAGGTGCTGGCTGGAACGTGATCAAAGTGATGTGGGGTAGCCGTTGGGATGAACTGCTGCGTAAAGATACCAGCGGTAAACTGATCCAGCTGATGAACGAAACCGTTGACGGCGACTACCAGACCTTCAAATCGAAAGATGGTGCGTACGTTCGTGAACACTTCTTCGGTAAATATCCTGAAACCGCAGCACTGGTTGCAGACTGGACTGACGAGCAGATCTGGGCACTGAACCGTGGTGGTCACGATCCGAAGAAAATCTACGCTGCATTCAAGAAAGCGCAGGAAACCAAAGGCAAAGCGACAGTAATCCTTGCTCATACCATTAAAGGTTACGGCATGGGCGACGCGGCTGAAGGTAAAAACATCGCGCACCAGGTTAAGAAAATGAACATGGACGGCGTGCGTCACATCCGCGACCGTTTCAATGTGCCGGTGTCTGATGCAGATATCGAAAAACTGCCGTACATCACCTTCCCGGAAGGTTCTGAAGAGCATACCTATCTGCACGCACAGCGTCAGAAACTGCACGGTTATCTGCCAAGCCGTCAGCCGAACTTCACCGAGAAGCTTGAGCTGCCGAGCCTGCAAGACTTCGGCGCGCTGCTGGAAGAGCAAAGCAAAGAGATCTCTACCACTATCGCTTTCGTTCGTGCCCTGAACGTGATGCTGAAGAACAAGTCGATCAAAGATCGTCTGGTACCGATCATCGCCGACGAAGCGCGTACTTTCGGTATGGAAGGTCTGTTCCGTCAGATTGGTATTTACAGCCCGAACGGTCAGCAGTACACCCCGCAGGACCGCGAGCAGGTTGCTTACTATAAAGAAGACGAGAAAGGTCAGATTCTGCAGGAAGGGATCAACGAGCTGGGCGCAGGTTGTTCCTGGCTGGCAGCGGCGACCTCTTACAGCACCAACAATCTGCCGATGATTCCGTTCTACATCTATTACTCGATGTTCGGCTTCCAGCGTATCGGCGATCTGTGCTGGGCGGCTGGCGACCAGCAAGCGCGTGGCTTCCTGATCGGCGGTACTTCCGGTCGTACCACCCTGAACGGTGAAGGTCTGCAGCACGAAGATGGTCACAGCCATATTCAGTCGCTGACTATTCCGAACTGTATCTCTTACGACCCGGCTTACGCTTACGAAGTTGCTGTCATTATGCATGACGGTCTGGAGCGTATGTACGGTGAAAAACAAGAGAACGTTTACTACTACATCACCACGCTGAACGAAAACTACCACATGCCGGCAATGCCGGAAGGTGCTGAGGAAGGTATCCGTAAAGGTATCTACAAACTCGAAACCATTGAAGGTAGCAAAGGTAAAGTTCAGCTGCTGGGCTCCGGTTCTATCCTGCGTCACGTCCGTGAAGCGGCAGAGATCCTGGCGAAAGATTACGGCGTAGGTTCTGACGTTTATAGCGTGACCTCCTTCACCGAGCTGGCGCGTGATGGTCAGGATTGTGAACGCTGGAACATGCTGCACCCACTGGAAACTCCGCGCGTTCCGTATATCGCGCAGGTGATGAACGACGCTCCGGCAGTGGCATCTACCGACTATATGAAACTGTTCGCTGAGCAGGTCCGTACTTACGTACCGGCTGACGACTACCGCGTACTGGGTACTGATGGCTTCGGTCGTTCCGACAGCCGTGAGAACCTGCGTCACCACTTCGAAGTTGATGCTTCTTATGTCGTGGTTGCGGCGCTGGGCGAACTGGCTAAACGTGGCGAAATCGATAAGAAAGTGGTTGCTGACGCAATCGCCAAATTCAACATCGATGCAGATAAAGTTAACCCGCGTCTGGCGTAAGAGGTAAAAGAATAATGGCTATCGAAATCAAAGTACCGGACATCGGGGCTGATGAAGTTGAAATCACCGAGATCCTGGTCAAAGTGGGCGACAAAGTTGAAGCCGAACAGTCGCTGATCACCGTAGAAGGCGACAAAGCCTCTATGGAAGTTCCGTCTCCGCAGGCGGGTATTGTTAAAGAGATCAAAGTCTCTGTTGGCGATAAAACCCAGACCGGCGCACTGATTATGATTTTCGATTCCGCCGACGGTGCAGCAGACGCTGCACCTGCTCAGGCAGAAGAGAAGAAAGAAGCAGCTCCGGCAGCAGCACCCGCGGCTGCCGCGGCAAAAGACGTTAACGTTCCGGATATCGGCAGCGACGAAGTTGAAGTGACCGAAATCCTGGTGAAAGTTGGCGACAAAGTTGAAGCTGAGCAGTCGCTGATCACCGTAGAAGGCGATAAAGCTTCTATGGAAGTTCCGGCTCCGTTTGCAGGCACCGTGAAAGAAATCAAAGTGAACACCGGCGACAAAGTGTCTACCGGCTCGCTGATTATGGTCTTCGAAGTCGCGGGTGAAGCAGGCGCGGCAGCTCCGGCGGCTAAACAGGAAGCGGCTCCGGCAGCGGCCCCTGCACCAGCAGCTGGCGTGAAAGAAGTTAACGTTCCGGATATCGGCGGTGACGAAGTTGAAGTGACCGAAGTGATGGTGAAAGTGGGCGACAAAGTTGCCGCTGAACAGTCACTGATTACCGTAGAAGGCGACAAAGCTTCTATGGAAGTTCCGGCTCCGTTTGCAGGCGTCGTGAAGGAACTGAAAGTCAACGTTGGCGATAAAGTGAAAACTGGCTCGCTGATTATGATCTTCGAAGTTGAAGGCGCAGCGCCTGCGGCAGCTCCTGCGAAACAGGAAGCGGCAGCGCCGGCACCGGCAGCAAAAGCTGAAGCCCCGGCAGCAGCTCCGGCTGCAAAAGCCGAAGGCAAATCTGAATTTGCTGAAAACGACGCTTATGTTCACGCGACTCCGCTGATCCGCCGTCTGGCACGCGAGTTTGGCGTTAACCTTGCGAAAGTGAAGGGCACTGGCCGTAAAGGTCGTATCCTGCGCGAAGACGTTCAGGCTTACGTGAAAGAAGCTATCAAACGTGCAGAAGCAGCTCCGGCAGCGACTGGCGGCGGTATCCCAGGCATGCTGCCGTGGCCGAAGGTGGACTTCAGCAAGTTTGGTGAAATCGAAGAAGTGGAACTGGGCCGCATCCAGAAAATCTCTGGTGCGAACCTGAGCCGTAACTGGGTGATGATCCCGCATGTTACTCACTTCGACAAAACCGATATCACCGAGCTGGAAGCGTTCCGTAAACAGCAGAACGAAGAAGCGGCGAAACGTAAGCTGGATGTGAAGATAACCCCGGTTGTCTTCATCATGAAAGCCGTTGCTGCAGCTCTTGAGCAGATGCCTCGCTTCAACAGTTCGCTGTCGGAAGACGGTCAGCGTCTGACCCTGAAGAAATACATCAACATCGGTGTGGCGGTGGATACCCCGAACGGTCTGGTTGTTCCGGTATTCAAAGACGTCAACAAGAAAGGCATCATCGAGCTGTCTCGCGAGCTGATGACTATTTCTAAGAAAGCGCGTGACGGTAAGTTGACTGCGGGCGAAATGCAGGGCGGTTGCTTCACCATCTCCAGCATCGGCGGCCTGGGTACTACCCACTTCGCGCCGATTGTGAACGCGCCGGAAGTGGCTATCCTCGGCGTTTCCAAGTCCGCGATGGAGCCGGTGTGGAATGGTAAAGAGTTCGTGCCGCGTCTGATGCTGCCGATTTCTCTCTCTTTCGACCACCGCGTGATCGACGGTGCTGATGGTGCCCGTTTCATTACCATCATTAACAACACGCTGTCTGACATTCGCCGTCTGGTGATGTAAGTAAAAGAGCCGGCCCAACGGCCGGCTTTTTTCTGGTAATCTCATGAATGTATTGAGGTTATTAGCGAATAGACAAATCGGTTGCCGTTTGTTGTTTAAAAATTGTTAACAATTTTGTAAAATACCGACGGATAGAACGACCCGGTGGATAATGGGCGTCATAAAAAAAACGTCAGACCCGCCGGAGATAAATATATAGAGGTCATGATGAGTACTGAAATCAAAACTCAGGTCGTGGTACTTGGGGCAGGCCCCGCAGGTTACTCCGCTGCCTTCCGTTGCGCTGATTTAGGTCTGGAAACCGTAATCGTAGAACGTTACAACACCCTTGGCGGTGTTTGCCTGAACGTTGGCTGTATCCCTTCTAAAGCACTGCTGCACGTAGCAAAAGTTATCGAAGAAGCCAAAGCGCTGGCTGAACACGGTATCGTCTTCGGCGAACCGAAAACCGATATCGACAAGATTCGTACCTGGAAAGAGAAAGTGATCAATCAGCTGACCGGTGGTCTGGCTGGTATGGCGAAAGGCCGCAAAGTCAAAGTGGTCAACGGTCTGGGTAAATTCACCGGGGCTAACACCCTGGAAGTTGAAGGTGAGAACGGCAAAACTGTGATCAACTTCGACAACGCGATCATTGCAGCGGGTTCTCGCCCGATCCAACTGCCGTTTATTCCGCATGAAGATCCGCGTATCTGGGACTCCACTGACGCTCTGGAACTGAAAGAAGTACCAGAACGCCTGCTGGTAATGGGTGGCGGTATCATCGGTCTGGAAATGGGCACCGTATACCACGCTCTGGGTTCACAGATTGACGTGGTTGAAATGTTCGACCAGGTTATCCCGGCAGCTGACAAAGACATCGTTAAAGTCTTCACCAAGCGTATCAGCAAGAAATTCAACCTGATGCTGGAAACCAAAGTTACCGCCGTTGAAGCGAAAGAAGACGGCATTTATGTGACGATGGAAGGCAAAAAAGCACCAGCTGAACCGCAGCGTTACGACGCCGTGCTGGTAGCGATTGGTCGTGTGCCGAACGGTAAAAACCTCGACGCAGGCAAAGCTGGCGTGGAAGTGGACGACCGTGGTTTCATCCGCGTTGACAAACAGCTGCGTACCAACGTACCGCACATCTTTGCTATCGGCGATATTGTCGGTCAGCCGATGCTGGCACACAAAGGTGTTCACGAAGGTCACGTCGCCGCTGAAGTTATCGCCGGTAAGAAACACTACTTCGATCCGAAAGTTATCCCGTCCATCGCCTATACCGAACCAGAAGTTGCATGGGTAGGTCTGACTGAGAAAGAAGCGAAAGAGAAAGGCATCAGCTACGAAACCGCCACCTTCCCGTGGGCTGCTTCTGGTCGTGCTATCGCTTCCGACTGCGCAGACGGTATGACCAAGCTGATTTTCGACAAAGAATCTCACCGTGTGATCGGTGGTGCGATTGTCGGTACTAACGGCGGCGAGCTGCTGGGTGAAATCGGCCTGGCAATCGAAATGGGTTGTGATGCTGAAGACATCGCACTGACCATCCACGCGCACCCGACTCTGCACGAGTCTGTGGGCCTGGCGGCAGAAGTGTTCGAAGGTAGCATTACCGACCTGCCGAACCCGAAAGCGAAGAAGAAGTAATTTTTCGTTTGCCGGAACATCCGGCAATTAAAAAAGCGGCTAACCACGCCGCTTTTTTTACGTCTGTAATTTACCTTTCCAGTCTTCTTGCTCCGCGCTCAGAGAGACGTTCGCGTACTGCTGACCGTTGCTCGTTATTCAGCCTGGCAGTATGGTTACTGTCGTTTAGACGTTGTGGGCGGCTCTCCTGAACTTTCTCCCGAAAAACCTGACGTTGTTCAGGTGATGCTGATTGAACACGCTGGCGGGCGTTATCACGTTGCTGTGGGTTCAGTGGGCGCTGCTGTACTTTTTCCTTAAACACCTGGCGCTGCTCAGGCGAGGCTGACTGAATACGCTCACGCGCTGCGTCTCTTCGCTGCTGGATCTGTGGGTTAGTCTGCATTTTCTCGCGGACTACCTGGCGCTGCTCAGGCGAGGCGGGCTGAATGCGCTCACGCGCTGCCTCTCTTCGCTGCTGGTTCTGCGGGTTAGTCTGCATTTTCTCGTGAACTGCCTGGCGCTGCTCAGGAGAAGCTGACTGATAACGCTGACGAGCGGCGTCCTTTTGTTGCTGGGTCAGTGGTTGGCGACGGCTGAAGTCGCGGAAGTCGTCATAGCTCCCATAGTGTTCAGCTTCATTAAACCGCTGTGCCGCTGCCTGACGTTGGGTATCTCGTGTAATGACGGGGGCGGCGTGTGTTCGTTGCTGAAACTGACTTGCTGCCGCCTGACGCTGGCTGTCGCGTGTTGGAGCAGGTAGCTGCGTGGCACTCATTCCGCCGTTGACATCAGTTTGATGAAACCGCTTTGCCATATCCTGATCATGATAGGGCACACCATTACGGTAGTTTGGATTGTGCCGCCATGCCATATTCTTATCAGTAAGATGCTCACCGGTGATACGGTTGAAATTGTTGACGTCGATATTGATGTTGTCGCCGTTGTGTTGCCAGCCATTACCGTCACGATGACCGCCATCGTGGTGATGATAATCATCGTCATGATGATGGTCATGATCGTCGTCATCCCAGTCGATGCTGCTGAATAGTGCGTACGTGGTAGCAACGCCCATGCTATAGCCGAATCCGCGCACAAAGCTGTCAACAAACGGTTCTCCGGCTGGTGGTGGCAGATAAACCGGCGGATACGCAGTATTGGCCCAGTTCCCGTAAACCACGGTTGGGTTGTAGTTGGGAATATAGACTACATCAGGATTGGCGGGCTCAATGGAAATGACTGTTGTTGCCGGCTCTGTAATGACGGGGTTGGCAGTTGAAACGGTATTGGATGGTATGACGGGAGCCGTGACTGTCTGTGTTACCGGTACAGTTTTCTTCGTTGTGGTAATAACTTTCTGTTCGGTTGATGACTTCAGCGAGCCGGTTTGTTGCGCCAGTTGCCGCAATCGCTGTACCGAGTCCATCACGTCCTGCGGCTGCGCCAGAAAAGCATCGCCCAGGTTTTGCACCCATTGCGGGTTTTCGCCCATCAACGCCATCAATTGTGGAAAGGCCACCAGTGATTTAACGCTGGCGTCCCACGGCTGGTCAGATACCGCCTGAATAGCAGCATCGCCTTGTTTAAGTGGATTATCGTGCGACCATTGCACTGCTTGAGCAACGTTTGCCGGATAGGTTGATGCCATTAACACTTGTGAAAGCAGAGAGTCGGGGTATAGCGCGACGGGCGCGACCCATTGATCTATTTGTGCAGTGCTGAATGCGGATTTAACGACGGCGGGTGTTACGGGCGGTGCGGAAACCGTTGCAGGAAGCGTAACCGCGGCAGCGTCAGACACAGCCAGTTGTGTCGATAGCGGTTCCACAGGCGCTTCCACTGTGCGGCTTTTTATATATAGCCCGGCAGAGGCGGCACAAAGCCCGGCACTGCAAATTAGTGCCAGCACATGGGGTTTAAACGGCAAAGTCATTTTCATAATTCGGATCTCAAGGAAATCGCAATGGTCGGCGAACTGCCACCCGCAGGTGCTGTAAATCTGAGTATAAAGAGGCGGTAGTTTAAATTTTGACTAATCTTGGGATTCGTTGAGAAAGGTGATTATCACTATGCGAATTAACGAAGTTTTTACGGAGGGAAACAATCTCTAGACCATCCTTAACGATTCAGCCACTTTTTCATGTTGCTTTTTTGTAAACAGATTAACACATCGTCAAAATCCTGCTATTCTGCCCGTTGCGGTACTGGGCATTTACCCTACAAACTGCTGTCTCACAGGAGCGTGAAGAGAATCGCCTGCCGCACTATGACAATGAGAGCGAGGAGAACCGTCGTGCTAGAAGAATACCGTAAGCACGTAGCTGAGCGTGCCGCTGAGGGGATTGCGCCCAAACCCCTGGATGCAAACCAAATGGCCGCACTTGTAGAGCTGCTGAAAAACCCGCCCGCGGGCGAAGAAGAATTCCTGTTAGATCTATTAACCAACCGTGTTCCCCCTGGCGTCGATGAAGCCGCCTATGTCAAAGCAGGCTTCCTGGCTGCTATCGCTAAAGGCGAAGCCAAATCCCCTCTGCTGACTCCGGAAAAAGCCATCGAACTGCTGGGCACCATGCAGGGTGGTTACAACATTCATCCGTTGATCGACGCGCTGGATGATGCCAAACTGGCACCGATCGCTGCCAAAGCACTTTCTCACACACTGCTGATGTTCGATAACTTCTATGACGTAGAAGAGAAAGCGAAAGCAGGCAACGAATATGCGAAGCAGGTAATGCAGTCCTGGGCGGATGCCGAATGGTTCCTGAATCGCCCGGCGCTGGCTGAAAAACTGACCGTTACCGTCTTCAAAGTCACTGGCGAAACCAACACCGATGACCTTTCTCCGGCACCGGATGCGTGGTCGCGCCCGGATATCCCACTGCACGCGCTGGCGATGCTGAAAAACGCCCGTGAAGGTATTGAGCCAGACCAGCCAGGTGTTGTTGGCCCGATCAAACAGATTGAAGCTCTGCAACAGAAAGGTTTCCCGCTGGCATATGTCGGTGACGTTGTGGGTACGGGGTCTTCGCGTAAATCCGCCACGAACTCCGTTCTGTGGTTTATGGGCGATGATATTCCACATGTGCCGAACAAACGCGGCGGTGGTTTGTGCCTCGGCGGTAAAATTGCACCAATCTTCTTTAACACGATGGAAGATGCGGGGGCACTGCCAATTGAAGTGGACGTCTCTAACCTGAACATGGGCGACGTAATTGACGTTTATCCGTACAAAGGCGAAGTGCGTAACCACGAAACAGGCGAACTGCTGGCAACCTTCGAACTGAAAACCGACGTGCTGATTGATGAAGTGCGTGCGGGTGGCCGTATTCCGCTGATTATCGGGCGTGGCCTGACCACCAAAGCGCGTGAAGCACTTGGTCTGCCGCACAGTGATGTGTTCCGTCAGGCGAAAGATGTCGCTGAGAGCGATCGCGGCTTCTCGCTGGCGCAAAAAATGGTAGGCCGTGCCTGTGGCGTGAAAGGCATTCGTCCGGGCGCGTACTGTGAACCGAAAATGACTTCTGTAGGCTCTCAGGACACCACAGGCCCGATGACCCGTGATGAACTGAAAGACCTGGCGTGCCTGGGCTTCTCGGCTGACCTGGTGATGCAGTCTTTCTGCCACACCGCGGCGTATCCGAAGCCAGTTGACGTGAACACGCACCACACGCTGCCGGACTTCATTATGAACCGTGGCGGTGTGTCGCTGCGTCCGGGTGACGGCGTAATCCACTCCTGGCTGAACCGTATGCTGCTGCCGGATACCGTCGGTACCGGTGGTGACTCCCATACCCGTTTCCCGATCGGTATCTCTTTCCCGGCGGGTTCTGGTCTGGTGGCATTTGCAGCCGCAACAGGCGTAATGCCGCTGGATATGCCGGAATCCGTTCTGGTGCGCTTCAAAGGCAAAATGCAGCCGGGCATCACCCTGCGCGATCTGGTACACGCCATTCCGCTGTATGCGATCAAACAAGGTCTGCTGACCGTTGAGAAGAAAGGCAAGAAAAACATCTTCTCTGGTCGCATTCTGGAAATTGAAGGTCTGCCGGATCTGAAAGTTGAGCAGGCATTTGAACTGACCGATGCGTCCGCCGAGCGTTCTGCTGCCGGTTGTACC
This sequence comes from Escherichia sp. WS1152, assembly GCF_046487665.1. Lineage (NCBI taxonomy): Bacteria > Pseudomonadati > Pseudomonadota > Gammaproteobacteria > Enterobacterales > Enterobacteriaceae > Escherichia > Escherichia sp. WS1152. The sequence goes on along the minus strand of NZ_JBJQJA010000003.1, from coordinate 89,499 downwards.
ATCAAGCTGAACAAAGAGCCGATCATCGAATACCTGAACTCTAACATCGTCCTGCTGAAGTGGATGATCGCGGAAGGTTACGGCGATCGTCGTACCCTGGAACGTCGTATTCAGGGCATGGAAAAATGGCTGGCGAATCCTGAGCTGCTGGAAGCCGATGCAGATGCGGAATACGCGGCAGTGATCGACATCGATCTGGCGGATATTAAAGAGCCAATCCTGTGTGCTCCGAACGACCCGGATGACGCGCGTCCGCTGTCTGCGGTACAGGGTGAGAAGATCGACGAAGTGTTTATCGGTTCCTGCATGACCAACATCGGTCACTTCCGTGCTGCGGGTAAACTGCTGGATGCGCATAAAGGCCAGTTGCCGACCCGCCTGTGGGTGGCACCGCCAACCCGTATGGACGCCGCACAGTTGACTGAAGAAGGCTACTACAGCGTCTTCGGTAAGAGCGGGGCTCGTATCGAGATCCCGGGCTGTTCCCTGTGTATGGGTAACCAGGCGCGTGTGGCAGACGGCGCGACGGTGGTTTCCACCTCGACCCGTAACTTCCCGAACCGTCTGGGGACTGGCGCGAATGTCTTCCTGGCTTCTGCGGAACTGGCTGCTGTTGCGGCGCTGATTGGCAAACTACCGACGCCGGAAGAGTACCAGACCTACGTGGCGCAGGTGGATAAAACTGCCGTTGATACTTACCGTTACCTGAACTTCAACCAGCTTTCTCAGTACACTGAAAAAGCCGATGGTGTGATTTTCCAGACTGCAGTTTAAAAAGTCAGCGCACGCGCTGCGCATAAACGACACAATGCCCGGTGAATGAGATTCCCGGGCATTTTTTATTTCTAAACCATCGCCGTTCCGCTGTTTTTCTCCGGTAAGGCTGCGATAATTACATCAATGGCGCAATGCGATTTCGGCGCATTGCCGGGAGCAGAGGAACACACTATGGATTACGAATTTCTGCGCGATACCACCGGAGTGGTAAAGGTGCGTATGTCCATGGGGCATGAAGTGGTCGGGCACTGGTTTAATGAAGAGGTGAAAGAAAACCTGGCCTTGCTTGATGAAGTGGAACAAGCAGCGCACGCACTGAAAGGTAGCGAACGGTCCTGGCAACGGGCAGGGCATGAATACACCCTGTGGATGGACGGTGAAGAGGTGATGGTTCGCGCCAATCAACTGGAATTCGCTGGCGATGAAATGGAAGAGGGGATGAACTACTACGACGAAGAAAGCCTGTCGCTATGCGGCGTTGAGGATTTTCTGCAGGTCGTGGCGGCTTACCGCAATTTCGTGCAGCAGAAGTAAATAAATCTGGCGGAGCCTGGGAGCTCCGCCAGAGCCGTTAAACAGCTGGCATATTGCGCCCGTAATAAATCTCGCGCATTTCTTTCCACAGCGCAGCGGTAATTTCCTGGCGCTCGCTGTCGGTTAAGTCTTCCGGTTTGGTGTGGAACATGTAGTGCTTAAGGTCGAACTCTTTAAGCAACATCTTGGTATGGAAGATATTTTCCTGATAGACGTTCACATCCACCATGTCATACAGCGCCTTCATATCGTCAGACATAAAGTTCTGAATCGAATTAATCTCATGGTCGATAAAGTGCTTCATACCGTTAATGTCGCGAGTAAAACCGCGCACGCGATAATCAATGGTTACGATATCGGACTCAAGCTGGTGGATCAGGTAATTCAGCGCCTTCAGCGGAGAAATCACGCCGCAGGTAGAGACTTCAATATCGGCGCGGAAGGTACATAAACCGCCTTCAGGATGACTTTCCGGGTAGGTATGTACGCAAATATGACTTTTATCGAGATGGGCAACGACCGTTTCTGGCAGTGGGCCGGGGTGTTCTGTTTTGTCGATGAGTTTCGGGTCAACCGGTTCTTCACTCACCAGAATAGTGACGCTGGCACCCTGTGGTTCGTAATCCTGGCGGGCGATGTTAAGAATATTAGCCCCGATAATGGAACAGGTTTCTGACAGGATTTCGGTCAGACGGTTGGCATTATAGAGTTCATCGATATAAGCAATATAACCGTCGCGCTCTTCGGCAGTTTTGGCGTAGCAGATATCGTAAATACAAAAACTCAGACTTTTGGTCAGATTATTAAAGCCATGCAGTTTCAGTTTTTTCAATTTCTTATCTTCTCCTTAGGACGGCTGTGAAGCCAGTGCGTCTTGCAGATACTGAGGTAAGGCAAAAGCTGCCGTATGGATTGCCGGATTGTAATAACGGCATTTCAGGCCAGAGGCGAGAAAACGCGCCTGAATAATTTCGGTTGAGAGATGGCGTAAGGCGTCGTTATCTGTCGCCCATGCAAAAGTCATGATACCGCCGTAATAGGTCGGGATCGCCGCCTGATAAAAGCCAACGTCGCTGAAGTAATGGCTGAGTTTGCGATGGCTGTCGATGGCTTCTTCCTGCTGTAAAAAGCAGACGCCGTTTTGTGCGACGAAGATACCGCCAGGATTCAGGCAACGTTTGCAGCCTTCATAAAATGCCGAAGTGAAAAGGCTTTCGCCGGGACCGATAGGATCGGTGCAGTCGGAGATAATGACATCAAAGGTCTGGCTGGTTTGATTAACGAAATTGACGCCATCATCGATCACCAGCTTAAAGCGCGGATCGTCGTAGCTACCGGCGTTATGGTTGGGTAGATACTGACGGCAGAACGATACGACACCCGCATCGATTTCCACCATCGTGATTGACTCAACGTTTTTATGTCGGGTTACTTCACGCAGCATGGCACCGTCGCCGCCGCCGATAATCAGCACATGTTTCGCGTGACCGTGGGCCAGTAGCGGAACATGGGTCATCATCTCATGATAGATAAACTCGTCGCGCTCGGTGGTTTGTACTACGCCATCCAGCGCCATTACGCGACCAAATGCAGCGTTCTCAAAAATGATCAGATCCTGGTGATCGGTCTTTTCATGATACAGAACGTTATCTACCGCAAAGTACTGCCCAAACTGGTCGTGTAGCGTTTCATGCCACTGTTTTTTTTCGGCCATGGGTTGATACCTCCTTTGTTAACACCCGTAAAAAAAGGGCGCAACATAATAGCTAACATTGACCGCGGATGCACGGTCAATATTTCTACAAAAAGGTATCAGGGATTATTTGACGTAGGCAAGCAGGCTTAAGGAATCGCGAGCCAGGGCTTTGCACTTTTTAGCGACGGGAATGCCAATGCCGCTGAGATCGCGGTAGCTGTCTTCACCGAGGGCTTTCATGTCGAAGGTGTCGTAATTACTGAGATCCCACTGGTTTTGCTGGGCGAAAAAGACCAGTGCGCGACGAATTTGCCCATTAGGTAAGTTCTGGTAACCACAATCGTTCTTCAGAAAGACAAAAACTGCCGTTAAATCGGCCATATCTTCGGCTTCAGACTCGCTGAGCGCGTAACTGTTTGCGCAAACGGCCATCAGGCTGCCGAATAACACTGTTCTGAAAAACGTCTTCATTGCTTCTACCAGGGGCTTAAAGAAGATAAACGTTAGCACACTGCGAGCGAGGCGACGACCATTATTGTCGATTAAATTGTGTCTGCGGCTTGACCTTCCCGTAAGGGGAAGGACTATGCTCAACGTTTGATTTTGTTTCGCCTGCTTAAGAATAAGGAAATAACTATGCAACGTCGTGATTTCTTGAAATATTCCGTCGCACTGGGTGTGGCTTCAGCCTTGCCACTGTGGAGCCGTGCAGTCTTTGCGGCGGAACGCCCAACGTTACCGATCCCTGATTTGCTCACGACCGATGCTCGTAATCGCATTCAGTTAACTATTGGCGCAGGTCAGTCTACCTTTGGCGAGAAAACTGCAACTACCTGGGGCTATAACGGCAATCTGCTGGGGCCGGCGGTGAAATTACAGCGCGGCAAAGCGGTAACGGTTGATATCTATAACCAACTGACGGAAGAGACGACGTTGCACTGGCACGGGCTGGAAGTACCGGGTGAAGTCGACGGCGGCCCACAGGGAATTATTCCGCCAGGTGGCAAGCGCTCGGTGACGTTGAACGTTGATCAACCTGCCGCTACCTGCTGGTTCCATCCACATCAACATGGCAAGACCGGGCGACAGGTGGCGATGGGGCTGGCTGGTCTGGTGGTGATTGAAGATGACGAGATCCTGAAATTAATGCTGCCAAAACAGTGGGGTATCGATGATGTTCCGGTGATCGTTCAGGATAAGAAATTTAGCGCCGACGGGCAGATTGATTATCAACTGGATGTGATGACCGCCGCCGTGGGCTGGTTTGGCGATACGTTGCTGACCAACGGTGCAATCTACCCGCAACACGCTGCCCCGCGTGGTTGGCTGCGCCTGCGTTTGCTCAATGGCTGTAATGCCCGCTCGCTCAATTTCGCCACCAGCGACAATCGCCCGCTTTATGTGATTGCCAGCGACGGTGGTCTGCTACCTGAACCGGTGAAGGTGAGCGAACTGCCGGTGCTGATGGGCGAGCGTTTTGAAGTGCTGGTGGAGGTTAACGACAACAAACCCTTTGACCTGGTGACGCTGCCGGTCAGCCAGATGGGGATGGCGATTGCACCGTTTGACAAGCCGCATCCGGTAATGCGGATTCAGCCGATTGCTATTAGTGCCTCCGGTGCTTTGCCAGACACATTAAGTAGCCTGCCTGCGTTACCTTCGCTGGAAGGGCTGACGGTACGCAAGCTGCAACTTTCTATGGACCCGATGCTCGATATGATGGGGATGCAGATGCTAATGGAGAAATATGGCGATCAGGCGATGGCCGGAATGGATCACAGCCAGATGATGGGCCATATGGGGCACGGCAATATGAATCATATGAACCACGGCGGGAAATTCGATTTCCACCATGCCAATAAAATCAACGGTCAGGCGTTTGATATGAATAAGCCGATGTTTGCGGCGGCGAAAGGGCAGTACGAACGTTGGGTTATCTCTGGCGTGGGCGACATGATGCTGCATCCGTTCCATATTCACGGCACGCAGTTCCGTATCTTGTCAGAAAATGGCAAACAGCCAGCGGCTCATCGCGCGGGCTGGAAAGATACCGTTAAGGTAGAAGGCAATGTCAGTGAAGTGCTGGTGAAGTTTAATCACGACGCACCGAAAGAACATGCTTATATGGCGCACTGCCATCTGCTGGAGCATGAAGATACGGGGATGATGTTAGGGTTTACGGTATAAAAAGACCGTATTCGGAAATATGCCCGGATCTCTCCGGGCATTAAACTGATGACAAACGCAAATCTGCCTGATGCGCTACGATTATCAGGCCTACGCTACCTGTGCAATCCATTGATTTTGCACAATTTTGTAGGCTGGATAAGGCGTTCGCGCCGCATCCGGCATGAACAACGCGCACGTTGTCAGCAATCTGAGCAAGTCTTACTTCACATCATCCGGCAGCGCATAAGCCACAATATAGTCGCCCATCTTCGTACCAAATGAACCGTGACCGCCTGCGGAGATCACCACATACTGCTTACCATTCACTTCATAGGTCATTGGCGTCGCCTGACCACCCGCTGGTAAACGACCTTGCCACAGTTTTTCACCGTTGCTCATGTTGTAAGCGCGCAGGTAGTTATCTGCCGTAGCGGCGATAAACAGCACGTTACCCGCCGTGGAGATTGGCCCGCCCAGCATCGGCATACCCATATTGAACGGCACCGGTACAGGCATCGGGAACGGCATACTGTCCTGCGGCGTACCAATACGTTTCTTCCACACCACTTCATTAGTTTTCAGATCCAGCGCCGAGATATAACCCCATGCTGGCTGTTTACATGGCAGACCAAATGGTGAGAGGAACGGGTTGAGCGTGACACCATACGGTACACCGTACTGTGGCTGAATGCCGGATTCCGTACCCGTGCCTTTGGCATCTTTCGGCTGCTCCATCGGGTTACCCGGACCGCGTGGGATCAGTTTCGAAACAAACGGCAGTGCCATTGGGTTGGCAATTGCCACTTCACGATTTGGATCAACGGAAATCCCGCCCCATTCAAACATTCCCAGGTTACCCGGGAAGACCAGCGTGCCCTGTTCAGATGGCGGCGTGAAAATGCCTTCATAGCGCATCTGGTGGAACATCACGCGGCACACCAGTTGGTCAAACATGGTGGCTCCCCACATATCCGCACCGCTCAAATCTTTCGTCGGACGGAAGCTCAGTTCCGAGAATGGTTGAGTAGGGGTAACGTAATCGCCTTTGGCAGCACCTTGGGGAACCGGTTTTTCCGGTGCCGGAACCACCAGTTCGCCATTACGACGATCGAGCACAAAAATGTTGCCGGTTTTCGCCGGAGCGTAAATAACTGGCACTTTCTGACCATTAACGGTGATGTCCGCCAGCGTCGGCTGTGCCGGAAGATCCATATCCCACAGGTCGTGGTGAACGGTCTGGTAGCTCCACGCCAATTTCCCGGTTGTGGCATTCAGCGCCAGAATCGAGCTGGCATAACGTTCCTGTTCCGGTGTGCGGTTACCGCCCCAGATATCCGGCGTGGTCACGCCCATCGGCAGATAGACCAGATCCAGCTTCGCGTCATAGGCCGCTGGTGCCCACGAGTTTGGCGAGTTAAAGGTAAAGGTGTGTTCGTCAGACGGGATTGCGTTCGGATCTTTCGCGCCCGGATCAAAAGCCCACAGCAGCTCCCCGGTGTTGGCATCAAAACCACGGATCACGCCAGACGTTTCGCGGGTTGAGAAGTTATCGGTAACTGAACCTGCCATCACGATGGTTTTATCGGTGATAATCGGTGGCGAAGTCGGTTCATACAGACCCGGTTTGGTGTCCGGCATATTGCTTTGCAGATTGAGCACGCCTTTATTGGCGAAGGTTTCGCACAGTTTGCCGTTTTCAGCGTTAATCGCAATCAGTCGACCATCATTGACCGGAAGAATGATACGACGCGGGCAATCCGCCATCACTTCCGGCGAAGCCGTTTCTGCTTTGGCTTCATGATAAGAGACGCCACGGCAGGTTACGTGCTGGAAAGACTCGTTAGTTTTCAGCTCAGGATCGTAATGCCATTTCTCTTTGCCGCTGGCGGCATCGAGCGCAAACAGGCGCTGGTGAGCGGTACACAGGTAAAGGGTGTCGCCCACTTTAATCGGCGTCACTTCATTGGTGATTTCGCCCGGATCGTTCGGCTGCTTCACATCGCCAGTACGGAACACCCAGGCTTCTTTCAGATTATGGACGTTATCGGCGTTAATTTGTTTCAGAGGTGAAAAGCGTTGACCTTCCTGATTGCGACCATAGGCAGGCCAGTCCTGATCGGCAACGGGTGAGATAGCTTCCGCAGGTGTGGCATCGGCGCTTAAGGTGCCGTTGATTTCCTGCGGATCGTTAAATCCGGCCCAGGTCAGGATACTACCGCTAATCAGCAGTGCCACCACCAGTGCGGCAACTGCGCCGCTGGCAGGAATGACCAGGCGACGCCAGACAAACGGCAGGATCAGCCAGATGCCGAAGAAGACCAGAATATCGCTGCGCGGAGTCAGCGCCCAGAAGTCGAAACCAACTTCCCAGACGCCCCAAATCATGGTGCCGAGCAGCAGGGCGGCGTATAGCCAAAGCGCGGCACGTTTACTGCGCCACAGCATCCAGGCGACGCCGAGCATCACAAGGCCAGCGATAGGGTAGTACCAGGAGCCGCCAATCGCGACCAGCCAGCCTCCGCCAATGAGTAGATACAGCCCGCAAAGCGCTGCAAAAAGGGCTGTTAGCGTGACGAGTAATCGTCGCGAGCCTGTATTGTTAATTGCCATAAAGAGACACCATTTCAATTCATTAATATTTTAGTAGCAATTAATTATAGGTTTTAACATGTGTGACCGTCATCACAATTCGAGCTTTATTAACAGATTCCGCGAATGAATAGTTTTACTGGTATACTGCGTGTCTTGCGCTTTGTTGCGGTGCCAAAACCTGCCCGTGCGAAGTGATTTGTTTTTAAATCATATGGTTAGAGATATGAAACATACTGTAGAAGTAATGATCCCCGAAGCGGAGATTAAAGCGCGTATCGCCGAACTGGGTCGTCAGATTACTGAGCGTTACAAAGACAGCGGCAGCGATATGGTGCTGGTGGGTCTGCTGCGTGGCTCATTTATGTTTATGGCGGACCTGTGCCGTGAAGTTCAGGTATCTCATGAAGTCGACTTTATGACCGCCTCCAGCTACGGTAGCGGCATGTCCACCACCCGTGATGTGAAAATCCTCAAAGATCTGGATGAAGATATCCGTGGCAAGGACGTGCTGATTGTTGAAGATATCATCGACTCGGGGAATACACTGTCGAAAGTGCGTGAGATCTTAAGCCTGCGCGAACCGAAGTCGCTGGCGATTTGTACGCTGCTGGATAAACCGTCCCGCCGTGAAGTGAACGTCCCGGTAGAATTTATCGGTTTCTCGATCCCGGATGAGTTTGTGGTGGGTTACGGCATTGATTACGCACAGCGTTACCGTCATCTGCCGTATATTGGCAAAGTGATTCTGCTGGACGAGTAAGTGTGAAGTTGCCGGATGTGTTGCATCCGGCATGGCATTTTTATTTGTGGTTGGCGTGTTTCAGCTTGAGGTTGGAAATCCCGTGACGGTAACGTTGCTCAAGGGTTTCGCGGTTGGTCGCTGTGACATCCAGATCACGCAGCAAGCCGTCGTGAATACCGTAGGCCCAGCCGTGAATGGTAACTTTCTGCCCGCGTTTCCACGCTGATTGCATAATGGTGGAGTGGCCCAGGTTATACACCTGTTCCATGACGTTCAGTTCACACAAGGTATCCAGACGGCGCTCTTGCGGCATTTCGCCGAGCAATGAGCTATGTTTGAACCAGATATCGCGGATATGCAGCAGCCAGTTGTTGATAAGCCCCAGTTCCGGGTTTTCAACTGCGGCTTGTACGCCGCCGCAACCGTAGTGGCCACAGATAATAATGTGTTCAACTTCGAGTACATCCACTGCATACTGAACCACGGAAAGGCAGTTCAGGTCGGTGTGAATGACCAGGTTAGCAACATTACGGTGAACAAAGAGTTCGCCCGGCTCAAGACCGGTTAAACGTTCTGCAGGAACGCGACTGTCGGAACATCCAATCCATAGAAAGCGCGGTTTTTGCGCTTGTGCCAGTTTCTCAAAAAACCCGGGATCCTCTTCCACCAGCATTTTTGACCATAGTGCATTGTTGCTGATGAGTGTATCTATGTCTTTCATGGAGGTTAACGACCTGTAACCAAATAATTACGTTTGGCTAATATAGGGCAACTCCGGGACGATTTAAACCACAGATAAAGTGTAAGAACGTAAGGTAAGTAAAAATTTATGACCATTGCACTGGAACTTCAACAGCTTAAAAAAACCTATCCAGGCGGCGTTCAGGCGCTTCGTGGAATAGATTTGCAGGTCGAAGCGGGTGATTTTTATGCGCTTCTCGGGCCGAACGGGGCCGGGAAATCGACCACTATCGGTATTATCAGCTCTCTGGTAAATAAAACCTCCGGGCGGGTCAGCGTATTTGGTTACGATCTCGAGAAAGATGTCGTGAACGCTAAACGTCAGTTGGGACTGGTGCCGCAGGAATTTAACTTCAACCCGTTTGAAACCGTGCAGCAAATTGTGGTGAATCAGGCAGGGTACTACGGTGTGGAGCGCAAAGAGGCGTACATCCGCAGCGAAAAATATCTTAAGCAGCTCGATTTATGGGGAAAACGCAACGAACGTGCGCGTATGTTATCTGGCGGGATGAAGCGCCGTTTAATGATTGCCCGTGCGTTAATGCATGAACCTAAACTACTGATTCTCGACGAGCCGACTGCAGGCGTGGATATTGAACTTCGCCGCTCAATGTGGGGCTTTTTGAAGGATTTAAACGACAAAGGCACCACCATCATTCTCACCACACACTACCTGGAAGAAGCAGAAATGCTGTGCCGCAATATCGGCATTATTCAACACGGTGAGCTGGTGGAAAATACCTCGATGAAGGCGCTGCTGGCGAAGCTGAAATCGGAAACCTTTATTCTCGATCTCGCACCGAAAAGTCCGTTACCGAAGCTCGATGGCTATCAGTATCGACTGGTCGATACCGCGACGCTGGAAGTTGAAGTGCTGCGTGAGCAGGGGATCAACAGCGTATTTACGCAGTTAAGTGAGCAGGGCATTCAGGTATTAAGTATGCGTAACAAAGCTAACCGTCTGGAAGAGCTGTTTGTTTCACTGGTTAATGAAAAACAAGGAGATCGCGCATGATGCATCTTTACTGGGTGGCGCTAAAAAGCATCTGGGCGAAAGAGATCCATCGCTTTATGCGTATCTGGGTGCAGACGCTGGTGCCGCCAGTCATCACCATGACCCTTTACTTTATTATTTTCGGTAACCTGATTGGTTCGCGTATTGGCGATATGCATGGCTTCAGCTACATGCAGTTCATCGTACCGGGGCTGATCATGATGTCGGTGATCACCAACGCCTACGCTAACGTCGCGTCATCATTTTTTGGTGCCAAATTCCAGCGTAATATTGAAGAGCTGCTGGTAGCGCCGGTTCCGACTCACGTCATTATTGCCGGATATGTCGGCGGTGGCGTGGCGCGTGGTCTGTTTGTTGGCATTCTGGTGACGGCAATTTCACTGTTTTTTGTGCCGTTTCAGGTGCATTCGTGGGTATTCGTTGCCTTAACCCTGGTGCTCACGGCGGTGTTGTTCTCCCTTGCGGGTTTGCTGAACGGCGTGTTTGCCAAAACGTTCGATGACATCAGCCTGGTGCCAACCTTTGTGTTAACGCCACTCACGTATTTGGGCGGGGTGTTTTACTCCCTGACTTTGTTGCCGCCGTTCTGGCAAGGGCTGTCGCACCTGAACCCAATCGTTTATATGATCAGTGGTTTCCGCTACGGCTTCCTCGGTATCAATGATGTTCCGCTGGTCACTACCTTTGGCGTACTGGTGGTCTTTATTGTGGCGTTTTATTTGATCTGTTGGTCGCTGATCCAACGTGGACGTGGTTTGCGTAGCTAAGGCTATTTCCTCTCCTCTGGATTTGGGGGAGAGGAGTTTTGACGGCTATCACCCTTTATCAACAATGGTCAGGGTAGACTGATTTTCGGCTAAGGAGGAAGGCGATGTTAGGTTGGGTAATTACCTGTCACGATGACCGGGCGCAAGAGATACTGGATGCGCTGGAGAAAAAACATGGGGCGCTTCTTCAGTGCCGGGCCGTGAATTTCTGGCGCGGATTAAGTTCTAATATGCTCAGCCGCATGATGTGCGATGCTCTGCATGAAGCGGACTCTGGTGAGGGTGTCATCTTCTTAACCGATATAGCCGGAGCGCCACCGTACCGCGTGGCTTCATTATTAAGCCACAAACACTCCCGTTGCGAAGTGATTTCTGGTGTCACGTTACCGTTAATTGAACAGATGATGGCTTGCCGTGAAACCATGACCAGTTCAGAGTTTCGCGAGCGTATTGTCGAACTGGGTGCGCCGGAGGTGAGTAGTCTTTGGCACCAACAACAAAAAAATCCGCCTTTCGTCCTCAAACATAATTTGTATGAGTATTAACCCGCGATTCTGATGGCGCTTTTGCTACAATAAAAGCGTTGTTTCACCCTCGGTTATTTTTTCATGTACAAACAAGCTGTTATTCTCCTGCTGATGCTGTTTACCGCAAGTGTCAGTGCCGCGTTACCTGCCCGTTATATGCAAACCATCGAAAATGCTGCGGTCTGGGCGCAAATTGGCGACAAGATGGTGACCGTGGGGAATATTCGGGCCGGACAAATCATTGCCGTGGAGCCCACTGCCGCAAGTTATTACGCATTTAATTTTGGCTTTGGTAAAGGGTTTATCGATAAAGGGCATCTCGAGCCGGTTCAGGGGCGACAAAAAGTTGAAGACGGTTTGGGTGACCTCAACAAGCCGCTGAGTAATCAGAACTTAGTTACCTGGAAAGATACGCCGGTCTATAACGCGCCGAGTGTGGGCAGTGCGCCATTTGGGGTATTGGCGGACAATTTGCGCTACCCGATTTTGCATAAACTGAAAGACAGGTTAAATCAAACCTGGTATCAGGTCCGTATTGGCGATCGACTGGCCTATATCAGCGCGCTGGATGCCCAAACCGATAATGGCCTTCCGGTGCTAACTTATCACCATATTCTGCGCGACGAAGAAAACACCCGTTTTCGCCATACTTCGACGACCACCTCGGTACGCGCTTTCAATAACCAGATGGCCTGGCTGCGCGACAGGGGATACGCGACACTGAGCATGGTGCAGCTGGAAGGTTACGTGAAGAATAAGATCAATCTCCCTGCGCGAGCGGTGGTGATTACCTTTGATGATGGCCTCAAGTCGGTGAGCCGCTATGCGTATCCTGTGTTGAAACAATATGGCATGAAGGCGACGGCGTTTATTGTTACCTCGCGCATCAAACGTCACCCGCAGAAGTGGAACCCAAAATCGCTGCAATTTATGAGCGTTTCTGAGCTTAACGAAATTCGCGATGTTTTTGATTTTCAGTCACATACCCATTTTTTGCATCGGGTAGATGGTTATCGCCGACCCATATTACTGAGCCGTAGTGAGCACAATATTCTGTTTGATTTTGCACGTTCACGCCGCGCTCTGGCGCAATTTAATCCGCATGTCTGGTATCTTTCGTATCCGTTTGGCGGCTTTAATGACAAAGCCGTGAAGGCAGCAAACGATGCCGGATTTCACCTGGCGGTGACAACCATGAAAGGCAAAGTAAAACCGGGGGATAATCCGTTGTTACTAAAACGACTTTATATCTTAAGAACGGATTCGCTGGAGACGATGTCGCGGCTGGTGAGTAACCAGCCGCAGGGATAACAATCAAGCAACCTGTACCGGAATCGCTTTCGCGGTACGTTTCATTTCATTGTCGCCTTCAAAATAGGCGACGTTGGGTCGCCAGGTGCGAGCTTCTTCATCTGGCATGGTAACGAAGCTGGCGATGATGACAATATCGCCGACACTGGCGCAGTGGGCCGCCGCACCGTTAACAGAAATAATTCTCGAACCGCGTTCTGCCGCGATGGCATAAGTGGAGAAACGCTTGCCGTTGGTGACATTCCAGATATCAATGGCTTCGTTTTCGAGAATACCGGCTGCGTCAAGAAAATCCTGGTCAATGGCGCAAGAACCTTCATAGTGCAGGTCCGCATGAGTCACTTTCACGCGGTGGAGTTTGCCCTGCAGCATCGTGCGAATCATAACTTCTACCTTTCTACCCTGTCGTTAACGAAGCAGGCGGTGCCTGCTTTGAGGAAATTCTCACGCAGTATTGCCCGATTTTTGTTTAGTGTCTACTCATCTGACGGCATTTGCATCAGCAGTTTGCGTACCGCGCCGAAGCGTGCCATGTATCGCCTGTAACGAATTGATATTTCTCTGAACGCTGCTCGGTAAACAATAAAGAGGTGGCTGACGATAGCACGCCTTGACTGGATACTGCCTTCACGCAAGACAACACGGAAGACAGGGAAGATGGATGCACCGAGTACTACACCGCATGACGCGGTATTTAAACAATTTTTAATGCATGCGGAGACGGCTCGCGACTTTCTGGAGATACATTTGCCAGTGGAATTACGCGAACTTTGTGACCTCAACACGCTTCATTTAGAGTCGGGGAGTTTCATTGAAGAGAGCCTGAAAGGACACAGCACGGACGTGCTCTATTCCGTGCAAATGCAGGGCAATCCCGGTTATCTGCATGTTGTGATTGAACACCAAAGCAAGCCGGATAAGAAAATGGCCTTTCGCATGATGCGTTATTCTATTGCTGCCATGCACCGGCATCTGGAGGCGGATCACGATAAGCTGCCGCTGGTGGTGCCGATACTGTTTTATCAGGGCGAGACCACACCTTATCCGCTCTCAATGTGCTGGTTTGATATGTTTTACTCGCCGGAGCTGGCGCGACGCGTCTATAACAGTCCTTTTCCGCTGGTGGATATCACTATCACACCGGATGACGAAATCATGCAGCACCGGCGGATTGCGATTCTCGAACTACTGCAAAAGCATATTCGCCAGCGCGACTTAATGTTATTGCTGGAGCAACTGGTCACGCTGATTGACGAAGGGTACACTAGCGGAAGTCAGTTAGTTGCCATGCAAAACTATATGCTGCAACGCGGTCATACTGAACAAGCGGATTTGTTTTATGGTGTGCTGAGAGACAGGGAAACGGGAGGGGAGTCTATGATGACGCTGGCGCAGTGGTTTGAAGAGAGGGGAAGACAGGAGGAAAGGCAAGAATTCGTCCTGCGTCTTCTGAATAAAGGAATGTCTCGGGAAGACGTTGCAGAGATGGCAAATTTACCCCTTGCCGAGATTGATAAGCTGATTAACTAAGTTGTCTGCATCATCAGTTATAGCCAGATAATTGTTATTGTTAACTGACCAGATAATTAAGGGAACCTATGGAAATAAAGACACGGAGAGAAACCAGGCAGACGTTGGCGCAGTGGTTTGAAGAGAAGGGATTTCAGAAGGGATATCAAGAGGAACTCCAGAAGGTAAGACAGGAATTCGCCCAGCGTTTTCTAAGTAAAGGGATGTCTCGGGAAGACGTTGCAGAGGTGACAACTTTACCTCTTACAGAGATTGATAAGCTAATTAACTCTAACTAAATTGCCAGCGATATGAATAATCACTTACAGACGTCATCGCCATGACGTAGGGCAAATTAATAACTGGCGCCATCAGCCGTAGCGCCAGTTAAGTATTACGCCAGTTCGACCATCTTGTTGTCGATCAGGCGAGCATCGCCAAGCCAGGCGGCTACCAGAATTACGGCCCGTTTGCTGTTTTCAGAGACCTCCTGCAACGTGTCGGCATCGCGAATCTGAATATCATCGGCGCGGAAGCCTTTTTCATTCAGTTCTTGCCCGGCAATAGCAATAATTTCATCGAGATCCCGTTCGCCAGCCTGCAATTTGTCGGCAATCGAACTTAAAACTTTGTACAGACCGGGCGCAATTTTGCGTTGTTCTGCCGTCAGATAACCATTACGGGAACTGAGCGCAAGGCCATCTTTGGCGCGCATAATCGGGACGCCAACAATCTCAATATCGAAGCCCATATCGGCAACCATTTTGCGGATCAGCGCCAGTTGCTGAAAATCTTTTTCACCGAAGCAGGCGATATCCGGCTGGACCAGGTTGAACAGCTTGCTGACAATAGTCGAAACGCCGCGAAAATGTCCCGGACGGCTGGCACCTTCCAGCATGGTCGAAAGACCAGGAACATCAACATAGGTGTGGGTTTCTGTACCGTTCGGGTAGATCTCTTTTACCGAAGGGGCGAAAACTAAATCTACTTTACGTTTGTTTAGCTTCTCGCAGTCCTCCTGCAAGGTCCGTGGATAACGTGCCAGATCTTCCGGGCGGTCGAACTGCATCGGGTTAACGAAAATACTGACGACGACCACATCGGCGCGGGCTTTGGCTTCATCGACCAGCTTCATATGGCCATCATGCAGGTTGCCCATGGTAGGTACCAGCGCCACGCGCTTGCCTTCCATACGCAGGCGGCGAATTTGCTGGCGCAGCAGTGGCAGGGTTTCGATAATTAACACAACGTCACTCCTTAATGGAAACTGTGTTCTTCGCCCGGATAAACGCCGGACTCCACTTCAGCCATATACTGCCGCACAGCCGCGCGGATGTCGCCCGTTTCAGCGAGGAAATTTTTGGCAAATTTAGGGATATGGCCGCCGGTAATGCCGAACGCATCGTGCATCACGAGGATCTGCCCATCGGTAACGTTGCCTGCGCCAATACCGATAACCGGGATCGCCAGCGCTTCGGTAATACGTTTTGCCAGTTCAACCGGTACGCATTCCAGCACCAGAAGTTGTGCGCCTGCCGCTTCTAATGCTAATGCATCGCTGAGCAGTTGATCGCCTGCCTCGCCACGCCCTTGTACTTTGTAGCCGCCGAAAATGTTCACTGACTGCGGCGTTAAACCTAAATGACCACATACCGGAACCGCGCGTTCAGTCAGCATCTGCACGGTTTCCACCAGCCATGCGCCACCTTCGATTTTGACCATATTGGCTCCGGCACGCATTACTGTGGCGGCATTTTCAAAGGCTTGTTCCGGCGTGGCATATGCCATAAACGGCAGGTCAGCCAGCAGCAGGCAGTTTGGTGCGCCGCGACGTACAGCGGCAGTGTGGTAGGCAATATCGGCAACGGTTACCGGCAGAGTGGAGACGTGGCCCTGCACGGTCATGCCCAGCGAATCGCCCACCAGCATCACGTTTAGCCCTTCGTCAGCAAACAATTTGGCGAAGCTGTAGTCGTAGGCGGTGATGGTGGCGAAGCGTTTTTTTTCCTGCTTACATTTCTGCAATGAAGCAATAGTGGTCGGTTTCATAACGTATCCTGATGGCTAAAGTCAGATTGATCGCATTCTAACAGTCGAAATCAGGGGGGCAATGGTTTTTAGTGTGGGGAAAATGTTCGCACCAGAGCAGAACTCTGGTGCGATGAGGAAGGAATGACGTTTTACTTATTCGTAGGTAAAGGAGAAGGTCGCGTTACCAGAGAAGGTTCCAACACCGACAGCAGCACCACTGCCATCCGGTACCAGCTGCGCCGTAAAAGGTAAAAGCAGCAGGTTGTTTGACCAGACGGCGAAGTTATAGTCAACCGTGTTGCTACCATCTGCTTTTAACAATACTTTGCTATTGTCATAAGTTGAATTTACTTTTACAGCCACGCCTGAAGCAGAGCCAGTCGTTTTACCTACTAGTGTGGCGTCGCTGGGTTTATTTGCCGCTTTCAATTTAACCGTTATTTTACTGGCATAACAGTATTCAGCACGGATAGAAAAAGGGATTTCCCGCGTAAGCCCATTTTTCACTTCTGAAACATAACTGTTCCCAAGCGTTACCTGGTTGCCACTGACGTTGCCCTGATCTTGTGCGAGGGCAACTGTTGCACAGGTCGGTTCGTCAACGTAAAAATGAACGGAGCTTGTATCAACGAAAAAATTTATCCATGGTTGATCATTATTGCCTATATACCAGGAAGCTATTTTACCTGGTATCGCAGTTCCTTCTGAAACCCCATTTTGAGGTTTAAATTCCGGGGTCCAGAAAAAACGAAATCGTAAATACCAGCTCTCGTCACTATACTCATAGGCCCACTTTGAGCTGGCGTTATCTGTATGATTATCTGCACCACTTTGTGCAGGAAGATACAAATCAAGCTCCTCCGCGGCTCCACAACTTGTACATACTAATTCTACTGAATAAACAATACCGGGAACGGTTGTTTTCAATAAAGCATCGCCATGGCTGGTAGTATAGGTTGATAAGAGACTGGCATCAGCAGTATTAAGAAAATGCACTGAGCTTGTGTTACTACCTAAGGATTTACAACCAATCTTATCGCCCCGAAGATCAATATGAGAATCCCAGGTCGCGAAGCCTATTTCTTCCGGGACTGTGACCATCGCTGACTGTATACTGAAAGGCTTTCGGTTTATCACCATATCATAAGGCCCTTCAGCATTTCTCTCTATATAACATTCATTCGCCAATGCATACCAGGATGTGGTAAAAAATAGCAGTATCGCACTGCATAACTGAATCAACAGTTTATTGCCTTTCCTTTGCATAATTATCCTTATTATTCGTAAGATACGTTAACAATAACCTGGCTTCTCACCATTCCCGATTCAGGAGGAAGGGCATTATTCACCCGCTGCATACGGGAATAAAAGGTCCAGGTTGAGGGAACAGCATTGCCAGGCGCGACCGAATAAATTGCTGCTGAGGAACCATCTGTTCCTCGCACGTTAAATGTCTGCTGATTCGGTTGGGCCGAAAATATCACAATGCCGACGTTTTTCGCCCCGGTAGCCTGCTGTTCGTATTCATTACTAAAAATTTGATTATTCACCTGTGCAAGCGCTCCCGCCTGCGGCTGAAAATCTAATTTCATTTGCGACTGTGTCGTTTGAATGTTATCGCAAGAGACCACATTAACATTAAACGTTTTGCCACCCGCGTAATCCGTCGTTGGGGTCACATTGTCAGCAAAATAGTCCAGCGTCACTGTGCCGAGATCGACAACGCCATTATTACTGACTTCCACCTGACAGGTGCTGGCCACAATCTGCGCCGTGAGATCCACATCCTGGCCAGCATAGGCAAAAGGCGTAATGAGGGCTGTTGCCAGCCCCAAAAAACGTACAAATTTATGATGCCTGCATAGCATTCTAATATCCTTATCCGCTATTACTGATAAGTGATTGTGAAAGTCGTAGGAGAGAGGAATCTACCCGGTAATACGTCATTGACTGTCCACCCGCCAGCGATAATCATTCGCGCGCTTAAATCGAAATCATAAGGCTGTGTTGTGCTGGCATTAGAAAGATCGACATTGATGACGTTTCGCTGATAACAATTGAATTGCTCACTGCCAGTTCCTTCGGGGCTTGTAGTCGTCCATACTTCGACTGCTGCTCTGCTTGAACCACCATCGGTGGTGGTGTTGAGTTTATTTGAAAAGGCGGCAGTGTCAGACATGCCTCCTGCGCAACCGTTGTTTTTGGGCGCTAAGACGAGTTGAGCACTCTTTCCTGGAAGCCCGGCACAATCGCTGAAGCGGATTTTAAATGGTTGCACCTTGCTTTTGGCTGCCAGTTCAGAAATATAAACATTGCCCAAGACAACGGTGTCGATCACGGCACCACTGGTATCCACTACCTTCGCACTACAGGTACCCATAGTCAGGTTACTGTTTACGGTTAAAGAGGCGGATGTCGTACTCGCATAAGTGAGATTGTTGCTAACGCTGGCACCCACGGCAACAGTAGCAATCAGTGTAGCTATGACTTTTAATTTCATGGTGGCTGTCCCTGTTATTCGTAGGTGAAGTTAAAGGTGGCTTTTGCCTGAAACGCACCAGTGCGTCCTGCTCCTGCCGTTGTTTCGCGCAGTGCTACGGTCAGAGGCACACCGTTAGCTTTCTCATCGGTACTCCATTCAAATTTGTCAGTATTATTTGGCGTAAAGAAAGCCGAGTCTGCGGTATCTCTACGCTTAATCCCCATACCCACACCCGTAGCGCCAGAGGTTGTTTCATTAACAATTAACTTACCGGAAACCGTTGTTCCTGTAAGTGTGGTAAAAATCTTTGAATAACCATTGCTGCAATCGGAAGCCACTAATTTAAAGTTGGCTTGAGCTGCAACATCTCCAGTGACAACTTTATCCAGGCCAACATCGGGAATTGTCAGGCTATATTCACCGTTGCTACCCGTCACTACTGGACCACCATCTTGTACGATAGTTATCGTACAGGTGGTGGCTAATACGGTGGCCGTAAAATCGACATTAAGATCTGTTGCAGAGCCAACCGCCGGTAAACCCAGACCTATTAACGCGGATGTTAGTAGTATCCTTTTCATAGAATTTTCCATATTAGTGATTTGCTACCTGACAGGTAAGATTGTTAAGTAATAAGGTGTTGGTACTTCCCAGCGTTTGTGGCTGGGCCGGGAACTGGTAGTGCAACTTACAGTCAATGGTTTGGTTGTTTTCATACCAACGCACTGTTAATTCCCCGCTGTCGTTAATACCGCGCACAAATGCCTGACCACCCTGGCCCATGCTGCCGATCATCACCTCACCCTGGTAAACCTCCGCAGCAAACGGAATAGATTTGCCATTGGCGGCAGTAATATTCAGCACGGCAGAACGCCCCTCGTCAGTTTCGAAACGGGTCAAAACAACGGAGCCGCTGCGTGGTACGGTGGTGGCGCTGGTACTTTTCAGTTCAACATCGTTTTCCAGTGTTTCAATGTTCAGACCTACCCGGTTTTCACGGTAGGGGCTGACAGAAGACGTCACGGCATATCCCCAGCGATCGATTTCGTTATTACTGTTATTGATTCGTGCGCCTTTAGCACCTGGGGCGTTGATTAACACCAGCGTGTCGTTACTGCTGAAACTGTTGTTAGTGAACGTTAAACCACCACTGTGTAATACAAAGCCGCCATCGGTGGAGATGGAGTACTGCTGGCTATTATCAGAAGTGGCCGAGGCCGAAGCGGAAATACCGCCTAACCCTGATTCATAGTTGAGATAACCACCAACAGAGGCTAAATCGCCGGCGTTTTTATCGAGGCTATAACCTGCGTTGACACTGTAGTTCACCAGATTGTTTTCAGTGTTACCGGAACTGTTAACATTCAACTGATGTGAACCATCAAAATCGGTATTGAGCTGAGTATTTAAATTGCGGAAACCAGAAGATTTGCGCTTGCCACCTAAAATATTCTCAATAGGTACGCTAACGCTGACGTACATCGCGTCATCTTTCTCGCCGTCTTCATTCCAGCTACGTTGCAGGTTGACGCTGAAACTGCCCCACGAAACGCTTTTACTGTAACCAACATTATATTCAGTGCGGCTATTGTTCGCCGCCCAGTAATCCGTCCAGCTACCGGAAATAAACAGTGAACCGTAATCTTCGTAAGTCGTTTTCAGCGGCTGGTTGATGCTGACGGTAAACTGGTTTTTCATACGTGAGTACGTCTGCATGGTGTTTTTGTCTTCATCGGCAGACAAATGTTTGGCGTCGTCAATGAGGACTAACGCATCATGCAGGCCCAGGTAATCCTGGGTGGAATAGCGGTACGCCGCGAGGTTAAATGATGTCCCGGTATCCTGGAAAAGTTTGTTCCAGGTCACGCGATAACTTTGCCCCTGGTAGGTTTTATCATCCGGAATTTCAGCACGGGAATGGGTAACGTCTACCGCAAAGGCGCCGATGCTGGTGTTGATACCCACACCTAACAGCCCGGCAAGATAGTTGTTATCGGTGAACTGAATGCCGGTATAACCCGTGAAGAGGTTATTCAGACCATAGTAATAAGAGGCTTGCCCCATATTGGGTTCGGAACGCAGGCTATCATCAATGACTTTACCGGCACTGAAATCCCAACGACCTACACCAGGACGTTGCATTTGCACAACCGACGAGAAGGGTTGCGTAAAGGTGCGTTTGGAACCATCCGCTTCTTCAATGGTTACGACCAGTTCGCTACCAAAGCCGGAAGGGCTAATGTCGTCTATAACAAATTCACCGGGTGGTACGGTGGTTTCATAGATTTTATAACCGCTTTGCGTCACCGTGACTTTGGCGTTGGAGTTTGCTACACCGCGGATGGTCGGAGCGTAACTGGCCAGCGCCGAAGGTAGCATACGGCTATCGCTGTACAGGCGAACACCACGGACGTTGACAGAGTCAAACGTTTCACCGGTGGTGTAGGCGTCACCCATAATTATCTGTGAACGGATTGCCGGAATGTCACGCTGTAAGTAACGATCCTGGAAATCGAAATCGCTGCCGTTATCTGTTGTCCAGTTATAGTTACCGCGCGCACGGAAGTGCCAGGCTCCTAAATTGATACCCGAGTTAAATGCGCCATAGACGCTGTCACTATTGTCGTTATCTGAACTTGTGTGATACGCGTTCAGGGTATATGCCAGTGTGGCAGCGTTAATTCCCGATTCCCATAAAGAAGGGTCAACGTAGCCGCCATAGCTTTTCAAAACATAGGCCTGAGGGATCGTCAGATCGAGAAACTGGTCACTACCGTCAAAGCGCACATCCGCCTTTTCGTATGACTTTGCCAAATCCAGACAATCCTCTTCCTCACCTTCTCTGGCGAGTAAAGTGACAGGCTGTTCAGGTTGCTTAATGTGAAGTTGTGCCAGGTTTTTGTGGGTAATACAGGCCGCTGCGCTGTTTTCGCCAATATCCACAAACGGAATTTCTAAGCTGGACGTCGCCTGACCGTTTACAAACACGCGGACATTATAGAGACCCGGCGGTGTCGGGTTGCCTTGAGCATAACGTTTAACATCAATCGTTGATGCGCCAGTTCCCATTAAGAAGGAACTGTCATATTCCACCGTGTCTGCCGCAGAACTGTTGCCGCTGTAAAAAAGGGCGCAACAGGCCGCAAGTAGCGTTTTTTTCGGGATACGGCTTTTTTGATGAGTAAACTGGTACAAGGTTGCATTCCTGGCGATGTTAAAAAGAATCCGTTTATTTTTTAGAATGTTGCGGAACCATCAATGTTGCCGCCAAAGTCGTTGATCGCTTTAAAGACCACTTTTCCGGATGAAACGCTTCCTGGCAGACCGGTTACGCCAAAGCTTGCCTGGCTGAACGGCGCGACCATGCTGGAATTGACGTTGTAGGTTTTGCCGCCGCTTTCCAGCTTGACCTCATTAAAGGACACGTAATATGGCGTTGGGTTATTTGCCTGTAACTGAGCGTTGTTTAATTTCCAGGTGATTTTCGCCGGTGCTTCAGCCGGTTCTCCCTGTAAACCGCTCGGGCGATAAAAGAGTTTGATGCGCGTACGGAAAGCCAGCTGTAACAAGTTTTTGTCAGCCTCAGCATCTTTCGGCTTAGGCGGCACTTCCAGCACGTTAAACCAGTAGACGCTTTCACGGTCTTTCGGCAGGGCTGTTGCACCGGTGTACATCACTTTTACGGTTTGACCGCGTTTTGGCTCTACGCGTGAAACGGGCGGGGTCGCGGTAAACGGCACTTTGATCTGGCTGGGATCGGCATTGTCATCGCCCGTATCCAACCAGTTTTGAATCAGTAAGGGACGATTCCCTTTATTTTCCAGGCGAACGTTAACATCTTTTTTATCAGCGTTATAAATGATACGTGTTCCGGAAATAATAATGTCAGCAAATGCTGGCGCACTGGCTAACAGAGTACTTACAAATAATGCACTAACCGTTTTTTTAACCAAGGGAAACATAAGCACTCCTTGCTGTCTGTAAAAAGATTAAATTAGAGAAAATAAGGTCTGCCTGCTGGCAAACCTTATGCTCAACACACCATCAATTACTTATAAGCAACGGTGTACAGCGCGTTAGTGGTTACATGACCAGCAGTTACAGCCGGGCTGTTCGGTGCTTTAACGTAAGATGCGTTAAATACGTACTGGCCTTTACCTTCTGCGTCTAATGTCAGTTCCTGAACTTCAGAAGAGTTGTTCATATGGACCTGCTTAATTTCAGCAGCGCCAGCTTTGTTTTTCATGTTATGAACTGCAATGTTTACGTTCTGAGCCGGTGCAATACCGTTAACAGTGATGTTCATATTGTTATTCAGGGTACCGCTGGTGTTCGCGTAGCTTGCAGAACCCATAGTCAACTCAGCATTCTTCGGAGCACCTGGATCACACTCAACAGAAATCATGAACTCTTTCGGCAGTAAACCGACAGCAGTTGCGCTAACTTCAGCAAAAGTATCAGTAACATTCGCAGTATCCAGGGTAACCACGCCATCAGTGGTAACGCTGTGCATACCAGTATCTACCACACCCACTTTACAGGTACCGGACTGTACCATACCGTTAAAGTCGATATGACCACCATCTACAGCCAGGGCGGAACCAGAAGCCATAACCAGAGCGGCTGCGAGAAGTGCTTTTTTCATTACATGCATCCTTACAAAAATTATATGAAATTAATATTGCGAGCGGATATTACTCAAAGTTTTTGGAGGATGTAATAGGGGTGAATTATCACGGGTGTGAATATATTTATGTGGCGTATTGAATTGTTGTTATTTTAGGTCGTTTAAACAAAAAATGCCTAATCTATTTGCATGAAGTGCTATTTCATGAATGAATTAAAAAAAACTAAAATGTAAATTAAGTATATTTAATGTGTAAGGGGGATGTGAGGAGTAAGATAAGAAAATAATTTTTTCTTGGTGGATGAAATAGCCGTATCATTTTGTATTCCTCTCGTCAAGAAAATAAAATAATACAGCTATTACCAGATGGCAGGTTGTGGTACTGCTAGTGAAGTGAGTATTTCACGTAATGTTTCCCCATCAGGAAACACCAACTCCGGCGCGATTTCAAACAGCGGCCACAGCATAAATCCACGATTTTTCATATCGTAGTGCGGTACGGTCAGTCGTTCAGTATTTATCACTTCATTACCAAACAGCATGATGTCGAGATCCAGCGTGCGCGGTCCCCAGCGTTCAGCTTTACGGACGCGACCTTGCTGCAATTCAATACGCTGTGTGTGATTGAGTAGCACTTCAGGTGCAAGAGAGGTTTCCAGCGCCACGGCTGCGTTTAAGTAATCGGGTTGATCTTGCGGCCCCAGCGGTGGGGTGCGGTAAAACGAAGAAACGGTAAGAATGTGGCTTTCAGGGATATCGCCTAATGCTTTCAGGGCAGCATTGACCTGCTCCAGCGGAGAGGCCAGATTGCTGCCTATGGCAATATACGCCACTGTCATGCGGTACCCTCACGACGTGGTGCGCGTTTGCGTGGACGACGAGTACGACGACGCGGTGATGGTTCTTCATCCAGCTCGTTGAGCATCCCTTTTTGGTCTGGTGGCGCGGAAACCTGGAACTCACCCCACCATTTCACCAGACGCTGCAGTTCAGCGTTACGCTCAACTTCAGCTCGCAAGGCCAACAGGTCATAAGCCGCACGGAACTTAGGATGCTCCAGCAGTTTCCATGCGCGTTTACCCTGACGTCGGGACATACGCAACTGCAACTGCCAGATATCGCGGGTTAATGTCGTCAGGCGTTTCGGGATTGCCAGTGAACGGCAGGCTTCGTCCAGCACGTCGTTCATCGCCAGCGCGAAAGCGTCGTGATAGGTCAGGCCGCTTTCCTGGGCGATCTTCTGTGCCGTCTCCAGCAGTGGGTACCAGAACATGGCGGCAAACAAAAACGCCGGGTTAACGCGCATATCGTTATGAATACGCGTATCGGTGTTCTTCAGTACCTGCTCAATGATCCGCTCCATCGGGCTGTCGCCATTTTCCGTGAAGTAGCGGGTAATGGTCGGGAACAGTGGCTGGAACAGATGATATTCACACAGCAGCTTATAGGTTTCGTAACCGTAGCCCGCTTGTAGCAGTTTAAGCGATTCTTCAAACAGGCGTGCCGGTGGGATATCGTTCAGCAGGGTAGCGAGGCGAGGGATCGGTTCTGCGGTTTCCGGGCTGATGCGCATACCCAATTTGGCGGCAAAACGTACCGCGCGCAGCATACGTACCGGATCTTCACGGTAGCGCGTTTCCGGGTTACCAATCAGACGGATAACACCGTCCTTCAGATCCTTCATACCGCCAACGTAATCACGGACGGTAAAATCCGCTACGCTGTAATACAGGCTGTTGATAGTGAAATCGCGGCGCTGGGCGTCTTCTTCGATGGAGCCGAAAATGTTGTCGCGCAGCAACATGCCGTTTTGCCCGCGTTGGGAGGTCGTGCGGTCGCTGACGTTACCTTCGTGGTGTCCACGGAAGGTCGCAACTTCGATAATCTCCGGGCCAAACATCACATGAGCCAGACGGAAACGGCGACCCACCAGGCGGCAGTTACGGAACAGTTTGCGCACCTGCTCAGGCGTGGCGTTAGTGGTTACGTCAAAGTCTTTCGGCTTTTTGCCAAGTAACAGGTCGCGCACGCCGCCGCCAACCAGCCAGGCTTCGTATCCCGCTTTATTGAGCCTGTACATTACCTTCAGGGCATTTTCACTGATATCTTTGCGGGAAATAGCATGCTGCTCACGCGGGATCACCGTCACCTGTGGACGGGCGACTGCCTGTTCAGCCTCGCTTTCCTCGCGGCTTAGCACCTTGCGGCAAAAATTAGCGACTCGGGTAAAAATAGTACACCTCGGTAGTGTCAAACATCATTCAGGACAAAAAAATAGCGGCTAATCATAGCTCAGCATGACGCATTTGAGAATGTTGAATTTACAATTGCCGACTCAGGCACTGCGGTAAGCCGCCAGTTTTTGACGGCTGACTGAAGGATTTGTTCGACGCTGAAATCCTGCCAGTGTGCTTCTACCTGCTGACCCAGAAATTGAAGTGCCGCGATTAGTACCGGGCGTGGATCGCCTTTCGGCAACGCAGGCGCATGATTCTGCTTGGAAAGTTTAGCGCCTTGTGGATTAAGCGCCAGCGGCAGATGAATGTAATCTGGCACTTTCCAGCCAAAAAGCTGGTACAGCGAGATTTGCCGCACTGTCGGTTCGATCAAATCTGCCCCGCGGACAATTTCGCTCACGCCCTGGAAGTGATCATCCACCACCACCGCCAGGTTATAGGCAAACAAACCATCACGGCGATGAATAATAAAATCTTCCCGTGCCAGTTTTTCGTCGGCGTGAATAATGCCTCGCAGCAGGTCTGTAAACTGGGTGACCGGATGCTGCTGGCGGATACGCACTGCGGCGTTGCCTGGTCCATGATGCAATTCCCGGCAATGACCGTCGTAAATACCGCCAATGCTTTGAATACGTGCACGCGTGCAGGTGCAGTAATAACTTAGTCCTTGCTCATGTAACCAGGCGAGTGCTTCACGATAGGCATCGTGACGTTGCGATTGCCAGAGAACATCGCCGTCCCAGTGCAGGCCGTAATGTTCCAGCTGGCGCAGGATAGTTTCTGCGGCACCGGGAACTTCACGAGGCGGGTCGATATCTTCTATGCGTACCAGCCAGCGACCTTGTCGGGCGCGAGCCTGCAAATAGCTGCCAAGCGCAGCAATCAGAGAACCAAAATGAAGCTCGCCGGAAGGAGAGGGGGCGAAGCGGCCAATATAGTGTGTGTCTGTCATCTCTTTGAACAAAAAATAAGGCGGGAGCATTTCCCGCCTGTGGTAAACGTGATGGAACGGCTGTAATTAGCCAGCCATCTGTTTTTCGCGAATTTCAGCCAGCGTTTTGCAGTCGATGCACAGATCGGCTGTCGGGCGCGCTTCCAGACGGCGAATACCAATTTCAACACCGCAGGATTCGCAGTAGCCGAAATCTTCGTCTTCCACTTTTTTCAGCGTCTTCTCGATCTTTTTGATCAGCTTACGCTCGCGATCGCGGTTACGCAGTTCGAGGCTGAACTCTTCTTCCTGGGCTGCACGGTCTACCGGGTCCGGGAAGTTGGCTGCTTCATCCTGCATATGTGTAACGGTGCGATCGACTTCATCCCTGAGTTGATTACGCCATGCTTCCAGAATACGACGGAAGTGCGCCAGCTGGGCTTCATTCATATACTCTTCGCCCGGCTTCTCCTGATATGGTTCCACCCCAGCGATGGCGAGAATACTCAGGGACGATGTTTTACGGTTTTGCCCTTCTTGCATGTTGCTTCTCCTTAACACGCACTATCGATCCCCATGTTCGGGGGAAAAATGAGGCCGCTATAAATAGCAGATGCTTTTCCGGATAGCAATTATCTAAACGTAACACTTGACAACTGTGTGAGGAAAAGCGTATTTGCGCACGCGACCAGAATGTAAATTAACCAGTTACTTACTTTACTACAATGTAACCGGCAGTGATTTTTTAAGAGCCATGCCTTCAGCAGAAATTTCCGCTTTGTAAGCCAGAATTTCTACCCCCCTCTGTTGAGCTTCTGACAATAGTTGCGCGTATTTCTCATCGATGTGGCGCGCGGGTGAAAACCGTGTAATGGCTGAATGCAGCACGGCGAAAAAGATAACCGCACGCTGGCCTTCAGCCGCTACGCTCATCAACTCCCGAAGGTGTTTCTGACCTCGTTCAGTGACCGCATCGGGAAAATATCCCTGTTCGTTCTCCGCTAACGTAACCGATTTCACTTCAATATAGCAGTCTGGACGCGAATCCGCCTGCAACATAAAGTCAATACGGCTGCGTTCTGCGCCGTATTTTACTTCGCTTTTCAGCGAGCTATAGCCTGACAGTTCTGAAATTGATTCATTAAGGATAGCCTCTTTCGTCAACCTGTTAGCCCAAAGCGTGTTGACGCAAATAAATGCGCCGCTCTGGCTTTGAGTTAATTCCCAGGTGTGTGGGTATTTCCGTTTGGTGTTGTCTGAAGTCGAATACCAGACGGTATCGCCAGGCGTTGCACAACCGGTCATCGCACCCGTATTCGGGCAGTGTAGCGTTAATTCGCGACCATCGGGTGTGATCACATCGGCTAAAAAACGTTTGTAACGCTGAATTAGCGTCGCGCGCTGTAGAGGGGGAGAAAATTCCATTGCGACAATCCTTGTTATTGCGTTAGCGCCCAGCGTTTTAGCGGCGTGTAGCGTGTGCGTCCACGGGCAAACGAGGAGGCGTAAAGGGTGAACTCCGTCACCGCATACGACCAGTTAAAACCTGGCGGCGGGATTGTCACCGCCTCGCTGGCGTCGCGCAATAAGGTAATATGTGGATGAAACGGACGATTGCTTTGAAAACAACCGCTGCGGGCAGCCTGTGAACGGAGCATATTCGCCAGCTGGATTAAGCCGCGTGGAGGCTGACGCATCCCTAACCACACCACACGCGAACGCAGCCATTGTCCGGCGTCATCAAGCGTGAGTGTGAAACCAGGTTGACGAATCCGTCCGGCTAAAAGAGAAAGCGCCTTCTCTTTCTCGGTGCTCACTTCGCCTAAAAATGCCAGAGTCAGATGCAAATTATCGGCGGCGACCGGACGTCCCGCCTCAAGTGGGAAGTGTGTGGCGCGCCAGTGGATAATCTGTTCGCGGATTTCTGCAGGTAAATCGATAGCAAAGAACAGACGTTGCGGTTCAGACATGTGAGGCACTCGGTTATGAATTACCGCGATGCTACAATGTGGCGCGAAGAATGTTAACCCTCTGGAGCGTTTTGTGTCGTCGTTGCCCGTTGCTGCCGTCTTACCTGAATTACTTACCGCTCTCGATTGTGCGCCGCAGGTATTATTAAGTGCGCCGACCGGGGCCGGGAAATCAACCTGGCTGCCGCTGCAACTGCTGGCGCATCCCGGCATTAACGGGAAAATTATCCTGCTGGAGCCGCGTCGTCTGGCGGCGCGTAACGTCGCGCAACGGCTGGCGGAGCTGCTTAACGAAAAGCCAGGCGATACCGTTGGCTACCGGATGCGTGCGCAAAACTGCGTCGGGCCAAATACCCGCCTGGAAGTGGTTACCGAAGGCGTGCTGACGCGGATGATCCAGCGTGACCCGGAACTGAGCGGTGTTGGGCTGGTGATTCTCGATGAATTCCATGAACGCAGCTTGCAGGCGGATTTGGCGCTGGCGTTGTTACTAGACGTGCAACAAGGCCTGCGCGATGACCTTAAACTGCTGATTATGTCAGCTACGCTGGACAACGACCGCTTGCAACAAATGCTACCAGAAGCGCCCGTCGTCATCTCAGAAGGGCGCTCGTTTCCGGTTGAGCGCCGCTATTTTCCGTTGCCCGCGCATCAGCGTTTTGACGAAGCCGTCGCGGTTGCTACCGCCGAAATGCTGCGTCAGGAAAGCGGATCATTACTGTTATTTTTACCGGGCGTCGGAGAAATTCAGCGTGTGCAGGAACAACTGGCTTCGCGCATCGGCAGTGATGTGTTGCTCTGCCCGCTGTATGGCGCGTTGTCGCTGAACGATCAGCGAAAAGCGATCCTCCCGGCACCGCAAGGGATGCGCAAAGTGGTGCTGGCGACCAATATTGCTGAAACCAGTTTAACCATTGAAGGTATTCGTCTGGTGGTGGATTGTGCCCAGGAGCGTGTGGCGCGTTTTGATCCGCGCACGGGGCTTACGCGACTGATTACTCAACGCGTTAGCCAGGCATCCATGACGCAGCGTGCCGGGCGCGCCGGGCGTCTGGAGTCGGGTATCTGCCAGCATTTAATCGCCAAGGAACAAGCAGAACGCGCCGCGGCGCAAAGTGAACCGGAAATATTACAAAGCGATCTTTCCGGTTTGCTGATGGAATTACTGCAATGGGGATGCAGCGATCCAGCGCAGATGAGCTGGCTGGATCAACCGCCAGCAGTGAATTTACTGGCCGCGAAACGCCTGTTAAAGATGCTGGGGGCGCTGGACGGTGAACGGCTTAGTGCGCAGGGGCAAAAAATGGCAGCGCTGGGTAACGATCCGCGTTTAGCGGCAATGCTGGTTAGCGCAAAGAGCGACGACGAAGCTGCTACCGCGGCAAAAATTGCCGCCATTCTCGAAGAGCCGCCACGGATGGGCAATAGTGACCTGGGCGTGGCGTTTTCGCGCAATCAACCAGCCTGGCAGCAACGTAGTCAGCAACTGTTAAAACGCTTAAACGTACGCGGCGGTGAGGCAGACAGTTCGCTTATCGCGCCGCTACTTGCCGGGGCGTTTGCCGATCGCATTGCTCGCCGCCGTGGGCAAGATGGACGCTATCAACTGGCAAACGGCATGGGGGCGATGCTCGATGCCGACGACGCGCTAAGCCGCCACGAATGGTTGATCGCACCGTTATTATTGCAGGGCAGCGCCTCGCCGGATGCGCGGATTTTACTGGCGTTACCGGTCGATATTGATGAATTAGTGCGACGCAGTCCGCAGCTGGTGCAGCAATCTGACACCGTGGAATGGGATGACGCGCAAGGTACACTGAAAGCCTGGCGTCGGCTGCAAATCGGTCAGTTGACGGTGAAAGTGCAGCCGTTGGCGAAACCGTCAGAAGACGAGTTGCATCAGGCGATGCTTAACGGCATCCGTGATAAAGGTTTAAGCGTGCTCAACTGGACGGCGGAAGCGGAACAGCTACGCTTGCGTTTGTTATGCGCCGGAAAGTGGTTGCCAGAATATGACTGGCCAGCGGTTGATGATGAAAGTTTGTTGGCGACGCTGGAAACGTGGCTGCTGCCACATATGGCCGGTGTACATTCACTACGCGGCCTGAAATCACTCGACATTTATCAGGCACTACGCGGATTACTTGATTGGGGAATGCAGCAACGTCTGGATAGTGAATTGCCTGCGCATTACACTGTGCCGACGGGAAGCCGGATCGCCATTCGTTATCATGAAGATAACCCGCCCGCGCTGGCGGTGAGAATGCAGGAGATGTTTGGTGAGGCCACCAATCCGACGATCGCCCAGGGGCGCGTGCCGCTGGTGCTGGAATTGCTTTCACCTGCCCAAAGGCCGCTGCAAATCACGCGTGATTTGGGGGCCTTCTGGAAAGGGGCGTATCGTGAGGTGCAAAAAGAGATGAAAGGGCGTTATCCCAAACACGTCTGGCCGGACGACCCGGCAAACACGGCACCGACGCGACGGACGAAAAAGTATTCGTAAGGTTGGTTTTCTCCCTCTCCCTGTGGGAGAGGGCCGGGGTGAGGGCATCAGCGCGCACGTTCACCCTCACCCTAACCCTCTCCCTTAAGGGAGAGGGGACCGATCGAGCTCAAATTTTGAGAGATATCTTCTTCTGTCTTGTAACAGAAGAACAGAAAATCGGGCTTTTGCGCCTGAATATTGCGGAGAAAAAGCATGGCCGGGAATGACCGCGAGCCAATTGGACGCAAAGGGAAACCGACGCGTCCGGTCAAACAAAAGGTAAGCCGTCGTCGTTACGAAGATGACGATGATTACGACGATTATGATGACTATGAGGATGAAGAACCGATGCCGCGCAAAGGTAAGGGCAAAGGCAAAGGGCGTAAGCCTCGTGGCAAACGCGGCTGGCTATGGCTGCTGTTAAAACTGGCTATCGTTTTTGCCGTGCTGATCGCCATTTACGGCGTTTATCTCGATCAAAAAATTCGCAGCCGTATTGATGGCAAGGTCTGGCAACTGCCTGCGGCAGTTTATGGCCGAATGGTCAACCTTGAGCCAGACATGACCATCAGCAAGAACGAAATGGTGAAGCTGCTGGAGGCAACCCAGTATCGTCAGGTGTCGAAAATGACCCGTCCTGGCGAATTTACTGTGCAGGCTAACAGCATTGAGATGATCCGCCGTCCGTTTGATTTCCCGGACAGCAAAGAAGGGCAGGTGCGTGCGCGTCTGACCTTTGATGGCGATCATCTGGCGACCATCGTCAATATGGAGAACAACCGTCAGTTCGGTTTCTTCCGTCTTGATCCGCGTCTGATCACCATGATCTCCTCACCAAACGGTGAGCAGCGTTTGTTTGTGCCGCGCAGTGGTTTCCCGGATTTGCTGGTGGATACTTTGCTGGCGACAGAAGACCGTCATTTCTACGAGCATGATGGGATCAGTCTCTACTCCATCGGACGTGCGGTGCTGGCAAACCTGACCGCAGGTCGAACGGTGCAGGGGGCGAGTACGCTGACGCAGCAGCTGGTGAAAAACCTGTTCCTCTCCAGCGAGCGCTCTTACTGGCGTAAAGCGAATGAAGCCTACATGGCGCTGATCATGGACGCGCGTTACAGCAAAGACCGTATTCTTGAGCTGTATATGAACGAGGTGTATCTCGGTCAGAGCGGCGACAACGAAATCCGCGGCTTCCCGCTGGCGAGCTTGTATTACTTTGGTCGCCCGGTAGAAGAATTGAGCCTCGATCAGCAGGCGCTGTTAGTCGGTATGGTGAAAGGAGCGTCCATCTACAACCCGTGGCGTAACCCGAAACTGGCGCTGGAGCGACGTAATCTGGTACTGCGTCTGCTGCAACAGCAACAGATTATTGATCAAGAACTCTATGACATGTTGAGTGCGCGTCCGCTGGGTGTTCAGCCGCGCGGTGGGGTGATCTCTCCTCAGCCAGCCTTTATGCAACTGGTGCGTCAGGAGCTTCAGGCTAAATTAGGCGATAAGGTAAAAGATCTCTCCGGCGTGAAGATCTTCACTACCTTTGACTCGGTGGCCCAGGACGCGGCAGAAAAAGCCGCCGTGGAAGGCATTCCGGCACTTAAGAAACAGCGTAAGCTGAGCGATCTGGAAACCGCGATTGTGGTCGTCGACCGCTTTAGTGGTGAAGTTCGTGCGATGGTCGGAGGTTCTGAGCCGCAGTTTGCGGGCTACAACCGTGCGATGCAGGCGCGTCGTTCGATTGGTTCCCTTGCAAAACCAGCGACTTATCTGACGGCCTTAAGCCAGCCGAAAATCTATCGTCTGAATACGTGGATTGCGGATGCGCCAATTGCGCTGCGTCAGCCGAATGGCCAGGTCTGGTCACCGCAGAATGATGACCGTCGTTATAGCGAAAGCGGCAGAGTGATGCTGGTGGATGCGTTGACCCGTTCGATGAACGTGCCGACGGTAAATCTGGGGATGGCGCTGGGGCTGCCTGCGGTTACGGATACCTGGATCAAACTGGGCGTACCGAAAGATCAGTTGCATCCGGTTCCGGCAATGCTGCTGGGGGCGTTGAACTTAACGCCAATCGAAGTGGCGCAGGCATTCCAGACCATCGCCAGCGGTGGTAACCGTGCACCGCTTTCTGCGCTGCGTTCGGTAATCGCGGAAGATGGCAAAGTGCTGTATCAGAGCTTCCCGCAGGCGGAACGCGCTGTTCCGGCGCAGGCGGCGTATCTGACACTATGGACCATGCAGCAGGTGGTACAACGTGGTACGGGTCGTCAGCTTGGGGCGAAATACCCGAACCTGCATCTGGCAGGGAAAACAGGGACTACCAACAATAACGTAGATACCTGGTTTGCGGGCATTGACGGCAGCACGGTGACCATCACCTGGGTCGGCCGTGATAACAACCAGCCGACCAAACTGTATGGTGCCAGCGGGGCAATGTCGATTTATCAGCGTTATCTGGCTAACCAGACGCCAACGCCGCTGAATCTTGTTCCGCCAGAAGATATTGCAGATATGGGCGTGGACTACGACGGCAACTTTGTTTGCAGCGGTGGCATGCGTGTCTTGCCGGTCTGGACCAGCGATCCGCAATCGCTGTGCCAGCAGAGTGAGATGCAGCAGCAGCCGTCAGGCAATCCGTTTGATCAGTCTTCTCAGCCGCAGCAACAGCCGCAACAGCAACCTGCTCAGCAAGAGCAGAAAGACAGCGACGGTGTAGCCGGTTGGATTAAAGATATGTTTGGTAGTAATTAACGTCTAAACGTGACATACCGGATGGCGAGTTGCCATCCGGTAAAATAACATCCCATCTAAAATATTAACCCTTTCTTTTCATCTGGTTGTTTATTAACCCTTCAGGAACGCTCAGATTGCGTACCGCTTGCGAACCCGCCAGCGTTTCGAATATTATCTTATCTTTATAATAATCATTCTCGTTTACGTTATCATTCACTTTACATCAGAGATATACCAATGGCGCGTTCCAAAACTGCTCAGCCAAAACACTCACTGCGTAAAATCGCAGTTGTAGTAGCCACAGCGGTTAGCGGCATGTCTGTTTATGCACAGGCAGCGGTTGAACCGAAAGAAGACACTATCACCGTTACCGCTGCACCTGCGCCGCAAGAAAGCGCATGGGGGCCTGCTGCAACTATTGCGGCGCGACAGTCAGCTACCGGCACTAAAACCGATACGCCGATTCAAAAAGTGCCACAGTCTATTTCTGTTGTGACCGCCGAAGAGATGGCGCTGCATCAGCCGAAGTCGGTGAAAGAAGCGCTTAGCTATACGCCGGGTGTCTCTGTTGGTACGCGTGGCGCATCCAACACCTATGACCACCTGATCATTCGCGGTTTTGCGGCAGAAGGCCAAAGCCAAAATAACTATCTGAATGGCCTGAAGTTGCAGGGCAACTTCTATAACGATGCGGTCATTGATCCGTATATGCTGGAACGCGCTGAAATTATGCGTGGCCCGGTTTCCGTGCTTTACGGTAAAAGCAGTCCTGGCGGTCTGTTGAATATGGTCAGCAAGCGTCCGACCACCGAACCGCTGAAAGAAGTTCAGTTTAAAGCCGGTACTGACAGCCTGTTCCAGACTGGTTTTGACTTTAGCGATGCGCTGGATGATGATGGCGTTTACTCTTATCGCCTGACCGGTCTTGCGCGTTCTGCCAATGCCCAGCAGAAAGGGTCAGAAGAGCAGCGTTATGCTATTGCACCGGCGTTCACCTGGCGTCCGGATGATAAAACCAATTTCACCTTCCTTTCTTACTTCCAGAACGAGCCGGAAACCGGTTATTACGGCTGGTTGCCGAAAGAGGGAACCGTTGAGCCGCTGCCGAACGGTAAGCGTCTGCCGACAGACTTTAACGAAGGGGCGAAGAACAACACCTATTCTCGTAATGAGAAGATGGTGGGCTACAGCTTCGATCACGAATTTAACGACACCTTTACTGTGCGTCAGAACCTGCGCTTTGCTGAAAACAAAACCTCGCAAAACAGCGTTTATGGTTACGGCGTCTGCTCCGATCCGGCGAATGCTTACAGCAAACAGTGTGCGGCATTAGCGCCAGCGGATAAAGGCCATTATCTGGCACGTAAATACGTCGTTGATGATGAGAAGCTGCAAAACTTCTCTGTTGATACCCAGTTGCAGAGCAAGTTTGCCACTGGCGATATCGACCACACCCTGCTGACCGGTGTCGACTTTATGCGTATGCGTAATGACATCAACGCCTGGTTTGGTTACGACGACTCTGTGCCACTGCTCAATCTGTACAATCCGGTGAATACCGATTTCGACTTCAATGCCAAAGATCCGGCAAACTCCGGCCCTTACCGCATTCTGAATAAACAGAAACAAACGGGCGTTTATGTTCAGGATCAGGCGCAGTGGGATAAAGTGCTGGTCACCCTGGGCGGTCGTTATGACTGGGCAGATCAAGAATCTCTTAACCGCGTTGCCGGGACGACCGATAAACGTGATGACAAACAGTTTACCTGGCGTGGTGGTGTTAACTACCTGTTTGATAATGGCGTAACACCTTACTTTAGCTATAGCGAATCGTTTGAACCTTCTTCGCAAGTTGGGAAGGATGGTAATATTTTCGCACCGTCTAAAGGTAAGCAGTATGAAGTCGGCGTGAAATATGTACCGGAAGATCGTCCGATTGTAGTTACTGGTGCCGTGTATAATCTCACTAAAACCAACAACCTGATGGCGGACCCTGAGGGTTCCTTCTTCTCGGTTGAAGGTGGCGAGATCCGCGCACGTGGCGTAGAAATCGAAGCGAAAGCGGCGCTGTCGGCGAGTGTTAACGTAGTCGGTTCTTATACTTACACCGATGCGGAATACACCACCGATACTACCTATAAAGGCAATACGCCTGCACAGGTGCCAAAACACATGGCTTCGCTGTGGGCTGACTATACCTTCTTTGACGGTCCGCTTTCAGGTCTGACGCTGGGCACCGGTGGTCGTTATACTGGCTCCAGCTATGGTGATCCGGCTAACTCCTTTAAAGTGGGAAGTTATACGGTCGTGGATGCGTTAGTGCGTTATGATCTGGCGCGAGTCGGCATGGCGGGCTCCAACGTGGCGCTGCATGTTAACAACCTGTTCGATCGTGAATACGTCGCCAGCTGCTTTAACACTTATGGCTGCTTCTGGGGCGCAGAACGTCAGGTCGTTGCAACCGCAACCTTCCGTTTCTAATTTCTCTTTTGGGGCACGGATTTCCGTGCCCGTTTCACAAGTTGGCTGTTATGCAGGAATACACGAATCATTCCGATACCACTTTTGCACTGCGTAATATCTCCTTTCGTGTGCCCGGGCGCACGCTTTTGCATCCGCTGTCGTTAACCTTTCCTGCCGGGAAAGTGACCGGTCTGATTGGTCACAACGGTTCTGGTAAATCCACTCTGCTCAAAATGCTTGGCCGTCATCAGCCGCCGTCGGAAGGGGAGATTCTTCTTGATGCCCAGCCGCTGGAAAGCTGGAGCAGCAAAGCGTTCGCCCGCAAAGTGGCTTATTTACCGCAGCAGCTTCCTCCGGCAGAAGGGATGACCGTGCGTGAACTGGTGGCGATTGGTCGTTACCCGTGGCATGGCGCACTAGGGCGCTTTGGTGCGGCAGATCGCGAAAAAGTTGAGGAAGCTATCTCGCTGGTTGGCTTAAAATCGCTGGCGCATCGGCTGGTAGACAGCCTCTCTGGCGGCGAACGTCAGCGGGCGTGGATCGCCATGCTGGTGGCGCAGGATAGCCGTTGTCTGTTGCTCGACGAACCGACTTCGGCGTTGGATATCGCCCACCAGGTTGATGTGCTGGCGCTGGTGCACCGTTTAAGTCAGGAGCGTGGCCTGACGGTCATTGCCGTGCTGCACGATATCAATATGGCTGCGCGTTACTGTGATTATCTGGTCGCCCTGCGCGGCGGTGAAATGATTGCTCAGGGAACGCCTGCGGAAATTATGCGCGGCGAAACCCTCGAAATGATTTATGGCATCCCGATGGGTATTCTGCCGCATCCGGCGGGTGCTGCACCTGTGAGTTTTGTTTATTGATGAGCGGCTTACCTCTTATTTCGCGCCGTCGACTGTTAACGGCGATGGCGCTTTCTCCGTTGTTATGGCAGATGAATACCGCCCACGCGGCGGCTATTGACCCAAATCGTATTGTGGCGCTGGAGTGGCTGCCGGTGGAATTACTACTGGCGCTCGGCATCGTGCCTTATGGCGTGGCAGACACCATCAACTATCGACTGTGGGTCAGCGAACCACCACTACCTGAATCGGTGATTGACGTCGGTTTGCGTACAGAACCTAACCTCGAACTGCTGACCGAAATGAAACCGTCGTTTATGGTCTGGTCGGCGGGATATGGTCCTTCGCCAGAAATGCTGGCTCGTATTGCGCCGGGGCGTGGATTTAACTTCAGCGACGGCAAACAGCCGCTGGCGATGGCGCGTAAATCGCTGACGGAAATGGCGGATTTACTTAACCTGCAAAGCGCAGCAGAAACGCATTTAGCGCAATATGAAGACTTTATCCGCAGCATGAAACCCCGCTTTGTGAAGCGTGGTGCGCGTCCGTTATTGCTGACGACGCTTATCGATCCGCGCCATATGCTGGTCTTCGGTCCAAACAGCTTGTTCCAGGAAATTCTCGATGAGTACGGCATCCCAAATGCCTGGCAAGGGGAAACCAACTTCTGGGGCAGTACCGCCGTCAGCATCGATCGTCTGGCAGCGTATAAAGACGTTGATGTGCTCTGTTTTGATCACGACAACAGCAAAGACATGGATGCGCTAATGGCAACGCCGCTGTGGCAGGCCATGCCGTTTGTCCGCGCCGGACGCTTTCAGCGCGTACCCGCAGTCTGGTTTTATGGTGCAACGCTCTCGGCAATGCACTTTGTGCGCGTTCTGGATAACGCCATTGGAGGTAAAGCGTGAGTAAACGTATTGCGCTTTTCCCGGCATTATTGCTGGCGCTGCTGGTGATTGTCGCTACGGCGCTGACCTGGATGAACTTTTCGCAGGCGCTGCCGCGTAGCCAGTGGGCGCAGGCCGCCTGGTCGCCGGATATTAACGTCATCGAGCAGATGATTTTTCACTACAGCTTGTTACCGCGTCTGGCGATTTCGCTGCTGGTGGGCGCGGGCCTGGGGCTGGTGGGCGTGCTGTTTCAGCAAGTGCTGCGTAACCCGCTGGCGGAACCGACGACGTTGGGCGTTGCTACAGGCGCGCAACTGGGGATTACCGTCACGACGCTCTGGGCGATCCCTGGTGCGATGGCGAGCCAGTTTGCTGCGCTGGCAGGGGCTTGTGTTGTTGGCTTAATTGTCTTTGGCGTCGCGTGGGGGAAACGGCTGTCGCCGGTAACGCTGATTCTCGCGGGGCTGGTAGTGAGCCTTTATTGTGGGGCAATCAATCAGTTACTGGTTATCTTCCACCATGACCAACTGCAAAGCATGTTTCTGTGGAGCACCGGAACGCTGACGCAAACCGACTGGGGCGGTGTTGAGCGTTTATGGCCGCAGTTGCTGGGCGGTGTGATGCTGACGTTGCTGCTACTTCGTCCGTTAACCCTGATGGGGCTTGATGATGGCGTGGCGCGCAATCTCGGGCTGGCCTTGTCGCTCGCGCGTCTGGCGGCGCTGTTGCTGGCGATAGTCATCAGTGCGCTGCTGGTGAACGCAGTGGGGATTATCGGCTTTATCGGGTTGTTCGCGCCGCTGCTGGCAAAAATGCTGGGGGCGCGGCGTCTGCTGCCGCGACTGATGCTGGCGTCGTTGATTGGTGCGCTGATCCTCTGGCTTTCCGATCAAATCATCCTCTGGCTGACTCGCGTGTGGATGGAAGTGTCCACCGGTTCGGTCACTGCGTTGATCGGTGCGCCGCTGCTACTGTGGTTGCTGCCGCGTTTACGCAGCATTAGCGCGCCGGATATGAAGGTCAACGATCGTGTCGCGGCTGAACGCCAACATGTGCTGGCGTTTGCCCTCGCGGGCGGCGTGCTGCTGTTGATGGCTGTGGTGGTGGCGCTGTCGTTTGGTCGTGATGCGCACGGCTGGACGTGGGCGAGCGGGGCGTTGCTCGATGATTTAATGCCCTGGCGCTGGCCGCGAATTATGGCGGCGCTGTTTGCGGGCGTCATGCTGGCGGTGGCGGGCTGTATTATTCAGCGGCTGACCGGAAACCCGATGGCAAGCCCGGAAGTGCTGGGGATTAGCTCTGGCGCGGCGTTTGGCGTGGTGTTAATGCTGTTTCTGGTGCCGGGTAATGCCTTTGGCTGGCTGTTACCCGCGGGCAGTATCGGTGCCGCGGTGACGCTGTTGATTATTATGATCGCCGCCGGGCGCGGTGGATTTTCCCCACACCGCATGTTACTGGCGGGGATGGCGTTAAGTACCGCATTCACCATGCTTTTAATGATGTTGCAGGCGAGTGGTGACCCGCGAATGGCGCAAGTGCTGACCTGGATCTCTGGTTCGACCTACAACGCCACCGATGCGCAGGTCTGGCGCACCGGAATTGTGATGGTGATTTTGCTGGCGATTACCCCGCTGTGCCGCCGCTGGCTGACCATTTTACCGCTGGGTGGTGATACCGCGCGGGCCGTGGGGGTGGCGTTAACGCCGACGCGAATTGCGCTGCTGCTGTTAGCGGCTTGCCTGACGGCGACCGCGACGATGACCATTGGACCGTTGAGCTTTGTTGGTTTAATGGCACCGCATATCGCGCGGATGATGGGCTTTCGACGGACGATGCCGCACATCGTGATTTCGGCGCTGGTGGGTGGTTTACTGCTGGTGTTCGCTGACTGGTGTGGGCGGATGGTGCTGTTTCCGTTCCAGATCCCGGCGGGGCTGCTGTCGACCTTTATCGGCGCGCCATATTTTATCTATTTGTTGAGAAAGCAGAGCCGTTAATAAAATGCCTCGCCCGGTGGGCGAGGCAAAATCATCACAACTTCGCAAACACCCGACGTGCAGCATCGATGGTGTTATTGATATCTTCCATGCTGTGCGCCACAGACATAAAGCCCGCTTCAAACGCTGACGGTGCCAGGTAAACACCTTCATCCAGCATCATATGGAAGAAACGCTTAAAACGCTCGACGTCACAGGCCATCACATCCTGATAGCACGTCACGGACCCGGCGTCGGTAAAGAAAATACCGAACATGCCGCCAACGTGGTTTACCACCAGCGGAATTCCGGCTTCTTCTGCCGCTTCCAGCAGACCTTCTGCCAGACGTGTTGTCAGCTCATCCAGCGTTTCGTGAACGCCCGGCTGCGCGACTTCATTCAGACAGGCGAAACCGGCTGCCATCGCAATCGGGTTACCGGAAAGCGTACCCGCCTGATAGACCGGACCCGTCGGGGCCAGCGCATCCATTACATCACGACGACCACCGAATGCGCCTACCGGCATTCCACCGCCGATGATTTTGCCGAGGCAGGTTAAATCTGGCACTACGCCGTAATAATCCTGTGCGCCAGCTAGCGCTACGCGGAAACCGGTCATCACTTCATCGATGATCAGCAACGCGCCAAATTCGTCACACAGCGCACGCAGACCTGGCAGGAACTCTGGCAGCGGCGGAACACAGTTCATATTGCCTGCCACCGGCTCGACGATAATACAGGCAATCTCTTGCGGGTATTGCTCAAACGCGGCGCGTACAGAAGCCAGATCGTTAAAAGTACAGGTTAAGGTATGTTTGGCGAAATCTGCCGGAACGCCCGGCGAGTTTGGCTGGCCTAACGTGAGTGCGCCAGAACCGGCTTTCACCAGCAGGCAGTCAGCGTGACCGTGGTAACAACCTTCAAATTTAATAATTTTGTCGCGACCGGTAAAACCACGGGCCAGGCGGATGGCGCTCATTGTCGCTTCAGTGCCGGAGTTCACCATGCGCACCATATCCATGGTCGGGACCAGTTCGGTCACCAGTTGCGCCATTTTCACTTCCATTTCGGTTGGTGCACCAAAGCTTAAACCACGCTCGGCGGCTTCAATCACGGCATTGCGGATCGCCGGATGGTTATGGCCCAGCACCATCGGCCCCCAGGAACCGACATAATCGATATAGGCTTTGCCATCAACATCGTACAGATAAGCGCCGTCCGCTTTTTCGATAAACAGTGGAGTGCCGCCCACGCCAGTAAAGGCGCGAACAGGGGAGTTCACACCGCCAGGGATCAGCTCGCGCGCTGCGCTGTAAAGATTTTCAGACTTACTCATGGAGGGTTCCTGATTCGTAGAAAAAGTGAATGGCTGCTATTCTATGTTATTCATAACAAGTTAAATACTCGTCAAACATCAGGCTGCTTGTACTGGTGCAATCCTGATTTCTTAGAGTATAAAAGTTTTGTGCATTTGAAACATTACGCTTTGCAAAGGATTTTCATGGAACGTGCGAGTAAAATGCCGTCATCTTATTTGTATGACCAATAAGTGATCATTGGATGAAAACTGATACTCCCTCTTTAGAAACACCGCAGGCCGCGCGCCTGCGACGCAGACAACTGATTCGCCAACTTCTTGAGCGCGATAAAACCCCGTTAGCCATTTTGTTTATGGCGGCAGTCGTCGGCACGCTTGTCGGGCTGGCTGCGGTTGCTTTTGACAAAGGTGTCGCCTGGTTGCAGAACCAACGTATGGGGGCGCTGGTACATACTGCTGATAATTATCCGCTTCTGTTAACCGTCGCTTTTCTCTGTTCGGCGGTGCTGGCGATGTTCGGCTACTTTTTGGTGCGCAAATACGCGCCGGAAGCAGGTGGTTCGGGGATCCCGGAAATTGAAGGGGCGCTGGAAGATCAACGTCCCGTTCGCTGGTGGCGTGTATTGCCGGTGAAATTCTTTGGCGGGCTGGGGACACTCGGCGGAGGCATGGTGTTGGGGCGCGAAGGGCCAACCGTGCAGATCGGCGGTAATATCGGGCGGATGGTACTCGATGTTTTCCGCCTGAAAGGTGATGAAGCTCGCCATACGCTGTTGGCAACCGGTGCGGCGGCGGGTCTGGCGGCGGCCTTTAACGCGCCGCTGGCGGGTATTTTGTTTATTATCGAAGAGATGCGTCCGCAGTTTCGCTATACGTTAATTTCGATTAAAGCGGTATTTATTGGCGTCATTATGTCGACCATTATGTACCGGATTTTTAATCATGAAGTTGCGTTGATTGACGTCGGTAAACTTTCTGACGCGCCGCTTAATACGCTGTGGCTTTATCTGATCCTCGGTATTATTTTTGGCATTTTCGGCCCTATTTTTAATAAATGGGTGCTGGGGATGCAGGATTTGCTGCACCGTGTGCACGGCGGCAATATTACCAAATGGGTACTGATGGGCGGTGCGATTGGCGGTCTGTGTGGATTGCTGGGGTTTGTGGCACCAGCAACGTCGGGCGGCGGTTTTAACCTGATTCCTATCGCTACCGCGGGGAATTTCAGCATGGGAATGCTGGTGTTTATCTTCGTCGCGCGGGTCATTACCACCTTACTCTGCTTCTCTTCCGGCGCGCCGGGCGGTATTTTTGCCCCGATGCTGGCGCTGGGTACTGTGCTGGGAACCGCTTTCGGAATGGTTGTCGTTGAGCTGTTTCCGCAATATCACCTTGAGGCGGGGACGTTTGCTATTGCCGGAATGGGGGCGTTACTGGCGGCATCTATTCGCGCGCCGTTAACGGGGATCATTCTGGTTCTGGAGATGACCGATAACTACCAGCTCATTTTGCCAATGATTATTACCGGTCTTGGCGCAACACTATTAGCGCAATTTACCGGCGGGAAACCGCTATACTCGGCGATTCTTGCGCGCACGCTGGCAAAACAGGAAGCTGAGCAACTGGCGCGAAGCAAGGCCGCATCAGCCAGCGAGAATACTTGAACGAAATACCAGGGTATTAGATAATGGCGATTATTATTGGGTTAGAATTTGCCCAATTGCCGATGTCGTTTGGAGCAAAATATGAGTGATGACGTAGCACTGCCGCTGGAGTTTACCGACGCAGCAGCCAACAAAGTTAAAAGCCTGATCGCTGACGAAGATAACCCGAATCTGAAATTACGCGTGTATATCACCGGTGGCGGTTGCAGCGGCTTCCAGTATGGTTTCACC
The DNA here is from genome assembly GCF_046487665.1 of Escherichia sp. WS1152. NCBI lineage: Bacteria > Pseudomonadati > Pseudomonadota > Gammaproteobacteria > Enterobacterales > Enterobacteriaceae > Escherichia > Escherichia sp. WS1152. The sequence continues at coordinate 46,236 of NZ_JBJQJA010000003.1, read as the reverse complement.
TTTGATGATCAGGTGAACGAAGGCGATATGACCATCGAAAAACAGGGCGTTGGCCTGGTGGTTGATCCGATGAGCCTGCAATATCTGGTCGGCGGTTCCGTTGACTATACCGAAGGACTGGAAGGTTCTCGTTTCATCGTGACCAACCCGAACGCGAAAAGCACCTGCGGTTGCGGTTCTTCCTTTAGCATCTAATCTGTTGTTCATGTGCCGGATAAACTATCCGGCACATCTTCTCTCTTCAACGCCCATTCTCATCCAGCGCAAACGTCGGTAGCTTAAGATGCCAACGAATAGCCGCCAGCCGAATCAATAGCGTCACGACCATGCCCATCATACTGGCTGTTTCCAGTGGTACGGAAAATGTGTAATAAGCCGTAGCGTGGACAATACCGCCGATAATACAGGCAGTTGCGTAGATTTCTGTACGTAAAATCATGGGGATTTCGCGGGCCAGAACATCACGAATGATCCCGCCGCCAACGCCAGTAATGACGCCCATACAAACCGCGATTAACGGACCGGCTTCCGCATTAAAGGCTTTATTCACGCCAATGCCGACAAACACCGCCAGACCAACGGCGTCCAGCACCGGCAACATCCATTTTGGTAAGCGTCTTGGCTGGCGCACCAGCACGATGGTCAGCATGCTGGTGACCATTGCAACGACCAGATCGGTGGGATCTTTCACCCAAAATACCGGGCCGTGATCCAGCGCCATGTCGCGAATTGTTCCGCCGCCTACTGCGGTAACCACGCCCAATACCAGAACACCAAAAGGGTCCATACGCAATTTTCCGGCTAACAAAACGCCGGAGATGGCAAATACCGCTGTGCCGACTATATCCAGCCAATAGACGAGCATTGTTCAATCCCCACTGAGCACCTAAAAAGGTCAGGCGCTAATCTACCTGTGAAAGCGCATTACAGAGCTGTTGTGCAGCGAGGATAATACGTGGGCTTGCACGTTCAAACCAGTCACTCGTGAGAGGAATAACGGGAATTTTGAGCTGTTCACCCCAGTATTGTTTGATTTTAGGAATTTGGTCCGGTCCGCCTGTAATGACAATCGCCTGTGGCGAGCGTGCTAACACCTGTTCGCGGCTAACTTGCGGCCAGGGAACCCGGCTGTCTTTAAAGATGTTTTCTCCGCCACAAACTTCGAGTACCTGGTTTTGAATCGACTCTTTTCCACTGGTAAATGGCGGATTAATGCCGAATTGCAGAAAAACACGTTTTTTAGGTTTATCAGCATATTGCGCTTTCAATTGCGCGTACTGATCCAGCAGGGATTGCGCGGCTTGTTCGGCCTTATGCGGTTGCGGACTCCAGGGGGCCAGTTGACGTAACGCATTGGCAATTTGTTCAATGCTTGTCGCATCGACCCACATCACTTTTATTCCCAGCGAAGCCAGCTGGTCAACCTGCCGCTCGGCATTACCTCCACGCCAGGCAATCACCAGATCGGGTTTCAGCGCGACAATGCGTTCCAGATTCATCCCCTGCCAGGTGGAAACCTGTTCAATCTTTTGCGCTTGTGGAGGATAGTCGGAATAGCTGCTGACCCCAACCGGCGTGATCCCGGCGGCAAAGGCAAGTTCAGTGTTGGCGGGAGAAAGCGTGATGACGCGCGGTGCCGCGTTGAGCCACAGTGGCGCAAGAAAAGACAGGGCGACCAGCGCCCTGAACAGTGACTTAGCCATGTGCCAGTTTCTGCACCAGTGACTCAACCATCAGGCTGGACTGTTTAGCGGCAACAGCCAGGAACTCATCGAAGCTAAGATGAGACTGTTGATCGGCCACGTCGGAGATGGCGCGTACGACAACAAACGGGACGTTGAAATTGTGGCAGACATGGGCGATTGCCGTCGCTTCCATCTCTACAGCAATGGCCTGTGGGAAGTTGTGGCGGATTTTCGCCAGACCAACAGAACCGTTGATGAAAGCGTCGCCGCTAACAATCAGGCCACGTACAGCGTTAAGATTCAGTTCGGCAATGCAGGCCTCAGCGGCAGCGATCAGTTTATCGTCAGCTTTAAAGCCTGCCGGACAGCCTGGTAACTGACCGTATTCATAACCAAATGCCGTGACATCCGCGTCGTGATAACGTGCTTCGTCCGAGACAACGATATCGCCCACTTTCAACGTTGGTGCCAGGCCACCGGCAGAACCGGTGTTAATAATCACATCTGGCTTGCAGTGTTCCAACAGCAAAGTGGCACCCAGCGCCGCAGCGACTTTACCGATGCCCGATTTCAGAAGCGCAACCTCGATTCCATTCAGTTGGCCGGTATAGATTTCGCAACCGCCCAGACTGATAGTTTGACGGTTTTCGATTTTGTCACGCAGCAGCGTAACTTCTTCTTCCATTGCACCAATGATGCCGATTTTCATAGATTTACTCGCGATAAGCCCGATTTGAAGGCATAGTTTACCATGCGCTTACGGGGAAGCGTATTTCTCACGCGGGAGAGGACATGGCACAGATTGATTTCCGAAAAAAAATAAACTGGCATCGTCGTTACCGTTCACCGCAGGGCGTTAAAACCGAACATGAGATCCTGCGGATCTTCGAGAGCGATCGCGGGCGTATCATCAACTCTCCGGCAATTCGTCGTCTGCAACAAAAGACCCAGGTTTTTCCACTGGAGCGCAATGCCGCCGTGCGCACGCGTCTTACCCACTCGATGGAAGTCCAGCAGGTGGGGCGCTACATCGCCAAAGAAATTTTAAGCCGTCTGAAAGAGCTTAAATTGCTGGAAGCATACGGCCTGGATGAACTGACCGGACCTTTTGAAAGCATTGTTGAGATGTCATGCCTGATGCACGATATCGGCAATCCGCCGTTTGGTCATTTTGGCGAAGCAGCGATAAATGACTGGTTTCGCCAACGTTTGCACCCGGAAGATGCCGAAAGCCAGCCTCTGACTGACGATCGCTGCAGCGTGGCGGCACTACGTTTACGGGACGGGGAAGAACCGCTTAACGAGCTGCGGCGCAAGATTCGTCAGGACTTATGTCATTTTGAGGGGAATGCACAAGGCATTCGTCTGGTGCATACATTGATGAGGATGAATCTCACCTGGGCACAGGTTGGCGGTATTTTAAAATATACCCGTCCGGCGTGGTGGCGTGGCGAAACGCCTGAGACACATCACTATTTAATGAAAAAGCCGGGTTATTATCTTTCTGAAGAAGCCTATATTGCCCGGTTGCGTAAAGAACTTAATTTGGCGCTTTACAGCCGTTTTCCATTAACGTGGATTATGGAAGCTGCCGACGACATCTCCTATTGTGTGGCAGATCTTGAAGATGCGGTAGAGAAAAGAATATTTACCGTTGAGCAGCTTTATCATCATTTGCACGAGGCGTGGGGCCAGCATGAGAAAGGTTCGCTCTTTTCGCTGGTGGTTGAAAATGCCTGGGAAAAATCACGCTCAAATAGTTTAAGCCGCAGTACGGAAGATCAGTTTTTTATGTATTTACGGGTAAACACCCTAAATAAACTGGTACCCTACGCGGCACAACGATTTATTGATAATCTGCCTGCGATTTTCGCCGGAACGTTTAATCATGCATTATTGGAAGATGCCAGCGAATGCAGCGATCTTCTTAAGCTATATAAAAATGTCGCTGTAAAACATGTGTTTAGCCATCCAGATGTCGAGCAGCTTGAATTGCAGGGCTATCGGGTCATTAGCGGATTATTAGAGATTTATCGCCCTTTATTAAGCCTGTCGTTATCAGACTTTACTGAACTGGTAGAAAAAGAACGGGTGAAACGTTTCCCTATTGAATCGCGCTTATTCCACAAACTCTCGACGCGCCATCGGCTGGCCTATGTCGAAGCTGTCAGTAAATTACCGTCAGATTCTCCTGAGTTTCCGCTATGGGAATATTATTACCGTTGCCGCCTGCTGCAGGATTATATCAGCGGTATGACCGACCTCTATGCGTGGGATGAATACCGACGTCTGATGGCCGTAGAACAATAACCAGGCTTTTGTAAAGACGAACAATAAATTTTTACCTTTTGCAGAAACTTTAGTTCGGAACTTCGCGCTATAAAACGAATCTGAAGAACACAGCAATTTTGCGTTATCTGTTAATCGAGACTGAAATACATGAAAAAAACCACATTAGCACTGAGTGCACTGGCTCTGAGTTTAGGTTTGGCGTTATCTCCGCTCTCTGCAACGGCGGCTGAGACTTCTTCAGCAACGACAGCCCAGCAGATGCCAAGCCTTGCACCGATGCTCGAAAAGGTGATGCCTTCAGTGGTCAGCATTAACGTAGAAGGTAGCACAACCGTTAATACGCCGCGTATGCCGCGTAATTTCCAGCAGTTCTTCGGTGATGATTCTCCGTTCTGCCAGGAAGGTTCTCCGTTCCAGAGCTCTCCGTTCTGCCAGGGGGGCCAGGGCGGTAATGGCGGCGGCCAGCAACAGAAATTCATGGCGCTGGGTTCCGGCGTCATCATTGATGCCGATAAAGGCTATGTCGTCACCAACAACCACGTTGTTGATAACGCGACGGTCATTAAAGTTCAACTGAGCGATGGCCGTAAGTTCGACGCGAAGATGGTTGGCAAAGATCCGCGCTCTGATATCGCGCTGATCCAGATCCAGAACCCGAAAAACCTGACCGCAATTAAGATGGCGGATTCTGATGCACTGCGCGTGGGTGATTACACCGTAGCGATTGGTAACCCGTTTGGTTTGGGCGAGACGGTAACTTCCGGGATTGTCTCTGCGTTGGGGCGTAGCGGCCTGAATGCCGAAAACTACGAAAACTTCATCCAGACCGATGCAGCGATCAACCGTGGTAACTCCGGTGGTGCGCTGGTTAACCTGAACGGCGAACTGATCGGTATCAACACCGCGATCCTCGCACCGGACGGCGGCAACATCGGTATCGGTTTTGCTATCCCGAGTAACATGGTGAAAAACCTGACCTCGCAGATGGTGGAATACGGCCAGGTGAAACGCGGTGAGCTGGGTATTATGGGGACTGAGCTGAACTCCGAACTGGCGAAAGCGATGAAAGTTGACGCCCAGCGCGGTGCTTTCGTAAGCCAGGTTCTGCCTAACTCCTCCGCTGCAAAAGCGGGCATTAAAGCAGGTGATGTGATCACCTCACTGAACGGTAAGCCAATCAGCAGCTTTGCCGCACTGCGTGCTCAAGTGGGTACTATGCCGGTGGGCAGCAAACTGACCCTGGGCTTGCTGCGCGACGGTAAGCAGGTCAACGTGAATCTGGAACTGCAGCAGAGCAGCCAGAATCAGGTTGATTCCAGCTCCATCTTCAACGGCATTGAAGGCGCTGAGATGAGCAACAAAGGCAAAGATCAGGGCGTGGTAGTGAACAACGTGAAAACGGGCACTCCGGCTGCGCAGATCGGCCTGAAGAAAGGTGATGTGATTATTGGCGCGAACCAGCAGGCAGTGAAAAACATCGCTGAACTGCGTAAAGTTCTCGACAGCAAACCGTCTGTGCTGGCACTGAACATTCAGCGCGGCGACAGCACCATCTACCTGTTAATGCAGTAATCTCCCTCAACCCCTTCCTGAAAACGGGAAGGGGTTCTCCTTACAATCTGTGAACTTCACCACAACTCCATACATCTTCATCATCCTTTAGGCATTTGCACAATGCCGTACGTTACGTACTTCCTTATGCTAAGCCGTGCATAACGGAGGACTTATGGCTGGCTGGCATCTTGATACCAAAATGGCGCAGGATATCGTGGCACGTACCATGCGCATCATCGATACCAATATCAACGTAATGGATGCCCGCGGGCGAATTATCGGCAGCGGCGATCGTGAGCGTATTGGTGAATTGCACGAAGGAGCATTGCTGGTACTTTCACAGGGACGAGTCGTCGATATTGATGACGCGGTGGCACGTCATCTGCACGGTGTGCGGCAGGGGATTAATCTACCGTTACGGCTGGAAGGTGAAATTGTCGGCGTAATTGGCCTGACAGGTGAACCAGAGAATCTGCGTAAATATGGCGAACTGGTCTGCATGACGGCTGAAATGATGCTGGAACAGTCGCGGTTGATGCACTTGTTGGCGCAGGATAGCCGTTTGCGGGAGGAACTGGTGATGAACCTGATTCAGGCAGAGGAGAATACTCCCGCACTTACTGAATGGGCGCAACGGCTGGGGATCGATCTCAATCAACCGCGAGTGGTGGCTATTGTTGAGGTCGACAGCGGTCAGCTTGGTGTGGACAGCGCAATGGCGGAGTTACAACAACTGCAAAACGCGCTGACTACGCCCGAACGTAATAATCTGGTGGCGATTGTCTCGCTAACCGAAATGGTGGTGTTGAAACCGGCGTTGAACTCTTTTGGGCGCTGGGATGCAGAAGATCATCGTAAGCGAGTTGAACAACTGATTACCCGCATGAAAGAGTACGGCCAGCTGCGTTTTCGCGTTTCACTGGGCAACTATTTTACCGGTCCTGGCAGTATTGCCCGATCCTATCGTACGGCGAAAACGACGATGGTGGTGGGTAAACAGCGGATGCCAGAAAGTCGCTGCTATTTTTATCAGGATCTGATGTTACCTGTGTTACTCGACAGTTTGCGTGGCGACTGGCAGGCCAACGAACTGGCGCGACCGCTGGCGCGGCTGAAAGCGATGGACAATAACGGCTTGCTGCGACGAACGCTGGCGGCGTGGTTTCGTCACAATGTGCAACCGCTGGCTACGTCAAAGGCGCTGTTTATTCATCGTAATACCCTGGAGTATCGGCTTAATCGTATATCGGAACTGACCGGGCTTGATTTGGGCAATTTTGATGACAGGTTGCTGCTGTATGTGGCGTTACAACTGGATGAAGAGCGGTAGATTATGCGTTAAGGTTGAGGCGGCGCTGGCTCATTCCCCTCAGCCCGAAGGGGAGAGGGGAATGCCCGAGTTAACCGTCAATTCGGGATTATTTACGCGTTAGTTTTTCCAGATCGGCTTCAATCTCGCTGATCTTATTGGTTACGACTGACTCCAGGTGACGTAAGTCGTCGAGGATCTTACGCTTAAGATCAACTTCGCTGCGGTCACGCTGGCAGATTTGATCAAGCTCATCAATGATATACCGTAGATTCGGGCTGATTTCCTGGACTTCTTTATAACCCTGACCCACACCATCAGCGACGACCGTTTTACGCTGACGCGGATATTTAAACTTAACGCTCTTGGCGAAAAACTCGCCTTTGTCTTTCTGGAAATAGATTTTCAGAATATCGTTGTTGGCTTCCTGCCGGAGGCTGTAACGATCAATTTCTTCAGGATTGGTAATACCCAGACTTTTCAGATTGTCGTACATAGCGTTACCTCAAAATGAGTCAGTAAATTGTGCTTATTTTAGCATTTGGCCTGGCCCGCCCGGCTCGACTGTGATCGCAGAAAGCCTTTTTCTTCCAGACTTCTATCATGGCGTAAAAATCAAAAAATTACCTGCTTTATTGTGGCGATATTCCATGGGATGGATTAGCACATTTATCTTCGTTTTGCGAATTACATGACAGTCCGAAACAAGATGAAAAAGTATTTAAAAAAGGGGGAGGAAGAATGAGTAGGACGAATTATTCTGAACCAGAAAGCAATCGGGCAGCGTCGTGCTGCCCGTGTGCATACTTTTAGTCGATGGTACGCAACAGTTCGTTAATGCCGACTTTGCCGCGAGTTTTCGCGTCAACTTTCTTAACGATAACCGCACAGTAAAGACTGTATTTGCCATCTTTCGACGGCAGATTGCCTGAAACAACCACAGACCCCGCCGGAACGCGTCCGTAGTGGACTTCGCCAGTTTCGCGATCATAGATCTTGGTGCTTTGCCCAATGTAAACACCCATTGAGATCACCGAACCTTCTTCTACGATGACGCCTTCAACGATTTCTGAACGCGCGCCGATGAAGCAGTTATCTTCAATAATGGTCGGGTTAGCCTGCAGCGGTTCCAGCACACCGCCGATGCCCACGCCACCGGAAAGGTGGACGTTTTTACCAATCTGCGCACAAGAACCGACGGTCGCCCAGGTATCGACCATGGTGCCTTCATCAACATATGCGCCGATGTTGACGTAAGACGGCATCAGCACGGTGTTACGGGCAATAAACGCACCCTGACGTACCGCCGCAGGTGGTACAACGCGGAAGCCTTCTTTCTGGAAACGTGCTTCGTCGTAGTCGGCGAATTTCATCGGCACTTTGTCGAAGTAGCGGCTTTCTGCCCCTTCGATCACCTGATTATCATTAATACGGAAAGAGAGCAGCACCGCTTTTTTCAACCACTGATGCGTCACCCACTGACCGTCAATTTTTTCCGCTACACGCAGTGCGCCGGAATCCAGCAGGGCGATCACCTGATTTACCGCTTCGCGGGTAACGGTGTCTGCATTGGCTGGCGTGATCTCGGCACGGCGTTCAAAAGCGGTTTCAATAATGTTCTGTAACTGCTGCATTGTTAAACTCTTTTCATATCAGTAAACACATCACCCTTTATCGTTTGGATTGAGGGCCTCTGTCAACCGCTGATGCACTTCCTGCTGCAACTCGTTATTAAGTGCACGCCGGTCAGCGGTGGCAATTATGAATAAATCTTCTACTCGCTCGCCAATGGTTGTAATTCGGGCACCATGAAGCGAAATTCCCAGATCGGCAAAAATTTTCCCGACTCGCGCCAGCAGCCCAGGTTGGTCGAGGGCGATCAGTTCGAGGAACGATTTGCGGTCGGTATGGGTTGGCAAAAACGTCACTTCGGTTTCAACAGTAAAATGGCGCAATTTGGCGGGTTGGCGACGGGGCTGCGGTGGCTGCCAGCTACTTTGTGTCAGTACTTGCTCCAGACCAAACCGAATAACCTCATGGCGATCTGCGGACAGCGGGCTGCCATCGGGTTCCAGCACGATAAAGGTATCCATCGCCATACCGTCGCGAGTGGTGAATATTTGTGCGTCGTGAACGCTTAAGTTGCGTCTATCTAACTCGGCACAAACAGCAGCAAACAAGTAAGGGCGGTCCGGGCTCCAGATAAAAATCTCGGTGCCTCCACGCGTAGCCTGCGGGCTAAGCAATACCAGCGGTTTGCTTAAATCATGCTGTAATAAATGGCGCGCATGCCAGGCCAGTTGATTTGGGCTATGACGGACAAAATAGTTCGCGCGACAGCGTGACCAAATTTGGTGCAGCGCCTCTTCGTCGATGTTATCCATGCGCAGTAGTGCCAGCGCCTGGAGTTGGTGATGGCGAACCCGTTCGCGCATATCCGGCGTGTTTTGCATTCCGCGTCGTAGCTGCTTTTCGGTGGCGAAATAGAGTTCGCGCAACAGACTTTGCTTCCAGCTATTCCACAGCGTTTCGTTGGTGGCACAAATGTCAGCCACTGTCAGGCATACCAGATAGCGCAGACGATTTTCCGTTTGAACTTCTTCGGCAAACTGCTTGATGACTTCCGGGTCCTGAATATCGCGACGCTGAGCTGTCACCGACATCAGCAAGTGCTGGCGAACCAGCCAGGCGACCAGCTGTGTTTCGCGTGAGTTCAGCCCGTGGAGTTCGGCAAAATGCACTACATCCTGAGCACCGAGAATAGAGTGGTCGCCGCCGCGTCCTTTGGCGATATCGTGAAACAGCGCGGCGATGAAAATCAGCTCAGTTGACGGTAGGCGCGGCCAGACGTCCACACACAACGGATGGCGCTGGCGCGTTTCTTCACTGGCAAAACTCTCCAGTTTCAGCATCACGCGGATAGTATGTTCATCCACCGTGTAGGCGTGGAACAGATCAAACTGCATCTGCCCGACGATATGTGACCATTGCGGCATATACGCGCCGAGTACGCTATGGCGATGCATTGGCAATAGCCCGCGCCGCACCGCTCCGGGGTGACGCAGAATGCTCAAAAACAGTTTTCGTGCTTCCGGAATATTACACAGCGGTTGTTGCAGATGGCGCCGGGCATGGCGTAACTGGCGCAGCGTGGTGGAGTAAATGCCGGTGATCGCACTGTTGCGCACCATGGTGTAGAACATACGTAAGATAGCTTCCGGCTGGTGCATAAATAGTGTTTCATCACGCAGGTCGATTAGCGTACCGCGTAGCTGAAACTCATCGTCGATTGGACGTGGTTTTTCGTCGGCGGGAAGGGCGAGGATGGCTTCATCGAACAGTTGCAGCAGCATCTGGTTGAGTTCACTGACGCGGCGTGTCACGCGGAAGTAATCCTTCATCATCCGCTCGACCGGTTCGTTACCTTCGCCACTGTAATTCAGACGCTGGGCGACGCTAAGCTGGCGATCGAATAACAGGCGATTATCGTAACGGCTGACGACCAGATGCAGGGCAAAGCGAATACGCCACAATATATGCAGACATTCGTTTAATTCCGCCCGCTCCGCTGAGGTTAAGAAGCCAAACCCAACCATTTCATCCAGCGATGTTGCGCCAAAATGACGGCGGGCCACCCATTGCAGAGTGTGGATATCGCGCAAGCCGCCAGGGCTACTTTTGATGTCTGGTTCAAGATTGTAGCTGGTGCCGTGGTAACGCTGATGGCGCTGGTTCTGTTCTTCAACTTTCGCCGCGTAGAACTTGTCGGAAGGCCAGAATCCTTCGCTGAAAATATGTTTTTGCAGTTCAAGAAATAGCGCAACATCGCCAATTAATAAGCGGGATTCGATCAAATTGGTGGCGACGGTTAAATCCGATAACCCTTCCAGCATGCACTCTTCAAGCGTGCGCACACTATGACCGACTTCCAGCTTTACATCCCAGAGCAGCGTTAACAGCTCGCCCACTTTTTGCGCCTGATCGTCCGGGAGCTTTTTACGGCTTAAAATCAGTAAATCGATGTCAGAAAGTGGATGCAGCTCGCCACGACCGTAGCCACCGACGGCGACCAATGCCAGGTCGGCAATCTGGCTGAATCCCGCTTCAATCCATAATCGTTGCAGGAGCTGGTCGATAAACTCGGTGCGCGCCTCAATCAACTGTTCTGCAGAGATCCCATTGTCAAAGGCATCACCCAGCCAACGCTGGAAAGTATCGATATGGGCTTTTATCCCACCGACGGTTAATTCATCACGGGGCCAGGCGCATGGATTTTGCGGTTGACCGGGCAGGGTGGGGAGAGCGGTGTTTGCGTACTGTTCTGGAAGGGTATTCATTGTGCGCCACCCATAAGATTAAATTATCGCATTAAAAAAGCCGGCATTCGCCGGCTTCATCTTATTCGTCGTGCGAGATTATCGCCGGGATGGTGTCATCCTTGCGTAGCGTCAGAATTTCGCAGCCGTTATCAGTCACCACAATAGTATGCTCATATTGTGCAGACAAGCTGCGATCTTTGGTTTTTACCGTCCAGCCATCTTTCATGGTGCGGATCTCTTTTTTACCCGCGTTGACCATTGGCTCGATGGTGAACGTCATCCCAGGTTTCAGTACGACGTTGGTTTCACGGGAGTCATAGTGCAGCACCTGCGGTTCTTCGTGGAAGCCGCGACCAATACCGTGTCCGCAATATTCACGAACGACGGAGAAGCCTTCTGCTTCGACAAATTTCTGAATCGCCGCACCGATTTCGCGTAGATTAATGCCTGGTTTTACCATGCGTAGCGCCAGGTACAGGCTTTCTTGCGTGATGCGGCACAGACGTTCGCCCATGATGGTCGGCTTACCGACGATAAACATTTTCGAGGTATCGCCGTGGAAACCATCTTTGATTACGGTGACATCAATGTTAACGATATCGCCATCTTTCAGCAGCTTAGCATCGTCCGGGATACCGTGGCACACCACTTCATTAATTGAGATGCAAACGGATTTCGGATAACCGTGATAGCCGAGGCAGGCAGAAACCGCGTGTTGTTCATTAACAATGTAATCATTACAGATGCGATCCAGCTCGCCGGTGCTGACGCCCGGTTTAACATATGGTTCGATCATCTCCAGCACTTCGGCAGCCAGTCGGCCAGCGACGCGCATTTTTTCGATATCTTCTGGGGTCTTGATTGAGATAGCCATTAATTCTGTCCATCAGCGTCGGTGATACCGACAATATATATGCAAGTGCCGTCAATGGTATCACACCCGGGCAAATTGAGAATCATTCTGAATTTCGCCAAACGTGCCACTGAAGGTTTTCTATAATAGAAAATTCGACGTCTGATGCTGTACACAGCGCCAACAATTATTGGTGTCCACGGCGTATTTGTGGTATAAAGCGCGCCGGACTTCCGATCCATTTCGTATACACAGACTGGACGGAAGCGACAATCTCACTTTGTGTAACAACACACACGTATCGGCACATATTCCGGGGTGCCCTTTGGGGTCGGTAATATGGGATACGTGGAGGCATAACCCCAACTTTTATATAGAGGTTTTAATCATGGCAACTGTTTCCATGCGCGACATGCTCAAGGCTGGTGTTCACTTCGGTCACCAGACCCGTTACTGGAACCCGAAAATGAAGCCGTTCATCTTCGGTGCGCGTAACAAAGTTCACATCATCAACCTTGAGAAAACTGTACCGATGTTCAACGAAGCTCTGGCTGAACTGAACAAGATTGCTTCTCGCAAAGGTAAAATCCTTTTCGTTGGTACTAAACGCGCTGCAAGCGAAGCGGTGAAAGACGCTGCTCTGAGCTGCGACCAGTTCTTCGTGAACCATCGCTGGCTGGGCGGTATGCTGACTAACTGGAAAACCGTTCGTCAGTCCATCAAACGTCTGAAAGACCTGGAAACTCAGTCTCAGGACGGTACTTTCGACAAGCTGACCAAGAAAGAAGCGCTGATGCGCACTCGTGAGCTGGAGAAACTGGAAAACAGCCTGGGCGGTATCAAAGACATGGGCGGTCTGCCGGACGCTCTGTTTGTAATCGATGCTGACCACGAACACATTGCTATCAAAGAAGCAAACAACCTGGGTATTCCGGTATTTGCTATCGTTGATACCAACTCTGATCCGGACGGTGTTGACTTCGTTATCCCGGGTAACGACGACGCAATCCGTGCTGTGACCCTGTACCTGGGCGCTGTTGCTGCAACCGTACGTGAAGGCCGTTCTCAGGATCTGGCTTCCCAGGCGGAAGAAAGCTTCGTAGAAGCTGAGTAATAAGGCACGCTCGTACGAGCCCTTATAGACCAGGTAGTACACGTTTGGTTAGGGGGCCTGCATATGGCCCCCTTTTTCACTTTTATATCTGTGCGGTTCAATGCCGGGCAGATCACATCTCCGAGGATTTTAGAATGGCTGAAATTACCGCATCCCTGGTAAAAGAGCTGCGTGAGCGTACTGGCGCAGGCATGATGGATTGCAAAAAAGCACTGACTGAAGCTAACGGCGACATCGAGCTGGCAATCGAAAACATGCGTAAGTCCGGTGCTATTAAAGCAGCGAAAAAAGCAGGCAACGTTGCTGCTGACGGCGTGATCAAAACCAAAATCGACGGCAACTACGGCATCATTCTGGAAGTTAACTGCCAGACTGACTTCGTTGCAAAAGACGCTGGTTTCCAGGCGTTCGCAGACAAAGTTCTGGACGCAGCTGTTGCTGGCAAAATCACTGACGTTGAAGTTCTGAAAGCACAGTTCGAAGAAGAACGTGTTGCGCTGGTAGCGAAAATTGGTGAAAACATCAACATTCGCCGCGTTGCTGCGCTGGAAGGCGACGTTCTGGGTTCTTATCAGCACGGTGCGCGTATCGGCGTTCTGGTTGCTGCTAAAGGCGCTGACGAAGAGCTGGTTAAACACATCGCTATGCACGTTGCTGCAAGCAAGCCAGAATTCATCAAACCGGAAGACGTATCCGCTGAAGTGGTAGAGAAAGAATACCAGGTACAGCTGGATATCGCGATGCAGTCTGGTAAGCCGAAAGAAATCGCAGAGAAAATGGTTGAAGGCCGCATGAAGAAATTCACCGGCGAAGTTTCTCTGACCGGTCAGCCGTTCGTTATGGAACCAAGCAAAACTGTTGGTCAGCTGCTGAAAGAGCATAACGCTGAAGTGACTGGCTTCATCCGCTTCGAAGTAGGTGAAGGCATCGAGAAAGTTGAGACTGACTTTGCAGCAGAAGTTGCTGCGATGTCCAAGCAGTCTTAATTATCGAAAAGGAGCCGCCTGAGGGCGGCTTCTTTTTGTGCCCATCTTGTAAATTCAGCTAACCCTTGTGGGGCTGCGCTGAAAAGCGACGTACAATGTCGCTAGTATTAATTCATTTCAATCGTTGACAGTCTCAGGAAAGAAACATGGCTACCAATGCAAAACCCGTCTATAAACGCATTCTGCTTAAGTTGAGTGGCGAAGCTCTGCAGGGCACTGAAGGCTTCGGTATTGATGCAAGCATACTGGATCGCATGGCTCAGGAAATCAAAGAACTGGTTGAACTGGGTATTCAGGTTGGTGTGGTGATTGGTGGGGGTAACCTGTTCCGTGGCGCTGGTCTGGCGAAAGCGGGTATGAACCGCGTTGTGGGCGACCACATGGGGATGCTGGCGACCGTAATGAACGGCCTGGCAATGCGTGATGCACTGCACCGCGCCTATGTGAACGCTCGCCTGATGTCCGCTATTCCATTGAATGGCGTGTGCGACAGCTACAGCTGGGCAGAAGCTATCAGCCTGTTGCGCAACAACCGTGTGGTGATCCTCTCCGCCGGTACAGGTAACCCGTTCTTTACCACCGACTCAGCAGCTTGCCTGCGTGGTATCGAAATTGAAGCCGATGTGGTGCTGAAAGCAACCAAAGTTGACGGCGTGTTTACTGCTGATCCGGCGAAAGATCCAACTGCAACCATGTACGAGCAATTGACTTACAGCGAAGTGCTGGAAAAAGAGCTGAAAGTCATGGACCTGGCGGCCTTCACGCTGGCTCGTGACCATAAATTACCGATTCGTGTTTTCAACATGAACAAACCGGGTGCGCTGCGCCGTGTGGTAATGGGTGAAAAAGAAGGGACTTTAATCACGGAATAATTCCCGTGATGGATAAATAAGGGTAAGATTCCGCGTAAGTATCGCGGGGGATCTTACCCGTAATATGTTTAATCAGGGCTATACTTAGCACACTTCCACTGTGTGTGACTGTCTGGTCTGACTGAGACAAGTTTTCAAGGATTCGTAACGTGATTAGCGATATCAGAAAAGATGCTGAAGTACGCATGGACAAATGCGTAGAAGCGTTCAAAACCCAAATCAGCAAAATACGCACGGGTCGTGCTTCTCCCAGCCTGCTGGATGGCATTGTCGTGGAATATTACGGCACGCCGACGCCGCTGCGTCAGCTGGCAAGCGTAACGGTAGAAGATTCCCGTACTCTGAAAATCAACGTGTTTGATCGTTCAATGTCTCCGGCCGTTGAAAAAGCGATTATGGCGTCCGATCTTGGCCTGAACCCGAACTCTGCGGGTAGCGACATCCGTGTTCCGCTGCCGCCGCTGACGGAAGAACGTCGTAAAGATCTGACCAAAATCGTTCGTGGTGAAGCAGAACAAGCGCGTGTTGCAGTACGTAACGTGCGTCGTGACGCGAACGACAAAGTGAAAGCACTGTTGAAAGATAAAGAGATCAGCGAAGACGACGATCGCCGTTCTCAGGACGATGTACAGAAACTGACTGATGCTGCAATCAAGAAAATTGAAGCGGCGCTGGCAGACAAAGAAGCAGAACTGATGCAGTTCTGATTTCTTGAACGACAAAAAAACGCCGCTCAGTAGATCCTTACGGATCGGCTGGCGGCGTTTTGCTTTTTATTCTGTCTCAACTCTGGATGTTTCATGAAGCAACTCACCATTCTGGGCTCGACTGGCTCGATTGGTTGCAGCACGCTGGACGTGGTGCGCCATAATCCCGAACACTTCCGCGTAGTTGCGCTGGTGGCAGGCAAAAATGTCACTCGCATGGTAGAACAGTGCCTGGAATTCTCTCCCCGCTATGCCGTAATGGACGATGAAGCGAGTGCGAAACTTCTTAAAACGATGCTACAGCAACAGGGTAGCCGCACCGAAGTCTTAAGTGGGCAACAAGCCGCTTGCGATATGGCAGCGCTTGAGGATGTTGATCAGGTGATGGCAGCCATTGTTGGCGCTGCTGGGCTGTTACCTACGCTTGCTGCGATCCGCGCGGGTAAAACCATTTTGCTGGCCAATAAAGAATCACTGGTTACCTGCGGACGTCTGTTTATGGACGCCGTAAAGCAGAGCAAAGCGCAATTGTTACCGGTCGATAGCGAACATAACGCCATTTTTCAGAGTTTACCGCAACCTATCCAGCATAATCTGGGATACGCTGACCTTGAGCAAAATGGCGTGGTGTCCATTTTACTTACCGGGTCTGGTGGCCCTTTCCGTGAGACGCCATTGCGCGATTTGGCAACAATGACGCCCGATCAAGCCTGCCGTCATCCGAACTGGTCGATGGGACGTAAAATTTCTGTCGATTCGGCTACCATGATGAACAAAGGTCTGGAATACATTGAAGCGCGTTGGCTGTTTAACGCCAGCGCCAGCCAGATGGAAGTGCTGATTCACCCGCAGTCAGTGATTCACTCAATGGTGCGCTATCAGGACGGCAGTGTTCTGGCGCAGCTGGGGGAACCGGATATGCGTACGCCAATTGCCCACACCATGGCATGGCCGAATCGCGTGAACTCTGGCGTGAAGCCGCTCGATTTTTGCAAACTAAGTGCGTTGACATTTGCCGCACCGGATTATGATCGTTATCCATGCCTGAAACTGGCGATGGAGGCGTTCGAACAAGGCCAGGCAGCGACGACAGCATTGAATGCCGCAAACGAAATCACCGTTGCTGCTTTTCTTGCGCAACAAATCCGCTTTACGGATATCGCTGCGTTGAATTTATCCGTACTGGAAAAAATGGATATGCGCGAACCACAATGTGTGGACGATGTGTTATCTGTTGATGCGAACGCGCGTGAAGTCGCCAGAAAAGAGGTGATGCGTCTCGCAAGCTGAGGATAATCCGGCTACAGAGAGTCGCGCTATTTGTTAGCGTAGGGCTTCAGTGATATAGTCTGCGCCATCTGATCGTAAGTAGTTGGCTTTATAAGGTCAGGTATGCCGTGGTTTTACACGGCTTTTTTTTGTATAGGCTTCAGTATTCCTGAGTACCGTAAACCCTGTCAGGGAATAAAAAACGCGTGATGTTGTCTGCTACTCAACCACTTAGCGAAAAATTGCCAGCGCATGGCTGCCGTCATGTTGCGATCATTATGGACGGCAATGGTCGCTGGGCAAAAAAGCAAGGGAAGATTCGTGCCTTTGGGCATAAAGCCGGGGCAAAATCCGTCCGCCGGGCTGTCTCTTTTGCGGCCAACAACGGTATTGAGGCGTTAACGCTGTATGCCTTTAGTAGTGAAAACTGGAACCGACCAGCGCAGGAAGTCAGTGCGTTAATGGAACTGTTTGTGTGGGCGCTCGATAGCGAAGTAAAAAGTCTGCACCGACATAACGTGCGTCTGCGTATTATTGGCGATACCAGTCGCTTTAACTCGCGTTTGCAAGAACGTATTCGTAAATCTGAAGCGCTAACAGCCGGGAATACCGGTCTGACGCTGAATATTGCGGCGAACTACGGTGGACGTTGGGATATAGTCCAGGGAGTCAGGCAACTGGCTGAAAAGGTGCAGCAAGGAAACCTGCAACCAGATCAGATAGATGAAGAGATGCTAAACCAGCATGTCTGTATGCATGAACTGGCCCCTGTAGATTTAGTAATTAGGACTGGGGGGGAGCATCGCATTAGTAACTTTTTGCTTTGGCAAATTGCCTATGCCGAACTTTACTTTACAGATGTTCTCTGGCCCGATTTCGATGAACAAGACTTTGAAGGGGCGTTAAATGCCTTTGCTAATCGAGAGCGTCGTTTCGGCGGCACCGAGCCCGGTGATGAAACAGCCTGATGGGGGTCGCTTTTGCTGAAGTATCGCCTGATATCTGCTTTTGTGTTAATACCCGTCGTCATCGCGGCGTTGTTTCTGTTGCCGCCGGTGGGGTTCGCCATTGTAACGCTGGTGGTCTGCATGCTGGCAGCGTGGGAATGGGGACAGCTTAGCGGTTTTACCACTCGTTCGCAGCGAGTATGGTTGGCGGTGTTATGCGGGTTATTGTTGGCGCTGATGCTTTTTCTGTTGCCGGAATATCACCGAAATATTCATCAACCGCTGGTTGAAATCTCACTTTGGGCTTCGTTGGGTTGGTGGATTGTCGCGCTATTGCTGGTGCTGTTTTACCCAGGTTCCGCAGCAATCTGGCGTAACTCTAAAACATTGCGCCTTATTTTTGGCGTGCTAACCATTGTTCCCTTCTTCTGGGGCATGCTGGCGTTACGGGCCTGGCACTATGACGAGAATCATTACAGTGGCGCAATATGGCTGCTCTATGTCATGATCCTGGTATGGGGCGCTGACTCTGGCGCATATATGTTTGGCAAATTGTTTGGTAAACATAAGCTGGCACCGAAGGTTTCTCCGGGTAAAACCTGGCAAGGCTTTATAGGTGGACTAGCGACCGCAGCGGTAATCTCATGGGGTTATGGCATGTGGGCGAATCTCGACGTCGCTCCCGTCACCTTACTCATTTGCTCTATTGTCGCAGCGTTAGCCTCAGTGCTCGGCGATCTGACCGAGAGTATGTTTAAGCGTGAAGCAGGAATTAAGGACAGCGGTCATTTAATTCCAGGACACGGTGGTATTTTAGATCGTATTGATAGCCTGACGGCTGCGGTACCGGTCTTTGCTTGCTTGTTGTTACTGGTATTCAGGACGCTTTAACGGAAGGTAATATGCTGAGTTTTCTCTGGGATTTGGCTTCGTTCATCGTTGCACTGGGTGTACTTATCACCGTGCATGAATTTGGTCATTTCTGGGTTGCCCGGCGTTGTGGTGTTCGCGTTGAGCGTTTCTCAATAGGGTTTGGTAAGGCGCTCTGGCGGCGAACTGATAAGCTCGGCACCGAATATGTTATCGCCCTGATCCCGCTGGGCGGTTATGTCAAAATGCTGGATGAGCGCGCAGAACCGGTCGTTCCGGAACTCCGCCACCATGCCTTCAATAATAAATCTGTCGGCCAACGAGCGGCGATTATTGCCGCAGGTCCGGTTGCAAACTTCATTTTTGCTATCTTTGCCTACTGGCTGGTTTTTATTATTGGTGTGCCTGGCGTACGTCCGGTGGTTGGCGAAATAGCAGCCAATTCGATAGCTGCGGAAGCACAAATTGCACCAGGTACGGAACTAAAAGCCGTAGATGGTATCGAAACGCCTGATTGGGATGCCGTGCGTTTGCAGTTGGTCGATAAAATTGGCGATGAAAGCACCACCATTACAGTAGCGCCATTTGGCAGCGACCAACGGCGGGATGTAAAGCTCGATTTACGTCACTGGGCGTTTGAGCCTGATAAAGAAGATCCGGTATCTTCGCTGGGGATTCGTCCTCGTGGGCCGCAAATTGAACCTGTACTGGAAAATGTGCAGCCAAACTCGGCGGCAAGCAAGGCAGGTTTGCAAGCAGGCGACAGGATCGTTAAAGTCGATGGTCAGCCCTTAACGCAGTGGGTGACCTTTGTGATGCTTGTCCGGGATAACCCGGGTAAATCCTTAGCGTTAGAAATCGAAAGGCAGGGGAGTCCCTTGTCTTTGACATTAATCCCGGAGAGTAAACCGGGTAATGGTAAAGCGATTGGTTTTGTCGGTATTGAGCCGAAAGTCATTCCTTTGCCAGATGAGTATAAAGTTGTACGCCAGTATGGGCCGTTCAACGCCATCGTCGAAGCCACGGACAAAACGTGGCAGCTGATGAAGCTGACGGTCAGTATGCTGGGAAAATTGATCACCGGTGATGTGAAACTGAACAACCTCAGTGGGCCGATCTCTATCGCCAAGGGGGCTGGGATGACAGCGGAACTCGGGGTAGTTTATTACCTGCCGTTTCTTGCGCTTATTAGCGTGAACTTAGGGATAATTAACCTGTTTCCGTTGCCCGTACTTGACGGGGGGCATCTGCTGTTCCTTGCGATCGAAAAGATCAAGGGCGGACCGGTATCCGAGCGGGTTCAAGACTTTTGTTATCGCATTGGCTCGATTCTGCTGGTGCTGTTAATGGGGCTTGCACTTTTCAATGATTTCTCTCGGTTATGAGAGTTAGTTAGGAAGAACGCATAATAACGATGGCGATGAAAAAGTTGCTCATAGCGTCGCTGCTGTTTAGCAGCGCCACCGTATACGGTGCTGAAGGGTTCGTAGTGAAAGATATTCATTTCGAAGGCCTTCAGCGTGTCGCCGTTGGTGCGGCCCTCCTCAGTATGCCGGTGCGCACAGGCGACACGGTTAATGATGAAGATATCAGTAATACCATTCGCGCTCTGTTTGCTACCGGCAACTTTGAGGATGTTCGCGTCCTTCGTGATGGTGATACCCTTCTGGTTCAGGTAAAAGAACGTCCGACCATTGCCAGCATTACTTTCTCCGGTAACAAATCGGTGAAAGATGACATGCTGAAGCAAAACCTCGAGGCTTCTGGTGTGCGTGTGGGCGAATCCCTCGATCGCACCACCATTGCCGATATCGAGAAAGGTCTGGAAGACTTCTACTACAGCGTCGGTAAATATAGCGCCAGCGTAAAAGCTGTCGTGACCCCGCTGCCGCGCAACCGTGTTGACCTAAAACTGGTGTTCCAGGAAGGTGTGTCAGCTGAAATCCAGCAAATTAACATTGTTGGTAACCATGCTTTCACCACCGACGAACTGATCTCTCATTTCCAACTGCGTGACGAAGTGCCGTGGTGGAACGTGGTAGGCGATCGTAAATACCAGAAACAGAAACTGGCGGGCGACCTTGAAACCCTGCGCAGCTACTATCTGGATCGCGGTTATGCCCGTTTCAACATCGACTCTACCCAGGTCAGTCTGACGCCAGATAAAAAAGGTATTTACGTCACGGTGAACATTACCGAAGGCGATCAGTACAAGCTTTCTGGCGTTGAAGTGAGCGGCAACCTTGCCGGGCACTCCGCTGAAATTGAGCAGCTGACTAAGATCGAGCCGGGCGAGCTGTATAATGGCACCAAAGTGACCAAGATGGAAGATGACATCAAAAAGCTTCTCGGTCGCTATGGTTATGCCTATCCGCGCGTACAGTCGATGCCTGAAATTAACGATGCCGACAAAACCGTTAAATTACGCGTGAACGTTGATGCGGGTAACCGTTTCTACGTGCGTAAGATCCGTTTTGAAGGTAACGATACCTCGAAAGATGCCGTCCTGCGTCGCGAAATGCGTCAGATGGAAGGTGCATGGCTGGGAAGCGATCTGGTCGATCAGGGTAAGGAGCGTCTGAATCGTCTGGGCTTCTTTGAAACTGTCGATACCGATACCCAACGTGTTCCGGGTAGCCCGGACCAGGTAGATGTAGTCTACAAGGTGAAAGAACGTAACACCGGTAGCTTCAACTTCGGGATTGGTTACGGTACTGAAAGTGGCGTGAGCTTCCAGGCTGGCGTGCAACAGGATAACTGGTTAGGTACAGGTTATGCTGTTGGTATCAACGGGACCAAAAACGATTACCAGACCTATGCTGAATTGTCGGTAACCAACCCGTACTTCACTGTAGATGGTGTAAGCCTCGGTGGTCGTCTCTTCTATAATGACTTCCAGGCAGATGACGCCGACCTGTCCGACTATACCAACAAGAGTTATGGTACAGACGTGACGTTGGGCTTCCCGATCAACGAATATAACTCGCTGCGTGCAGGTCTGGGTTATGTACATAACTCCCTGTCCAACATGCAGCCTCAGGTTGCGATGTGGCGTTATCTGTACTCTATGGGTGAACATCCGAGCACCTCTGATCAGGATAACAGCTTCAAAACGGACGACTTCACGTTCAACTATGGTTGGACCTATAACAAGCTTGACCGTGGTTACTTCCCGACAGATGGTTCACGTGTCAACCTGACCGGTAAAGTGACCATTCCTGGATCGGATAACGAATACTACAAAGTGACGTTAGACACGGCGACTTATGTGCCGATCGATGACGATCACAAATGGGTTGTTCTGGGGCGTACCCGCTGGGGTTATGGTGATGGTTTAGGCGGCAAAGAGATGCCGTTCTACGAGAACTTCTATGCCGGTGGTTCCAGCACCGTGCGTGGCTTCCAGTCCAATACCATTGGTCCGAAAGCAGTTTACTTCCCGCATCAGGCCAGTAATTATGATCCGGACTATGATTACGAATGTGCGACTCAGGACGGCGCGAAAGACCTGTGTAAATCGGATGATGCTGTAGGCGGTAACGCCATGGCGGTTGCCAGCCTCGAGTTCATCACCCCGACGCCGTTTATTAGCGATAAGTATGCTAACTCGGTTCGTACTTCCTTCTTCTGGGATATGGGTACCGTTTGGGATACAAACTGGGATTCCAGCCAATATTCTGGATATCCGGACTATAGTGATCCAAGCAATATCCGTATGTCTGCGGGTATCGCATTACAATGGATGTCCCCATTGGGGCCGTTGGTGTTCTCCTACGCCCAGCCGTTCAAAAAGTACGATGGAGACAAGGCAGAACAGTTCCAGTTTAACATCGGTAAAACCTGGTAAGTGTTCTCCACAAAGGAATGTAGTGGTAGTGTAGCGATGACTTTAGGCGATCAATATAAGATCGCCGGGCCACGCAAAGAACTGCACCCTCCGGTGCAAATGGGATGGTAAGGAGTTTATTGTGAAAAAGTGGTTATTAGCTGCAGGTCTCGGTTTAGCACTGGCAACATCTGCTCAGGCGGCTGACAAAATTGCAATCGTCAACATGGGCAGCCTGTTCCAGCAGGTAGCGCAGAAAACCGGTGTTTCTAACACGCTGGAAAATGAGTTCAAAGGCCGTGCCAGCGAACTGCAGCGTATGGAAACCGATCTGCAGGCTAAAATGAAAAAGCTGCAGTCCATGAAAGCGGGCAGCGATCGCACTAAGCTGGAAAAAGACGTGATGGCTCAGCGCCAGACTTTTGCTCAGAAAGCGCAGGCTTTTGAGCAGGATCGCGCACGTCGTTCCAACGAAGAACGCGGCAAACTGGTTACTCGTATCCAGACTGCTGTGAAATCCGTTGCCAACAGCCAGGATATCGATCTGGTTGTTGATGCAAACGCCGTTGCTTACAACAGCAGCGATGTAAAAGACATCACTGCCGACGTACTGAAACAGGTTAAATAAGTAATGCCTTCAATTCGACTGGCTGATTTAGCGCAGCAGTTGGATGCAGAACTACACGGTGATGGCGATATCGTCATCACCGGCGTTGCGTCCATGCAATCTGCACAAACAGGTCACATTACGTTCATGGTTAACCCAAAATACCGTGAGCATTTAGGCTTGTGCCAGGCGTCCGCGGTTGTCATGACCCAAGACGATCTTCCTTTCGCGAAAAGTGCCGCGCTGGTAGTGAAGAATCCCTACCTGACTTACGCGCGCATGGCGCAAATTTTAGATACCACGCCGCAGCCCGCGCAGAACATTGCACCCAGTGCGGTGATCGACGCGACGGCGAAGCTGGGTAACAATGTATCGATTGGCGCTAACGCGGTGATTGAGTCCGGCGTTGAACTGGGCGATAACGTGATTATCGGTGCCGGTTGCTTCGTAGGTAAAAACAGCAAAATCGGTGCAGGTTCGCGTCTCTGGGCGAACGTAACCATTTACCATGAGATCCAGATCGGTCAGAATTGCCTGATCCAGTCCGGAACAGTGGTAGGCGCAGACGGCTTTGGTTATGCCAACGATCGTGGTAACTGGGTGAAGATCCCACAGATTGGTCGCGTAATTATTGGCGATCGCGTGGAGATCGGTGCCTGCACAACCATCGATCGCGGCGCGCTGGATGACACTATTATTGGCAATGGCGTGATCATTGATAACCAGTGCCAGATTGCACATAACGTCGTGATTGGCGACAATACGGCGGTTGCCGGTGGCGTCATTATGGCGGGCAGCCTGAAAATTGGTCGTTACTGCATGATCGGCGGAGCCAGCGTAATCAACGGGCATATGGAAATATGCGACAAAGTGACGGTTACGGGCATGGGTATGGTGATGCGTCCCATCACTGAACCAGGCGTCTATTCCTCAGGCATTCCGCTGCAACCCAACAAAGTCTGGCGCAAAACCGCTGCACTGGTGATGAACATTGATGACATGAGCAAGCGTCTGAAATCGCTTGAGCGCAAGGTTAATCAACAAGACTAACGTTCCATCTTTTGTTCGCCAAACTTTACGGCCTGTCTCATTCTTACGATTGCGGCAGGCCGTGTTATTATTGTCGTTTCTTATATTTTGACAGGAAGAGTATCTTGACTACTAACACTCATACTCTGCAGATTGAAGAGATTTTAGAACTTCTGCCGCACCGTTTCCCTTTCTTACTGGTGGATCGCGTGCTGGATTTTGAAGAAGGTCGTTTTCTGCGCGCAGTAAAAAATGTCTCTGTCAATGAGCCATTCTTCCAGGGCCATTTCCCTGGAAAACCGATTTTCCCGGGTGTGCTGATTCTGGAAGCAATGGCACAGGCAACAGGTATTCTGGCGTTTAAAAGCGTAGGAAAACTGGAACCGGGTGAGCTGTACTATTTCGCTGGTATTGACGAAGCGCGCTTCAAGCGCCCGGTCGTGCCTGGCGATCAAATGATCATGGAAGTCACTTTCGAAAAAACGCGCCGCGGCCTGACCCGTTTTAAAGGGGTTGCTCTGGTCGACGGTAAAGTAGTTTGCGAAGCAACGATGATGTGTGCTCGTAGCCGGGAGGCCTGATACGTGATTGATAAATCCGCCTTTGTGCATCCAACCGCCATTGTGGAAGAGGGCGCGTCGATTGGCGCGAACGCACACATTGGTCCTTTTTGTATCGTTGGACCCCATGTCGAAATTGGTGAGGGTACCGTACTGAAATCTCACGTTGTCGTGAATGGCCATACTAAAATTGGCCGCGATAATGAGATTTATCAGTTCGCCTCCATCGGTGAAGTTAACCAGGATCTGAAATATGCTGGCGAACCGACCCGTGTGGAAATCGGCGATCGTAACCGCATTCGCGAAAGCGTCACCATTCATCGTGGCACAGTCCAGGGCGGTGGATTGACGAAGGTGGGCAGCGACAACTTACTGATGATCAACGCGCACATTGCGCACGATTGTACGGTAGGTAACCGCTGTATTCTCGCCAACAACGCAACGCTGGCGGGTCACGTATCGGTAGACGACTTCGCGATCATCGGCGGCATGACCGCAGTCCATCAGTTCTGCATCATTGGTGCGCATGTGATGGTTGGCGGTTGCTCCGGTGTGGCGCAGGACGTCCCTCCTTATGTCATTGCGCAGGGTAACCACGCAACGCCGTTCGGTGTCAATATCGAAGGGCTGAAGCGCCGCGGATTCAGCCGCGAGGCGATTACCGCTATCCGCAATGCGTATAAGCTGATTTATCGCAGCGGTAAAACGCTCGATGAAGTGAAACCGGAAATTGCTGAACTGGCGGAAACGTATCCGGAAGTGAAAGCTTTTACCGATTTCTTTGCACGCTCAACGCGCGGTCTGATTCGTTAATGACTGAACAGCGTCCATTAACGATTGCCCTGGTCGCCGGAGAAACCTCCGGCGATATCCTGGGGGCCGGTTTAATCCGCGCTCTGAAAGAACGTGTGCCCAACGCCCGCTTTGTTGGCGTTGCCGGGCCACGAATGCAGGCTGAAGGCTGCGAAGCCTGGTACGAAATGGAAGAACTGGCGGTGATGGGCATTGTTGAAGTGCTCGGTCGTCTGCGTCGCTTACTGCATATTCGTGCCGATCTGACAAAGCGTTTTGGTGAACTAAAGCCAGATGTTTTTGTTGGCATTGATGCGCCTGACTTCAATATTACCCTCGAAGGTAACCTTAAAAAGCAGGGTATCAAAACCATTCATTATGTCAGTCCGTCCGTCTGGGCGTGGCGACAGAAACGCGTTTTCAAAATAGGCAGAGCCACCGATCTGGTGCTCGCATTTCTGCCTTTCGAAAAAGCGTTTTATGACAAGTATAACGTGCCGTGCCGTTTTATCGGTCACACGATGGCTGATGCCATGCCGTTAGATCCAGATAAAAACGCCGCCCGTGATGTGCTGGGTATCCCTCACGATGCCCACTGTCTGGCATTGTTGCCGGGCAGCCGTGGCGCGGAAGTCGAAATGCTTAGTGCCGATTTCCTGAAAACGGCCCAGCTTTTGCGCCAGACATATCCGGATCTCGAGATCGTGGTGCCGCTGGTGAATGCCAAACGCCGTGAGCAGTTTGAGCGTATCAAAGCGGAAGTTGCGCCAGACCTGTCGGTTCATTTGCTGGATGGAATGGGCCGTGAGGCGATGGTCGCCAGTGATGCGGCGCTACTGGCGTCGGGTACGGCAGCCCTGGAGTGTATGCTGGCGAAATGCCCAATGGTGGTGGGGTATCGCATGAAGCCTTTCACCTTCTGGTTGGCGAAGCGTCTGGTGAAAACTGATTATGTCTCGCTGCCAAATCTGCTGGCGGGCAGAGAGTTAGTCAAAGAGTTATTGCAGGAAGAGTGTGAGCCGCAAAAACTGGCTGCGGCGCTGTTACCGCTGTTGGCGAACGGGAAAACCAGCCACGCGATGCACGATACCTTCCGTGAACTGCATCAGCAGATCCGCTGCAATGCCGATGAGCAGGCGGCACAAGCCGTTCTGGAGTTAGCACAATGATCGAATTTGTCTATCCGCACACGCAACTGGTTGCGGGTGTGGATGAAGTCGGACGCGGGCCGTTAGTTGGCGCGGTCGTCACCGCTGCGGTGATTCTCGACCCGGCGCGCCCGATTGCCGGGCTGAATGATTCCAAAAAGCTGAGCGAAAAACGTCGTCTGGCGCTCTGTGAAGAGATCAAAGAGAAAGCGTTGAGCTGGAGTCTGGGCCGCGCGGAACCTCACGAAATCGATGAACTGGATATTTTACATGCGACCATGCTGGCGATGCAGCGTGCCGTTGCTGGGCTGCATATTGCGCCGGAATATGTGTTGATTGATGGTAACCGCTGCCCGAAATTACCGATGCCTTCGATGGCAGTGGTGAAAGGCGATAGCCGCGTACCGGAAATCAGTGCCGCGTCTATCCTGGCGAAAGTGACGCGCGACGCCGAAATGGCGGCGCTGGATATTGTTTTCCCGCAATATGGTTTTGCCCAACACAAAGGGTATCCAACCGCTTTTCATCTGGAAAAACTGGCTGAACACGGCGCGACCGAACACCATCGGCGCAGCTTTGGGCCTGTCAAACGCGCACTGGGACTTGCGTCCTGATTCTTGTGTCGAGATTAAGTAAACCGGAATCTGAAGATGTCTGAACCACGTTTCGTACACCTGCGGGTGCACAGCGACTACTCGATGATCGATGGCCTGGCCAAAACCGCACCGTTGGTAAAAAAGGCGGCGGCGTTGGGTATGCCAGCACTGGCGATCACCGATTTCACCAACCTTTGCGGTCTGGTGAAGTTCTACGGAGCGGGACATGGCGCAGGGATTAAGCCTATCGTCGGGGCAGATTTTAACGTCCAGTGCGACCTGCTGGGTGATGAGTTAACCCACCTGACGGTACTGGCGGCGAACAATACCGGCTATCAGAATCTGACGTTGCTGATCTCAAAAGCGTATCAGCGCGGGTACGGTGCCGCCGGGCCGATCATCGATCGCGACTGGCTTATCGAATCAAACGAAGGGTTGATCCTTCTTTCCGGCGGGCGCATGGGCGACGTCGGACGCAGTCTTTTGCGTGGTAACAGCGCGCTGGTAGATGAGTGTGTCGCGTTTTATGAAGAACACTTCCCGGATCGCTATTTTCTCGAGCTGATCCGCACCGGCAGGCCGGATGAAGAAAGCTATCTGCACGCGGCGGTGGAACTGGCGGAAGCGCGCGGTTTGCCCGTCGTGGCGACTAACGATGTGCGCTTTATCGACAGCAGCGACTTTGACGCACACGAAATCCGCGTCGCGATCCACGACGGCTTTACCCTCGACGATCCTAAACGCCCGCGTAACTATTCGCCGCAGCAATATATGCGTAGCGAAGAGGAGATGTGCGAGCTGTTTGCCGACATCCCCGAAGCTCTTGCCAACACCGTTGAGATCGCCAAACGTTGTAACGTAACCGTGCGTCTTGGTGAATACTTCCTGCCGCAGTTCCCGACCGGGGACATGAGCACCGAAGATTATCTGGTCAAGCGTGCAAAAGAGGGCCTGGAAGAGCGTCTGGCCTTTTTATTCCCTGATGAGGAAGAACGTGTTAAGCGCCGCCCGGAATATGACGAACGTCTGGAGACTGAACTTCAGGTTATCAACCAGATGGGCTTCCCGGGCTACTTCCTCATCGTTATGGAATTTATCCAGTGGTCGAAAGATAACGGCGTACCGGTAGGGCCAGGCCGTGGCTCCGGTGCGGGTTCACTGGTGGCCTACGCGCTGAAAATCACCGACCTCGATCCGCTGGAATTTGACCTGCTGTTCGAACGTTTCCTTAACCCGGAACGTGTCTCCATGCCTGACTTCGACGTTGACTTCTGTATGGAGAAACGCGATCAGGTTATCGAACACGTAGCGGACATGTACGGTCGTGATGCGGTATCGCAGATTATCACCTTCGGTACGATGGCGGCGAAAGCGGTGATCCGCGACGTAGGCCGCGTGCTGGGGCATCCGTACGGCTTTGTCGATCGTATCTCGAAACTGATCCCGCCCGATCCGGGGATGACGCTGGCGAAAGCGTTTGAAGCCGAGCCGCAGCTGCCGGAAATCTACGAAGCGGATGAAGAAGTTAAGGCGCTGATCGACATGGCGCGCAAACTGGAAGGGGTCACCCGTAACGCCGGTAAGCACGCCGGTGGGGTGGTTATCGCGCCGACCAAAATTACCGATTTTGCGCCGCTTTATTGCGATGAAGAGGGCAAACATCCGGTTACCCAGTTTGATAAAAGCGACGTTGAATACGCCGGACTGGTGAAGTTCGACTTCCTTGGTTTGCGTACGCTCACCATCATCAACTGGGCGCTGGAGATGATCAACAAGCGGCGGGCGAAGAATGGCGAGCCGCCGCTGGATATCGCCGCGATCCCGCTGGATGACAAGAAAAGCTTCGACATGCTGCAACGCTCGGAAACCACGGCGGTATTCCAGCTTGAATCGCGCGGCATGAAGGACCTGATCAAGCGTCTGCAACCTGACTGCTTCGAAGATATGATCGCACTGGTGGCACTGTTCCGCCCCGGCCCGTTGCAGTCAGGGATGGTGGATAACTTTATCGACCGTAAACATGGTCGCGAAGAGATCTCCTATCCGGACGTACAGTGGCAGCATGAAAGCCTGAAACCGGTACTGGAGCCAACCTACGGCATCATCCTGTATCAGGAACAGGTCATGCAGATTGCCCAGGTGCTTTCTGGTTATACCCTCGGTGGCGCGGATATGCTGCGTCGTGCGATGGGTAAGAAAAAGCCGGAAGAGATGGCTAAGCAACGTTCTGTATTTGCTGAAGGTGCAGAAAAGAACGGAATCAACGCTGAACTGGCGATGAAAATCTTCGACCTGGTGGAGAAATTCGCTGGTTACGGATTTAACAAATCGCACTCTGCGGCCTATGCTTTGGTGTCATATCAAACGTTATGGCTGAAAGCGCACTATCCGGCGGAGTTTATGGCGGCGGTAATGACCGCCGATATGGACAACACCGAGAAGGTGGTGGGCCTGGTGGATGAGTGCTGGCGGATGGGGCTGAAAATCCTGCCACCAGATATAAACTCCGGTCTTTACCATTTCCACGTCAACGACGACGGCGAAATCGTGTATGGTATTGGCGCGATCAAAGGGGTAGGTGAAGGTCCGATTGAGGCGATCATCGAAGCCCGTAATAAAGGCGGCTACTTCCGCGAACTGTTTGATCTCTGCGCCCGAACCGACACCAAAAAGTTAAACCGGCGAGTGCTGGAAAAACTGATTATGTCCGGGGCGTTTGACCGTCTTGGGCCACACCGCGCGGCACTGATGAACTCGCTGGGCGATGCGTTAAAAGCGGCAGATCAACACGCGAAAGCGGAAGCTATCGGTCAGGCCGATATGTTCGGCGTGCTGGCCGAAGAGCCGGAACAAATTGAACAATCCTATGCCAGCTGCCAACCGTGGCCGGAGCAGGTGGTATTAGATGGGGAACGTGAAACGTTAGGCCTGTACCTGACCGGACACCCTATCAACCAGTATTTAAAAGAGATTGAGCGTTATGTCGGAGGCGTAAGGCTGAAAGACATGCACCCGACAGAACGTGGTAAAGTCATCACGGCTGCGGGGCTCGTTGTTGCCGCGCGGGTTATGGTCACCAAGCGCGGCAATCGTATCGGTATCTGCACGCTGGATGACCGTTCCGGGCGGCTGGAAGTGATGTTGTTTACTGACGCCCTGGATAAATACCAGCAATTGCTGGAAAAAGACCGCATACTTATCGTCAGCGGACAGGTCAGCTTTGATGACTTCAGCGGTGGGCTTAAAATGACCGCTCGCGAAGTGATGGATATTGACGAAGCCCGGGAAAAATATGCTCGCGGGCTTGCTATCTCGCTGACGGACAGGCAAATTGATGACCAGCTTTTAAACCGACTCCGTCAGTCTCTGGAACCCCACCGCTCTGGGACAATTCCAGTACATCTCTACTATCAGAGGGCGGATGCACGCGCGCGGTTGCGTTTTGGCGCGACGTGGCGTGTCTCTCCGAGCGATCGTTTATTAAACGATCTCCGTGGCCTCATTGGTTCGGAGCAGGTGGAACTGGAGTTTGACTAATACAGGAATACTATGAGTCTGAATTTCCTTGATTTTGAACAGCCGATTGCAGAGCTGGAAGCGAAAATCGATTCTCTGACTGCGGTTAGCCGTCAGGATGAGAAACTGGATATTAACATCGATGAAGAAGTGCATCGTCTGCGTGAAAAAAGCGTAGAACTGACGCGTAAAATCTTCGCCGATCTCGGTGCATGGCAGATTGCGCAACTGGCACGCCATCCACAGCGTCCTTATACCCTGGATTACGTTCGCCTGGCATTTGATGAATTTGACGAACTGGCTGGCGACCGCGCGTATGCAGACGATAAAGCTATCGTCGGTGGTATCGCCCGTCTCGATGGTCGTCCGGTGATGATCATTGGTCATCAAAAAGGTCGTGAAACCAAAGAAAAAATTCGCCGTAACTTTGGTATGCCAGCACCAGAAGGTTACCGCAAAGCTCTGCGCCTGATGCAAATGGCTGAACGCTTTAAGATGCCAATCATCACCTTTATCGACACCCCGGGGGCTTATCCGGGCGTGGGCGCAGAAGAACGTGGTCAGTCTGAAGCCATTGCACGCAACCTGCGTGAAATGTCTCGCCTCGGCGTACCGGTAGTTTGTACGGTTATCGGTGAAGGTGGTTCTGGCGGTGCGCTGGCGATTGGCGTGGGCGATAAAGTGAATATGCTGCAATACAGCACCTATTCCGTTATCTCGCCGGAAGGTTGTGCGTCCATTCTGTGGAAGAGCGCCGACAAAGCGCCGCTGGCGGCTGAAGCGATGGGTATCATCGCTCCGCGTCTGAAAGAGCTGAAACTGATCGACTCCATCATCCCGGAACCGCTGGGCGGCGCTCACCGTAACCCGGAAGCGATGGCGGCATCGTTGAAAGCGCAACTGCTGGCGGATCTGGCCGATCTCGACGTGTTAAGCACTGAAGATTTAAAAAATCGTCGTTATCAGCGCCTGATGAGCTACGGTTACGCGTAATTCGCAAAAGTTCTGAAAAAGGGTCACTTCGGTGGCCCTTTTTTATCGCCACGGTTTGAGCAGGCTATGATTAAGGAAGGATTTTCCAGGAGGAACACATGAACATCATTGCCATTATGGGACCGCATGGCGTCTTTTATAAAGATGAGCCCATCAAAGAACTGGAGTCGGCGCTGGTGGCGCAAGGCTTTCAGATTATCTGGCCACAAAACAGCGTTGATTTGCTGAAATTTATCGAACATAACCCTCGAATTTGCGGCGTGATTTTTGACTGGGATGAGTACAGTCTCGATTTATGTAGCGATATCAATCAGCTTAATGAATATCTCCCGCTTTATGCCTTCATCAACACCCACTCGACGATGGATGTCAGCGTGCAGGATATGCGGATGGCGCTCTGGTTTTTTGAATATGCGCTGGGGCAGGCGGAAGATATCGCCATTCGTATGCGTCAGTACACCGACGAATATCTTGATAACATTACCCCACCGTTCACGAAAGCCTTGTTTACCTACGTCAAAGAGCGGAAGTACACCTTTTGTACGCCGGGGCATATGGGCGGCACCGCATATCAAAAAAGCCCGGTTGGCTGTCTGTTTTATGATTTTTTCGGCGGGAATACTCTTAAGGCTGATGTATCTATTTCGGTCACCGAGCTTGGTTCGTTGCTCGACCACACCGGGCCACACCTGGAAGCGGAAGAGTACATCGCGCGGACTTTCGGCGCGGAACAGAGTTATATCGTTACCAACGGAACATCGACGTCGAACAAAATTGTGGGTATGTACGCCGCGCCATCCGGCAGTACGCTGTTGATCGACCGCAACTGCCATAAATCACTGGCGCATCTGTTGATGATGAACGATGTAGTGCCAGTCTGGCTGAAACCGACGCGTAATGCGTTGGGGATTCTGGGTGGGATCCCGCGCCGTGAATTTACTCGTGACAGCATCGAAGAGAAAGTCGCTGCCACCACGCAGGCACAATGGCCGGTTCATGCGGTGATTACCAACTCAACCTATGATGGCTTGCTCTACAACACCGACTGGATCAAACAGACGCTGGATGTCCCGTCGATCCACTTCGATTCCGCCTGGGTGCCGTACACCCATTTTCATCCGATCTACCAGGGGAAAAGTGGTATGAGCGGCGAGCGTGTTGCGGGAAAAGTGATCTTCGAAACGCAATCGACCCACAAAATGCTGGCGGCGTTATCGCAGGCTTCGCTGATCCACATTAAAGGCGAGTATGACGAAGAGGCCTTTAACGAAGCCTTTATGATGCATACCACCACCTCGCCCAGTTATCCCATTGTTGCTTCGGTTGAGACGGCAGCAGCGATGCTGCGTGGTAATCCGGGTAAACGGCTGATTAACCGTTCGGTGGAGCGGGCGCTGCATTTTCGCAAAGAGGTCCAGCGGTTGCGGGAAGAGTCTGACGGTTGGTTTTTCGATATCTGGCAACCGCCGCAGGTGGATGAAGCCGAATGCTGGCCCGTTGCGCCTGGCGAACAGTGGCACGGCTTTAACGATGCGGATGCCGATCATATGTTTCTCGATCCGGTTAAAGTCACTATTTTGACACCGGGGATGGACGAACAGGGCAATATGAGTGAGGAGGGGATCCCGGCGGCGCTGGTGGCAAAATTCCTCGACGAACGTGGGATCGTAGTAGAGAAAACCGGCCCTTATAACCTGCTGTTTCTCTTTAGTATTGGCATCGATAAAACCAAAGCAATGGGATTATTGCGTGGGTTGACGGAATTTAAGCGCTCTTACGATCTCAACCTGCGGATCAAAAATATGCTGCCCGATCTCTATGCTGAAGATCCCGATTTCTACCGCAATATGCGTATTCAGGATCTGGCGCAAGGGATCCATAAGCTGATTCGTAAACACGATCTTCCCGGTTTGATGTTACGGGCATTCGATACTTTGCCGGAGATGATCATGACGCCACATCAGGCATGGCAGAGACAGATTAAAGGTGAAGTAGAAACCATTGCGCTGGAACAACTGGTCGGTAGAGTATCGGCAAATATGATCCTGCCTTATCCACCGGGCGTACCGCTGTTGATGCCTGGAGAAATGCTGACCAAAGAGAGCCGCACAGTACTCGATTTTCTACTGATGCTTTGTTCCGTAGGGCAACATTACCCCGGTTTTGAAACGGATATTCACGGTGCGAAACAGGACGAAGACGGCGTTTACCGCGTACGAGTCCTAAAAATGGCGGGATAACTTGCCAGAGCGGCTTCCGGGCGAGTAACGTGCTGTTAACAAATAAAGGAGACGTTATGCTGGGTTTAAAACAGGTTCACCATATTGCGATTATTGCGACGGATTATGCGGTGAGCAAAGCTTTCTACTGCGATATTCTTGGTTTCACGCTGCAAAGCGAAGTCTATCGCGAAGCGCGCGACTCGTGGAAAGGGGATTTGGCGCTTAATGGGCAATATGTGATTGAGCTTTTCTCATTTCCGTTCCCGCCGGAGCGCCCCAGCCGACCGGAAGCTTGCGGCCTGCGTCATCTGGCTTTTAGCGTTGATGACATCGATGCGGCAGTGGCGCACCTTGAAAGCCATAACGTGAAGTGTGAAGCCATCCGTGTCGATCCATACACGCAAAAACGCTTCACCTTCTTTAACGATCCGGACGGGCTGCCGTTGGAACTGTATGAGCAGTAAGGCTTGTCATCGCGGCATTTGCCCGGTAACGTGCCGGGCATTGCTACTGTAAAATCGCACCATCATGACACTCACGCTCAATAGACAACTTCTCACCTCACGCCAGATTCTGGTGGCCTTTAGCGGCGGGCTTGACTCCACCGTTCTGCTGCATCAGTTGGTGCAGTGGCGGACGGAAAATCCGGGCGTCACTCTACGCGCTATCCATGTGCATCACGGTTTAAGTGCCAATGCCGATGCCTGGGTTAGGCATTGCGAGAACATCTGCCAACAGTGGCAGGTGCCGCTGGTGGTCGAGCGCGTGCAACTTGCGCAAGAAGGACTGGGCATTGAGGCCCAGGCGCGGCAGGCGCGTTATCAGGCATTTGCCCGCACCTTGTTGCCCGGTGAAGTGCTGGTCACCGCGCAACATCTCGACGATCAATGTGAAACCTTTCTGCTGGCGCTAAAACGTGGTAGCGGCCCTGCCGGGCTTTCGGCTATGGCGGAAGTTTCGGAGTTTGCCGGAACACGGCTTATCCGCCCGTTGCTCGCCCGCACGCGGGGGGAACTGGAGCAGTGGGCATTAGCGCATGGTTTACGCTGGATTGAAGACGAAAGTAATCAGGACGACTCATACGATCGTAACTTTCTGCGCCTGCGTGTAGTGCCGTTATTGCAGCAGCGTTGGCCGCATTTTGCCGAAGCAACGGCTCGCAGCGCCGCACTTTGTGCTGAACAAGAGAGCCTGCTGGATGAATTGCTGGCAGATGATTTAGCGCACTGCCAAACGCCGCAGGGGACGCTGCAGATTGCGCCAATGCTGGCGATGAGTGATGCCCGTCGCGCGGCAATTATCCGCCGCTGGCTGGCAGGGCAGAATGCACCGATGCCTTCCCGCGACGCGCTGGTGCGGATCTGGCAGGAAGTGGCGCTGGCGCGGGAAGATGCCTCCCCCTGTTTACGCTTTGGCGCGTTTGAAATACGCCGCTATCAATCGCAACTGTGGTGGATTAAATCCGTTGCCGGGCAAAGCGAAACCATTGTGCCGTGGCAGACGTGGCTACAACCGCTGGAATTACCGGCGGGGCTGGGAAGTGTACAGCTTACTGCGGGAGGCGATATTCGCCCTCCGCGTGCAGACGAAGCGGTCAGCGTGCGTTTCAAAGCGCCAGGATTGCTGCATATTGTCGGTCGCAACGGCGGACGTAAGCTGAAGAAAATCTGGCAGGAGCTGGGCGTGCCGCCGTGGCTACGTGACACCACGCCACTGCTGTTTTATGGCGAAACGCTGATTGCGGCGGCAGGGGTATTTGTGACGCAAGAAGGTGTGGCTGAAGGTGAGAAGGGCGTAAGTTTTGTCTGGCAGAAAACGCTTAGTTAAGTGAAAGCCGGATAAGACGCATCAAACGTCGCATCCGGCAAAAGTCAATCAGGATTCGCTTACCACCACCGTACCGATTTCCGGGTGGCTAAAGCTGGTAATTTTATCCAGACGTAGCTCACGGGTTTCGCCAGCGGCCTCGACGACCAGATACTCCACATTTTTGCGGGAGACTAAATCGCTGGCTTTTGCCTGCAATTTTTCGCCATCTTTCAGCTCAAGTGTCAGCATTAAATGATGCTGGCAGGCGAGCTCAAGATTATCGTAATCATCACAATTGATTGGTTGATACGTATCATTCATTGACATAATCGCTCACCAGTAAGTTTGCCGCAGCGTATGCTGCTTTTTCCCTGACAGCCTCAGAAAGGGCGTCGTCGGCAGCCATTTCATTCAGCACTTTCAAAACGCAGCCCAGCGCGTCCGGAACGTATCCTAAGTCTCCGCTGGCGATTTCCGCGTACCGCTTGCGTATTAACTCACAATATTTTTCCACATGCCCTCCTGTCAGCACTCTGACTTAACCGTGGATGCAAGTCTAAGCCTACGAAGATAAACTCTGTTTCGCAAGGTGACTATACCACACTCATTTCTGCAATATCAGCGCCGCAACTGCACGTATTCCGTTACAATGGCCTCCTGATTCGAAAGGAGTTTTCTTATGGCGCTTAAAGCGACAATTTATAAAGCGACGGTTAATGTGGCCGATCTCGACCGTAACCAGTTTCTCGATGCCTCTCTGACGCTGGCGCGCCATCCTTCAGAAACCCAGGAGCGTATGATGCTGCGCTTGCTGGCGTGGCTGAAATATGCCGATGAACGTCTGCAATTTACCCGTGGTTTGTGTGCCGATGATGAGCCGGAAGCGTGGCTGCGTAACGATCACCTGGGCATTGATTTGTGGATTGAGCTGGGGCTGCCGGATGAGCGACGAATTAAGAAAGCCTGCACCCAGGCCGCAGAAGTGGCGCTGTTTACCTATAATAGTCGGGCGGCGCAAATCTGGTGGCAGCAAAATCAGAGCAAATGTGCGCAGTTTGCCAATCTTTCTGTCTGGTATCTGGACGACGAGCAGCTGGCGAAAGTGAGCGCCTTTGCCGATCGTACCATGACGCTGCAGGCAACGATTCAGGATGGTGTTATCTGGTTATCAGATGATAAGAATAATCTGGAAGTGAACTTAACCGCCTGGCAACAACCTTCATGATTGTGATTTCCCGACATGTTGCTATTCCCGATGGTGAGCTTGAGATCACCGCCATTCGTGCGCAGGGCGCGGGCGGGCAGCATGTTAATAAGACCTCAACGGCTATTCATCTGCGTTTTGACATTCGGGCGTCCAGCCTGCCAGAGTATTACAAAGAGCGTCTGCTCGCCGCCAGCCATCATTTGATCAGCAGTGATGGCGTGATTGTCATTAAGGCACAGGAATACCGCAGTCAGGAACTGAACCGCGAAGCAGCTCTGGCCCGGCTGGTGGCTGTGATTAAAGAATTAACAACAGAACAAAAAGCCCGACGACCCACGCGGCCCACCCGTGCATCGAAAGAGCGCAGGCTGGCATCGAAAGCACAAAAATCAAGCGTGAAGGCGATGCGCGGCAAAGTGCGCAGCGGTCGGGAATAAAAAGAAGGAATGGATGGTGAAAAAAGCGATAGTGACAGCGATGGCTGTAATCAGCCTCTTTACTCTGATGGGTTGTAATAATCGGGCCGAAGTCGATACGCTTTCTCCGGCGCAGGCAGCCGAACTGAAACCGATGCCGCAAAGTTGGCGCGGCGTGCTGCCGTGTGCCGATTGCGAAGGAATCGAAACCTCTCTGTTCCTCGAAAAAGACGGAACATGGGTGATGAATGAGCGTTATCTCGGTGCTCGTGAAGAACCTTCCTCCTTCGCTTCCTACGGTACATGGGCGCGAACCGCTGACAAGCTGGTATTAACCGACAGCAAAGGTGAAAAGTCATATTATCGGGCGAAAGGCGATGCGCTGGAGATGCTCGATCGTGAAGGCAATCCGATTGAATCGCAGTTCAACTATACGCTGGAACCGGCACAATCCAGTTTACCCATGACGCCGATGACCCTGCGGGGCATGTATTTTTATATGGCTGATGCGGCGACCTTCACTGATTGCGCGACCGGAAAACGTTTCATGGTGGCGAATAACGCAGAGCTGGAACGAGGGTATCTGGCTGCTCGCGGCAGCAGTGAAAAACCGGTGTTACTGTCAGTGGAAGGTCACTTTACGCTTGAGGCTAATCCGGATACCGGTGCGCCGACCAAAGTATTAGCGCCCGATACGGCAGGTAAATTTTACCCAAACAAGGATTGCAGTAGTTTGGGGCAGTAACCCGTCTTGAGACAGAAACAAACGCAAAACAGGCCAGAAGGATATATTTCAACATTTTGAATTTGCACGTTTTTTGTAGGCCGGATAAGGCGTTTACGCCGCATCCGGCAATGGTGCTCAACGCCTGATGCGACGCTGGCGCGTCTTATCATGCCTACAACCCCCCTCATACCTTAAGGCGGATAAGGCATTTACTTTATCACCGGGTCAGCCCAACAAAGCGACCCGCCTTGATATAAATCCCTGGCTTCAGGTGCCCAACATACTGTAACTGCGTTTCTGGCTTAAACGCAGAGACATCACCAATACGCATATGCATCAGATCGGCAGGGCTAATCCAGCCCGATTGCGCCAGCGTAAGCGGATGCCCGGCTTTGGCAAATGCATCAGTGACAAATTCCGAACAAAACCACGACTTTTTGTCTCCTTCGCCCACACTGCTTAACTGCGCTTTCGCCAGGCCGCTGACGCACTGTTGGCGAAAATCCTCGGAGAACGGATTCAGTGAGCACATCTGGCGAGTCACCATAAAGGGAATAAATTCGACAATGCCGCGATAGTTATAACCGCTATCTTTGATTTTATTGGC
This sequence comes from Escherichia sp. WS1152, assembly GCF_046487665.1. Lineage (NCBI taxonomy): Bacteria > Pseudomonadati > Pseudomonadota > Gammaproteobacteria > Enterobacterales > Enterobacteriaceae > Escherichia > Escherichia sp. WS1152. The sequence continues at coordinate 7,404 of NZ_JBJQJA010000003.1, read as the reverse complement.
GAACGCGGTGATTTCTGTGGCTTGTTGCGGGGTAAGATCCGGGACTCGTAAGACGAAAAGTTTATCACTATGCTTCATCGCTTTTTTAAGGGAAACAATCTGGACGCCAGCGCCTGTCGCTTCTGCAACGTTATTTTCACCCAGATAGATTGCAACGTGACTCACAGAGGAAGTGCTGAAAACGCGGATCCCAAATGAGGTTACCCCCAGGCTTGAGGAGAACAGCAAATCGCCGGGTTTGAGATCAGGTACCGTTATTTCTTTTATTGATTGTTCGGTGAAAGAGCTTTGATGCTGGAATTTGACAGCCCATGTTTTCGCCTCGGCATCTACTGCTGTGGCAGAGGAGTCTGGCTGGCTGATATCAACGGTACAGGCCGAAAGTAAAAGAAAGCAGGGGAGAAGCAGGCGGCAGTACGCCTTTGGTTTATCCATTTTATACAATCCATGTAAAAAAGGGCCCTGAAATTCAGGACCCTTTCTGGCATCAGCCTTTAATCTGTTTCACCAGATATTCGACGATGTCACCAGTCTTAATTAACTGTTTCTCGCCGTTGCGACGATATTTATATTCGATATCGTCGTTGTCGAGGTTACGGTCGCCCAGCACAATAGTGTGCGGAATACCGATCAGTTCCATATCAGCAAACATCACGCCCGGACGCTCTTTGCGGTCATCCAGCAGCACTTCGATACCTTGTGCACGCAGTTCGCTGTACAGTTTCTCAGCAAGTTCTTGTACGCGGAAGGATTTGTGCATGTTCATCGGCAGAATCGCCACCTGGAACGGTGCGATCGCGTCAGGCCATACGATGCCGCGTTCGTCGTAGTTCTGCTCAATGGCTGCAGCTACTACGCGCGTTACGCCGATACCGTAGCAACCCATAGTCAGGATCTGGTTACGGCCATCTTCACCTTGTACGGAGGCTTTCAGTGCTTCGGAGTACTTGGTACCCAGCTGGAAGATGTGACCGACTTCGATACCACGTTTGATCAGCAGCGTACCCTGACCATCCGGGCTTGGATCGCCAGCCACCACGTTGCGGATATCCGCAACTTCCGGGGTAGCGACATCGCGATCCCAGTTGATGCCGAAGTAGTGTTTACCATCGATGTTAGCACCAGCAGCGAAATCACTCATCGCCGCAACGGTACGGTCAATCACCACCGGAATCGGCATGTTTACCGGACCCAGTGAACCCGGACCGGCTTTAACCACGGCACGAATTTCTTCTTCAGTCGCAAAAGTCAGCGGGCTGGCAACCTGCGGCAGTTTTTCTGCTTTAACTTCGTTCAGTTCGTGGTCACCGCGCACCAGCAGAGCAACCAGCGGGAAGCTACTGTCTTCAACCGCTTTAACCAGCAGAGTCTTAACCGTTTTCTCAATCGGCAGATTGAACTGTTCAACCAGTTCCGCGATGGTCTTCGCGTTCGGCGTATCAACCAGCGTCATTTCCTGGGTAGCAGCAGCGCGCGGTTCTTTCGGCGCGATAGCTTCTGCCAGTTCAATGTTCGCTGCATAGTCAGAGGTGTCGGAGAAGACCACATCGTCTTCACCGCTCTGCGCCAGCACCTGGAATTCGTGAGAGGCGCTACCGCCGATAGAACCGGTGTCGGCCTGTACGGCGCGGAAATCCAGCCCCATGCGGCTGAAGATTTTGCTGTAGGCCGCATACATTGCGTCGTAGGTTTCCTGCAGGGATTCCTGAGAAGTATGGAAAGAGTAAGCATCTTTCATCAGGAATTCGCGGGAACGCATGACGCCGAAACGCGGACGCACTTCATCGCGGAACTTGGTCTGGATCTGATAGAAGTTCAGCGGCAGCTGTTTGTAAGAGCTCAGCTCGTTACGAATCAGGTCAGTGATAACTTCTTCATGAGTTGGGCCGAGTACGAACGGACGCTCGCCACGGTCAACAAAACGCAGCAGTTCCGGACCGTACTGTTCCCAACGACCACTCTCTTGCCACAAATCGGCTGGCTGAACCACCGGCATCGACACCTCGATCGCACCGGCGTTGTTCATCTCTTCACGCACGATGTTTTCGACTTTTTTCAGAACGCGCACGCCGGTCGGCAGCCAGGTATATAACCCGGAGGCCAGCTTGCGGATCATCCCGGCGCGCAGCATCAGCTGATGGCTGATCACCTCGGCGTCGGCAGGTGTCTCCTTGAGAGTGGAGAGCAGGTATTGGCTAGTACGCATGTTGTTACGGTTCCAGTTGGAAGGTAGAACAGGCTCAAGGCGAGCCTGGGACAAAAAAAGTGATTTAGTTTACCAGTGCAAAAGAAATGTCAAAAGAGAAGGGCGTCAATTTAACGCGGTTCCAGCGCAAAGACTTCAAAACCTGCGTCGGTAATGCGCCAGCGAACGTTAAAATCATGCAGCCAGACGGCATAGGTTTTGCCCGTTTCCTCACCTTTACGATAGGCCGGGCGCGGGTCTTGCGCCAGTACTTCGCGGATAAACAGGGTTAACTGCGGATAACGCTTCTCCAGCGTCAAAAGCTGCTTTTCGACCTCTGCGGTAAAACTCACCGTCATCTCTGCCGCTGGCGCACTTTGCGCATAGCTGGCACAGGCATCGGGAAGCGATTCGGCAAAGGGGAGATACGGTTTGATATCCACTACCGGCGTACCATCGACCAGATCCAGACTGCCGAGCTTCAGAATCACGCTGTCTTTATGGCAAACAACCTCTTTCAGCTCTACCAGCGACATGCCAATTGGGTTAGGGCGGAAAGTAGAGCGTGTTGCGAAAACCCCCATTCTGGCGTTACCGCCGAGGCGCGGTGGACGCACAGTCGGACGCCAGCCGCCTTCCATCGTTTGATGAAAGACGAAAAGGATCCATAAATGGCTGAACGCTTCCAGGCCGCGAACGGCGTCGGCCTGGTTGTAGGGAGCAATGAGATGCAGTTCGCCGTTGGCGCTTTTTACCAGACCTGGCTGGCGCGGAACGGCGAATTTTTCTTTATAGGGCGAGCGAATAACGCCTATTTGCTCGAACTGGAAACTGCTCATTTCGCCGTAATGTTAAGCGCAGAACCGATACATACAGCCTGACGATAGCAGCCCGGCGTACCGCTGGTGACTTCGCAGCTATGCAGTAATACCGCATTGGCTTTCATTTTAGAGGCGTTGATTTGCATCCGCTTACGTGCGGTTGGAATGCTCGGCGGAGAGTCCTGATTAGAGGCCTGGCAAGAGTCGCCACTGACTTCACCGAGATCGCGGAACGGTTTGCCGACTAATTCTTCTGCATTGGTATAAATTCGGACCGGCGTGGCGCGCGGCGCTTTCGGTTTTGCAGGCTCCGCTTTCGGCTGGGGTGCAGTGCTTTGAACGGGTTCGACAGGGGATCTGCTTAACATGGAACAGCCGCTTAGCATGAGTGCTACTAAACAGATCGGTAAAGCACGCATAGTATTTCCTCAATGTATGATCAAAACGTCAATATTGAATCAGGAGCTTGTAAAAATGACAAGACGGGCAAGCGCCCGTCCTGAATGATATTACAAATTGTGGAAACAGCCTAAAAATTACCAGCCTTTAACAGCGCCGCCGTTAAACACTTTGTTTGCTGCTTCGTAAACTTCGTCAGACTGATAAGCCTGGACGAATTTCTTCACGTTCTCGGCGTCTTTGTTATCTTCACGCGTTACGATCAGGTTTACGTACGGGGAGTCTTTATCTTCGACAAAGATACCGTCTTTCGCCGGAGTCAGGCCAATCTGGCTGGCATAGGTGGTATTGATAACTGCCAGAGCGATTTGCGCGTCGTCCAGAGAACGCGGCAGTTGCGGTGCTTCCAGCTCAACAATTTTCAGATTTTTTGGGTTCTCAACAACATCAAGAACGGTCGGCAGAAGGCCAACGCCATCTTTCAGTTTGATCAAGCCCACTTTTTGCAGCAGCAGCAGTGAACGACCAAGGTTAGTTGGGTCGTTTGGCACGGCAACCTGCGAACCATCCTGCAGTTCATCCAGTGATTTGATTTTCTTGGAGTAACCAGCAATTGGATAAACAAAAGTATTGCCTACTGCGACCAGCTTGTAGCCACGATCTTTCAGTTGCTGATCAAGGTACGGTTTATGCTGGAAGGCGTTGGCGTCGATATCACCTTTGCTCAATGCTTCGTTTGGCAGAACATAGTCGTTGAAGGTTACCAGCTCAACGTCCAGGCCATATTTGTCTTTCGCAACTTTCTGCGCGACTTCTGCAACCTGCTGTTCGGCACCAACAATCACGCCGACTTTAATGTGGTTTGGATCTTTTTCATCCTGACCGCAGCCTACCAGTGCCAGTGATCCAATCAGGGCTCCCACTGCCGCAAAGGTTTTGAATTTGAACGCCATACCTTATTCCTTCTTCAATTATTTATGTTGTGTTGAACGTTACTTGCGAGTGACAGCCCGGACGATGCGGTCGCCTGCGAACTGAATTAAATAAACCAGAATGACCAGCAATACCAGTACCGTATTCATCACCGTCGCGTTGTAGCCGATGTAGCCATACTGATAGCCAATCTGACCTAAACCACCGGCACCGACTGCACCACCCATCGCGGAATAACCGACCAGGGTAATCAGGGTGATAGTTGCCGCATTCACCAGACCCGGCAACGCTTCCGGTAACAGCACTTTACGGACGATCTGCATTGGCGTGGCACCCATTGCGCGGGAAGCTTCAATTAACCCGGTTGGGATCTCCAGCAGAGCGTTCTCGACCATACGGGCAATAAACGGTGCTGCACCAACGGTTAACGGAACAATTGCTGCCTGCAAACCAATCGATGTACCGACAATAACGCGGGTAAACGGAATCATCCATACCAGCAAGATAATGAACGGGATGGAACGGAAAATGTTCACAATCGCAGAAACGGTACGATACAGCTTCGCGTTAGCAATAATTTGCCCCGGACGCGTGACATAAAGCAGGACGCCAACCGGCAGACCAATCACAAACCCAAAAAATCCGGATACGAAGGTCATTGCCAGCGTTTCCCATACGCCACGAACCAGCAGCCACATCATCGGCTCAGACATAACCCAGTACCTCTACTTTTACATGGTGTTCCTGCAGCCAGGCAATGGCGGCTTGCGTATCTTGTTGTGTGCCGTGCATTTCAGTCAGCATGATGCCGAACTTCACGCCACCGGCGTAATCCATCTGCGCGCTAATAATGTTGTTGTTGACGTTGAAACGACGCGCGGTTTCAGAAAGCAGTGGGGCATCGACCGATTGACCGGTAAACTCCAGACGCAGCATCGGCACGCAGTCAGTGAATGGCTCCGCTTGCAGACGTTCCTGGTAATCTTCCGGGATATCCAGATGCAGGGTTGACTGAATAAACTTCTGCGCCAGCGGCGTTTTCGGATGTGAGAACACTTCACTTACCGTGTCCTGCTCGATTAGTTCGCCATTGCTGATGACCGCCACGCAATCACAAATACGCTTCACAACGTCCATTTCGTGGGTGATCAACAGAATCGTCAAACCCAGACGGCGGTTGATGTCTTTCAGCAGTTCGAGAATAGAACGTGTCGTTGCCGGGTCCAGCGCGCTGGTGGCTTCATCACACAGCAATACTTTGGGATTGCTGGCTAATGCACGGGCAATCGCCACACGTTGTTTCTGCCCACCGGAAAGATTCGACGGGTAGCTATCATGCTTATCGCCAAGACCAACCAATGACAGCAATTCCGTCACGCGACGTTTGATCTCGTCTTTCGGTGTATTGTCCAGCTCCAGCGGCAGAGCCACGTTGCCAAAAACAGTACGCGAAGAGAGCAGGTTAAAATGCTGGAAAATCATACCAATCTGGCGACGAGCTTTGGTCAACTCGGATTCTGACAGCGTGGTCAGTTCCTGGCCATCGACCAGCACGCTACCCTCGGTTGGGCGCTCCAGCAGGTTTACACAACGTATAAGCGTACTCTTACCCGCGCCTGAGGCACCGATAACGCCATAAATTTGTCCAGCTGGCACATGCAGGCTGACGTTGTTCAACGCCTGGATGATGCGGGTGCCCTGGTGGAACACTTTGGTGATATTCGAAAGTTTTATCATTGATTATTTATTATCGTCATTAAGTTAGTCGTGGCATCTCGAATGCCTGAAACGGGCAACGCCGTCAATGAAATGGATGTTAAGGCATCCAGACGTCTAAATCAATCAGGTTTATGCGAAGAGCACTTTCTTGCAGGTCGAAACATGCGATACTAGCGTCACATGCCTTATTAAGGAGCTATAAAAGGTGGCGAAGAGCGTACCCGCAATTTTTCTTGACCGTGACGGCACTATTAATGTCGATCACGGCTATGTCCATGAGATCGACAACTTTGAATTTATCGACGGTGTTATTGACGCCATGCGCGAGCTAAAAAAAATGGGCTTTGCGCTGGTGGTAGTAACCAACCAGTCTGGCATTGCTCGCGGTAAATTTACCGAAGCACAGTTTGAAACGCTGACCGAGTGGATGGACTGGTCGCTGGCGGACCGAGATGTCGATCTGGATGGTATCTATTATTGCCCGCATCATCCGCAGGGTAGTGTTGAAGAGTTTCGCCAGGTCTGCGATTGCCGCAAACCACATCCGGGGATGCTTTTGTCAGCACGCGATTATTTGCATATTGATATGGCCGCTTCTTATATGGTGGGCGATAAATTAGAAGATATGCAGGCAGCGGTTGCGGCGAACGTGGGAACAAAAGTGCTGGTGCGTACGGGTAAACCTATTACACCTGAAGCAGAAAACGCGGCAGATTGGGTGTTAAATAGCCTGGCAGACCTGCCGCAAGCGATAAAAAAGCAGCAAAAACCGGCGCAATGATTAAAAGATGAGCGATTGAAATAAAAATGCATTTTTCCGCTTGTCTTCCTGAGCCGACTCCCTATAATGCGCCTCCATCGACACGGCGGATGTGAATCACTTCACACAAACAGCCAGTTCGGTTGAAGAGAAAAATCCTGAAATTCAGGGTTGACTCTGAAAGAGGAAAGCGTAATATACGCCACCTCGCGACAGTGAGCTGAAAGCCGCGTCGCAACTGCTCTTTAACAATTTATCAGACAATCTGTGTGGGCACTCGAAGATACGGATTCTTAACGTCGCAAGACGAAAAATGAATACCAAGTCTCAAGAGTGAACACGTAATTCATTACGAAGTTTAATTCTTTGAGCATCAAACTTTTAAATTGAAGAGTTTGATCATGGCTCAGATTGAACGCTGGCGGCAGGCCTAACACATGCAAGTCGAACGGTAACAGGAAGAAGCTTGCTTCTTTGCTGACGAGTGGCGGACGGGTGAGTAATGTCTGGGAAACTGCCTGATGGAGGGGGATAACTACTGGAAACGGTAGCTAATACCGCATAACGTCGCAAGACCAAAGAGGGGG